>JAGCPC010000116.1 GCA_017642485.1 Prevotella sp. | reverse complement strand
GAGTGCTGCTGACGGCAAGATGTCGGGTCTGAGCTCACGCTCCATCTCTGGCACGGGCTTCAGCTACAAGATCGTCGATCTGGCTGAGAAGCCAAAGAAGGAGGACGATGGAGAGTAATTCACAGTGCACAGTGCACAGTTAAAAGTTTCACCCGTGTAGGACACACAAGAGCCTGCACGGGTGAATGTTTTTTTTAATAGTATCTTAACTAAGAAAGTTTAGAACTTTCTGAGTGTTACGTTCTTCACGCTGATGTCACAGTTGGGGTCTATGTCGGTGTTGACATCGGTATAGGTGATGTTGCAGTCGTGGATGTCGATATCGTGAACTGTGCCGCGTGCACCATTGGCGCTGATGCCTATGCGTGCCTTGTTGCACGTGAGGTTGTAGATGTGGATGCCCTGGAACTCAGGTATCCAGTCGTTGCCCTGGGCGCCCTCGGTCTTGTAGATGGCCTCGTTGATGTAGTCGGTCTGGAAGCCGATAGCCTCGTCCTTGACCTTGTCGAGGAGTGTGTCCCAGATGTAGATGTTGTCGGTCTTGCCGCCGCGGCTGGTGTAGCTCTTGAAGCGCAGGCCTGTCTCGGTGTTGACGAGGGTGTTTTTATACACGCACACATTGCTGATGCCAGAGGCAAACTCAGAGCCGATGTCGAAGCCGCCATGGGCGTAGAGCACGATGTTCTTGGCTACTATGACGTCCTTCATGGGCTTGTGGTCGAAGGCACGCTTGCCGGTGGCTGCCTTGAGCGAGATGCCGTCGTTGCCGCAGTCGATGGTGTTGTTGACGATGAGCACCTTCTGGCTGGTCTTGAGCACTATGCCGTCGCCGTTCTGGGCGTTCCATGGGCAGTTGACGATGATGCCGTCAACGGTGAGGTCGGTGCAGTCCTCGAGTTCGAGTTGGAACTTGGGTGAGTCGATGATGGTGACACCCTGCACGAGGGCTTTCTGGCAGCCCTGGAAATATACTACTGACTGGCGGAGTGCCTCCTGGTGGGCTACTGACTCATCGAAGTTGGGGAGTGACTTGAGGTTGAAGGGGTACCATATCTCCTCGTTGCCCTTCATGGCTGTGGTGCCGCCGAGTGCCTTGAGCTGCTCCCACTCTGTAGCGGAGTACTTGGAGCGCTTGGCTGCGCGCCAGTATATGCCGTTGCCGTTGATGATGCCCTGACCGGTGATGGCTACGTTGTTACAGCCGAGCGCCTGTATGCCGTGCATGGGCTTGGTAGCGCCTTGCTTGAGGTGCTTGGTGCGGTCGGGGGTGAGGATGAGCATGGCACCCTTGGCGAGGTGGAGGTTGATGCCCGACTTGAGGGTGATAGGCGAGATGAGCCATGAGCCTGCAGGTATATATACCTGACCGCCGCCCTTGGCAGCGAGGTTGTCGATGGTGTTCTGCAGAATGCGTGTGCAGTCGAAGATGCCGTCGCCCTTAGCGCCGTAGTCGGTGATGTCCACGCGTGCGTCCTTGAAGACGGGCTGTTCTGCCTGTGCTATGCTGATGGGTAGATCCTTGTAGAAACTGCTGTAGTCGGCAGCTGATGCTGTTGCTGCTGCGAGCAACAGGCTGAGTGAAATGAATAGATGTTTCATATAGATTGATTTTTTTTAGGAGTTAAAGGAGTTAAAGGAGTTAAAGGAGTTAAAGACAATACCGAGTGCCTCAAACAACTTGTCAACTCCATAATTATATACTTAGTTCGTTGAGTACGGTGAATAGTTTCTTGTCCATGGGTTTGTCGGAGCGTATGGCCTCGGAGAAGGGCACATAGACGACCTCGTTGTTGCGCACGCCGATCATGACGTTGCGCTGTCCCTGCATGATGGCCTCGATGGCTCCTACGCCAGTGCGGCTGGCGAGGATGCGGTCGCGTGCCGTGGGGCTGCCGCCGCGCTGCAGGTGGCCGAGTATGGATACGCGCACGTCGTACTCGGGAAACTCCTTCTTGACGCGCTCGGCGTAGTACATGGCGCCACACTTGGGCGACTCGGAGACGATGACGATGCATGACTTCTTGGACTTGCGTATGCCGCGCTTCATAAACTCGGCGAGCTGGTCGGCGTCGGTCTCCTCCTCGGGTATGATGGCTGCCTCGGCACCGCAGGCTATGGCGCTGTTCTGGGCAAGGAAGCCGGCATCGCGTCCCATGACCTCGACGAAGAATATGCGCTCGTGGGACTGGGCGGTGTCGCGTATGCGATCGACGCACTCCATGATGGTATTCATGGTGGTGTCGTAGCCTATGGTGGAGTCGGTGCCGTAGAGGTCGTTGTCGATGGTGCCTGGCAGGCCGATGCAGCAGACGTCAAACTCCTGTGCGAACTCGCGGGCGCCGGAGAGGGAGCCGTTGCCGCCGATGATGACGAGGGCGTCGATGCCTTCGCGCACCATGGTGTCGTAGGCCTTCTTACGGCCTTCGTACTCACGAAACTCGGTGGAGCGTGCCGTCTTGAGTATGGTGCCGCCGAGGGTGATGATGCCTGATACGTCCTCCGTGGTGAAGGTCTTGATATCTCCGTGTATGAGGCCTTCCCATCCGCGGTATATGCCCTTGATGGTGAAGCCGTTGCAGATGCCTGCACGCGTCACGGCACGTATGGCGGCATTCATGCCTGGGGCATCGCCGCCTGATGTCATTATTCCGATTGTCTTTATTTTGCTCATATTCTTTTTTAGGAGTTAAAGGAGTTAGAGGAGTTAAGGAGTTAAAGACGGTATTCGCTATTCGCTCATCACATTCGTGTTCCTGAGTGCCTCAAACCTTTAATTATGAATTATGAATTGTGAACTGTGAATTGTGAACTGTGAATTGTGAACTGTGAATTGTGAACTGTGAATTGTGAACTGTGAATTGTGAACTGTGAATTGTCAAGCCGTCAGCTGCAGGCACAGTACCACGAAGGCGATGATGCCTGAGAGGAGGGTGAGGGGGGTGATATGCTTAAAGTACCACTTGAGGCTGACACCCTGCATCTGCATCATGATGATGCCGCTGATGGAGCCTACGGCGAGTATGCTGCCGCCTACGGCGGTGCCGAAGGAGAGCACCTTCCAGTATGCTCCGCCTACGGAGTAGTAGGATATGGTGTCGGATACGTCATGCAAGGATACCATGGTGAGGCATGAGGCGAAGCTGTCGAGCAGGGTGCTGATGCACGCCGTGATGATGCCTATTATCCAGATGTTGCCGATGAGGGTGTCTATCTGATTGGCAAACCAGCTGATGGCACCCGTCTCGGTGACTACGCCGAGGGCAAGCATTACACCTATTATATATAGTATCTGCTGTATGGTGTTGTACTGCATCTTCTGAGGGGTGTCGTCGAAACTGATGCGACGCTTGTGGTTGTCGAAGAGGGAACGGTTGAACACCTCGTTGACGATCCACAGGAGGCTGAGGGTGCAGAGGGCTCCGAGGAACGGAGGCAACTGCGTGATGGTGGTGAAGGTGGGTATGAACCACAGTCCGCCGATGCCTACGAGAAACATCACGAAGCGCTGCCATACACGGAGGTTGGTGTCGTCGCCGCGATAGGGCAGGGTGGGGCGCTCTATATCGACGTTGGGACGCAGGCGCAGGCTGACCAGCGCCGTGGGGATAATCCACGCCAGGGCACAGGGTATGGCCATGGAGAGGGTGTAGTCGGATGCCGTGATGGCGCCCTTGTTCCACAAGACGAGGCCCGTAGGGTCGCCGATGACGGTGAGGGCACCGCCGAAGATGACAGCCAGGAGCACCATGGTGCCGTAGAGTTTGCGGTCCTTGGTGCGGGGCAGTATGCTATTGGTGACGGTGAGCATCAGCACGATGGTGGAGATGTTGTCGAGATTGGCTGAGAGGAAGAAGGTGAACGCCGTGAGCTTCCACAAGAGCAGCCGACTGTTGCGCGTGCGCATCCACAGGGTGAGGAAGTCGAAACAGCCGTTGGTATGGAGTATATTGACGATACTCATGGTGGCAAGCAGGAATAGCACTACGGCAGCCGCCTGACCGAGGTAGGGCAGGAAGATGCTCTTGGCGATATACTGCTTGACGGCGAGGCTGTTGGGCTGTATGCCGTCGAGAAACGACCTGTAGTCAGCCATGTGCTGCCTCTCGACAAAGTCGGCACCGAAACTGATATACAGCACCCATCCCAGTGTGCACGCAAAGACGGCGACTGCTGCCTTGTTGATGTGAGTATGCCGCTCAGTGGCTATCAGTAAGAGGCTTACCAGGAGGATTGCTGTGATGAGTATTGTCATACACTAATTTTGGTGAGTAATGTGTGGTGTGTAATATAATTCGGACACAAAAATAATACATTTTTTTAATATCAGCAAGAAAAAAGGGGAAAAACTGTACATGTAAACGAAAAAAGAGGTTGATACAGGACGCATCAACCTCCGAGGCGATTTCGTTTCGAAAAACACAAAAACACGAAATCTATACTGTGGGCAAAGTTAGATATAATTGTTGTAATTTGCAAGAATTTTTCATTAAAAGTGTGATTTTTGTCAAGAAAAATTTGTAGTTTCAAAAACTTTTGCTAAATTTGCGGTCACTAATACAATCGTTCTAAACGAAAAAATAACTTTAAACACAAAAATATTATGTCGCAGATCATTGGACACATCTCTCAGATTATTGGTCCGGTTGTCGATGTGTATTTCGACACAGAAGGACAGGATGCAGAGAAAGTGCTGCCTAAAATCCATGATGCCCTTGTAGTAAAACGTGCCGACGGCCGCGACCTCGTGATAGAGGTACAGCAGCACATCGGTGAGGATACCGTGCGCGCTGTCGCTATGGATAATACCGACGGACTGCAGCGCGGTCTGGAGGTGACGCCTACGGGTGCTCCTATCAGTATGCCTTCTGGCGAACAGATGAAGGGCCGTATGCTCAACGTGATAGGTCAGCCTATCGACGGCATGGCACCGCTTGCCAAGGACAATCCTTATCCCATCCACCGCGAGGCTCCGAAGTACGAGGAGTTGTCAACTACGAAGGAAATGCTGCCTACGGGCATCAAGGTCATCGACCTGCTGGAGCCATACCTGAAGGGTGGTAAGATAGGCCTCTTCGGTGGTGCCGGCGTGGGTAAGACGGTGCTCATCATGGAGCTCATCAATAACATCGCCAAGGGTGGTAACAACGGTTTCTCAGTGTTTGCCGGTGTGGGCGAGCGCACACGTGAGGGTAACGACCTCATACGTGAGATGATAGAGTCAGGCGTTATCAAGTACGGTGACAAGTTTAAGGAGGCTATGGCCGAGGGCAAGTGGGACCTCTCACTCGTGGACCCCGAGGAGCTGAAGAAGTCACAGGCTACGCTGGTATATGGACAGATGAACGAGCCACCTGGCGCACGTGCATCAGTAGCGCTGTCAGGACTGACGGTGGCGGAGGAGTTCCGTGATCAGGGTGGCGACATACTGTTCTTTATCGACAACATATTCCGTTTCACCCAGGCAGGTTCTGAGGTATCAGCCCTGCTGGGACGTATGCCATCAGCCGTAGGTTATCAGCCTACACTGGCATCAGAGATGGGTACGATGCAGGAGCGCATCACGTCAACGAAGACGGGTTCTATCACATCGGTACAGGCTGTGTATGTGCCTGCCGACGACCTTACCGACCCTGCTCCAGCTACAACGTTTACACACCTCGACGCTACTACGGAGCTGTCACGAAGCATAGCACAGCTTGGTATATATCCCGCTGTGGACCCACTGGGCAGTACGTCACGCATACTCGACCCACTCGTGGTGGGCAAGGCACACTACGACTGCGCACAGAGGGTGAAGCAGATACTCCAGAAGTACAAAGAGCTGCAGGACATCATCGCCATACTCGGTATGGACGAGCTCTCGGACGAGGACAAGCTGACTGTAAACCGCGCACGCCGCGTGCAGCGCTTCCTCTCACAACCATTCGCCGTAGCAGAACAGTTTACTGGCGTGAAGGGTGAGATGGTGAGCATAGAGGATACCATCAAGGGATTCAACATGATCCTCGACGGCGAACTCGACGACCTGCCAGAGCAGGCGTTCCTCAACGTGGGTACCATAGAGCAGGCCATAGAGAAGGGTAAGAAACTCCTTGCCCAGGCACAGGGGTAAGTACAGTCTTTGACCCAAAAGGACAAATGCAATCATCCCCCCTTATAAAAAAAGGTAAGAAAGAATGCTTAAACTGAAGATAGTATCACCAGAGAAGGTCCTCTACGAGGGCGAGGCGACCAGCGTGAAAGTGCCTGGCGTGCTCGGCGCGATGGAGATATTGCAAAACCACGCACCGCTGATATCAGCCCTCACCGAGGGTAAGGTGGCATACACCAACGCCGAGGGAACGGTGGAAGAGATACATGTGGCAGGCGGTTTTGTGGAAGTGCTGCACAACGACGTGTCACTCTGCATAGAGCGCGAAAGCGCATAAAAGCAGGAAGAGCGCAAAAAAAAACATGTGGCCCTGGCTCGTTTTCTCCGTATTCTTCTACACATTACTCATATACGCATGGGTGGTGGGGCTGAGAGCGGTACAGAGATACCAACCTGAGAGGGCGGTGACATACTACTTCATCATGGCGTCGATACGATTTGTGATGGCGCTGACGGTAGTGGCACTCTACATGCTCTTTGCACAGTATACGCACGAGGAGGCGGTAACATTCTGCCTCGCATTCACGCTGATGTACGTGGCGATGGTGATTATCTCGATAATATTAAAACATTGATAGGTCAATTATACAATGAAGAAACTGAAATACATACTTTGCCTGGCAGCCGTAATGCTGTGCCTCACGCCCGCAATGGCCAGTGAGGAGGGAGGCAAGGTTGACGTCAATGGCACCGTGCTGGGACATATAAAGGACTCCTACGAATGGCACATCATAGGCAGTCACGAGAACGCCGTGGCTATACCGCTGCCCGTGATAGTCCACAGTTCTACGGGATGGCACGTATTCCTCAGTGACAAGATACTCGAGGGAAAGGTGTACGAAGGACTGACGATAGCAGAGGAAGGACCTAACGCTGGCAAGATAGTGGAGAAGGTGGGAGACGTGGAGCAGAGCGTACTTGACATCAGTATCACGAAGACGGTGTGCGTATTGTTCATTGACTCTTTCTTGCTGCTCTTAATCATCTTGTTACCAGCGCGTTGGTATAAAAATCGTAAACCAAGTGATGAAGCTCCAAAGGGCTTCGTAGGATTTATAGAGATGCTGGTGATGTACGTGGTGGACAACATGATAAAGCCAAGCATAGGCAAGGGCTACGAGAAGTATATGCCGTACCTGCTGACGTGCTTCTTCTTTATCTTCTTTGCCAACGTATTCGGCATCATACCGTTCCCACCGTTTGGGGGTAACCTGACGGGAAACATCGCCTGCACATTCTTCCTGGCATTCTGCACGTTTGTGATAACACAGTTCTCTGGCTCTAAGCACTACTGGAAGGACATATTCTGGCCCGAGGTGCCACTGGCGCTGAAAGCCATACCGCTGATGCCCCTGATAGAGTTTGTGGGAATATTCACCAAGCCCTTTGCCCTGATGATCCGTCTCTTTGCCAATATGATGGCGGGACATGCCATAGCGCTGTCCATCACGTGCGTGATATTCGTGGCTGCCACGATGGGTTACGGCATGCTGGCAGGACTCGGCGCGGTGAGTATGCTGATGAGCGTCTTCATGCTCACGCTGGAGTGCCTCGTATGCTTCATCCAGGCGATGGTGTTCACACAGCTGTCGGCAACATTCATCGGACTGGCAAGGATACACCCAGAAGAAGAGTAGTATCGACATAACGTCATAACGACATTACGAATTATCGAAAATAACAATAATAAACTAATTTATAATTAAAACTTTAAGGCTATGATTTCTATGATTTTGGCAGCTGAGGCAGCTGCAGGTATTGCTAAGTTGGGCGCTGGTCTCGGCGCTGGTCTCGCAGCTATCGGTGCAGGTATTGGTATCGGTAAGATTGGCGGTAGTGCTATGGACGCTATGGCTCGTCAGCCAGAGGTGATGAACAAACTGTTTACCAACATGATCGTTGCTGCAGCCCTCATCGAGGGTGTTGCACTGTTTGGTGCGGTTATTGCTCTGCTGTGCTCTTTCTAAGCCGTACACCTTTTCACGAAAGAATAAACTAACAAAAAGAAAACTCTATACAGCGTATGGATTTGTTGATTCCGAGTACCGGCTTGCTTTTCTGGATGTGCATCACGTTCTTCGTAGTGCTTGCACTCCTGTGGAAGTTTGGCTTTCCTGCCATCGTGGGTATGGTCAATGAGCGCAAACAGTTCATTGACGACAGCCTGCGTAAGGCACAGGAGGCCAACGAGAAGCTTGCCAACATACAGAAAGAAAGTGAGTCCATCCTGCGTGAGGCCCGCGAGAAGCAGGGTCAGTTGTTGAAAGAGGCTACCGCCACCCGCGATGCCATAGTGGAGAAAGCCCAGGACAAGGCGAAGGAGGAGGCAGCACGCCTCATAGCCGACGCCAAGGCGCAGATAGACGCCGAGAAAGCGTCTGCCCTGCGTGAGATAAGGGCTGAGATGGCACAGCTGTCAGTAATGGTGGCTGAGAAGGTGATACGCAAGGACCTTTCAGACGACAAGGCGCAGATGGTGCTTATAGACAAACTGCTGGATGAGGTTTCTGTTGACAAGCAGTAACGCGAACTATGGATATAGGAGTGATATCAGTAAGGTATGCCCGCGCGCTGCTGAAATGCAGCGTGGAGTCGAAGGCTGAGGACCAGGTGTATCAGGAGATGCAGACTCTGGCAGAGAGTTTCATCAAGGTACCCGAGCTCCGACATGCCGTAGATAATCCCATGATAGCCCGCGAGCAAAAGGCGGAGCTCATAAAGGTTGCTGCCGGAGGTAAGGTAGGCAAGGTCACCGAGAGGTTTATAACCCTCGTACTGCAAGAGTCGCGAGAGTCGGTCCTGCAGTTTATAGCCAACGCCTACGTCACGCTCTACCGTCAACAGAAGAATATCACCCGTGGAAAGCTCACTACGGCAGTTCCCGTATCAGATGCCGTAGAGCAGAAGATGCGCAAGATGGTGGAAAACCGTACCAAGGGAACAGTGGAATTTTCTACGGAGGTGGACCCAGATATCATAGGAGGCTTCGTGCTGGAATATGACACCTACAGGATGGACACCTCGGTGAAGTCGCAGCTCAGCAGGATTCTCAAGCAGTTGGGGTAGGAGAGTGCCGCATGGCATAGTCACCTGCCCTCATCTGAAGAAAAACTGTCAATAGTGGCGGAGATGTTGCCGCCTTAACCAATAAAACAATAAACTAAACAATGTCAGATAAAATCAAACCAAGTGAAGTCTCACAGGTCTTGCTTGACCAACTAAAGGGAATCTCAACGTCTGCCAACTTCGACGAGGTGGGTACGGTGCTGACGGTCGGCGATGGCGTGGCACGCATCTACGGCCTGCGTAATGCGGAGGCGAGTGAGCTGTTGGAATTTGAGAACGGCACGATGGCAATCGTGATGAACCTGGAGGAAGACAACGTCGGTTGTGTGCTGCTCGGTCCTACCAGCGGTATCAAGGAGGGACAGGTAGTGAAGCGCACCAAGCGCATCGCTTCGATACGTGTCAACGACAATATGCTGGGACGCGTCATCAACCCCCTCGGACAGGCTATCGACGGCGGTGGCGACATAGACCTCACCGACGCTTTCGAGATGCCCCTTGACCGTAAGGCACCAGGTGTGATATACCGTCAGCCGGTAAAGGAGCCTCTGCAGACGGGTATCAAGGCTGTTGACTCCATGATTCCTATCGGTAGAGGACAGCGTGAGCTTATCATCGGCGACCGCCAGACTGGTAAGACCGCTATCGCAATAGATACCATCATCAACCAGAAGTCGTTCTACGAGGCTGGCAAACCCGTTTACTGTATCTATGTGGCAATAGGCCAGAAGGCGTCAACGGTGGCAGCCCTCGTGCAAAACCTCAAGGAGCGCGGCGCCATGCCATACACCATCATCGTGGCAGCTACGGCGAGTGACCCTGCAGCCATGCAGTACTACGCTCCGTTTGCTGGTGCGGCGATAGGTGAGTATTTCCGCGACAGAGGCGAGCATGCCCTCGTGGTGTATGACGACCTCTCAAAGCAGGCCGTGGCATATCGTGAGGTATCGCTGATACTGCGCCGTCCGTCAGGACGTGAGGCTTATCCTGGTGACGTATTCTACCTCCACTCCCGTCTGCTGGAGCGTGCTGCCAAGATCAACGAACAGCAGGAGGTGGCAGAGAAGATGAACGACCTGCCAGAGTGCATGAAGGGCAAGGTAAAGGGCGGCGGTTCGCTTACAGCCCTTCCTGTCATCGAGACACAGGCAGGCGACGTGTCAGCATACATCCCAACGAACGTGATATCCATCACCGACGGACAGATATACCTCGAGAGCGACCTCTTCAACCAGGGCTTCCGTCCTGCTATCAACGTAGGTATCTCGGTATCACGTGTGGGTGGTTCGGCTCAGATAAAGTCCATGAAGAAGGTGGCTGGTACGCTGAAGATCGACCAGGCACAGTATCGTGAGCTGGAGGCATTCTCAAAGTTCTCAAGCGATATGGATGCCGTGACGGCCATGACACTGGACCGCGGACGTAAGAACAACCAGTTGCTCATACAGCCACAGTACAGTCCGATGCCAGTAGGCGAGCAGGTAGCCATCCTCTACTGCGGTACAAAGGGTCTGATGAAGGATGTACCCGTTGACAAGGTGCGCGAGTGCCAGGATACCTTCCTTGAGACCATGCGCAACCAGCATCAGGACGTGCTCGACTTACTCGGTTCGGGAAAGATAGACGATGCAGCGACAAATGCTATAGAGGAAGCTATGGCGAACGTTGCTGAGAGCTATAAGTAACGAGTCAAAACTTCATTTTGTAAAAATGCCTAACAGAATCAAGGAATGGCAAGTTTAAAAGAGATAAAGAACCGCATCACGTCTGTCCAGAGCACCCGTAAGATAACGAGTGCGATGAAGATGGTGGCATCGAGCAAGTTGCACCATGCGCAACAGATGATAGAAAATATGCTCCCATACGAGGGTATGCTGGAGCATATTCTGAAATCATTCCTTGCCAGTGACGTCGATGCAAAGGGTAGTATAACACAGGCTCGACCAGTCAAGACGGTGGCAGTCCTCGCCTTCTCAAGTAATTCAAGTCTTTGTGGAGGATTTAACGCTAACGTGCTGAAACTCACACAGAAAACGATAGAAGATTACAAGGCGAAAGGTGCAGATGTGTTAGTCTATCCTATAGGCAGAAAGGTGGCTGAGAAGGTGCAGAAGTGGGGTTACGCTTCGGCAGGAAATTTCATGCAGCTTGCTGATAAACCCAACTCCATACAGTGTGCCGAGATAGGCAGGAAACTACAGGAGGACTTTGACAAAGGCGTAATCGATAAGGTGGTGATGATATACCATCACTTCAAGAGCGCTGGCAGTCAGATACTCCAGAACAAGACTCTCCTGCCGATAGATATCGAGTCGGCGATGGACTACGATCATTTCCGTGACCTGAAGAGCACCATTGCCTCCGAGGAGGCTACACGCTACCTCATGGAGCACCAGAAGCAGAGGGAATATGAGAACGAGCAGGGCAAGGCGCTCAACGACAACTTCATCGTGGAGCCTGACATGCAGACCATCCTCTCGATGCTCGTGCCTCGCTACGTCAACCTCATGATATACACGGCGCTGCTCGACAGTAATGCCTCAGAGCATGCGGCACGTATGGTGGCGATGCAGACGGCAACGGACAACGCCGACGAACTGCTCCG
Source organism: Prevotella sp. (assembly GCA_017642485.1). Lineage (GTDB taxonomy): Bacteria > Bacteroidota > Bacteroidia > Bacteroidales > Bacteroidaceae > Prevotella. The sequence continues at coordinate 99,582 of JAGCPC010000116.1, read as the reverse complement.
CACACTCAACCTGCAGTACAACAAGTCGCGTCAGGCAGCCATCACCAACGAACTGCTTGACATGGTCAGCGGTTCTAATGATTAAAGAATATTAAATTTTCACCTTAAATGTAATCTCTGCTTTGCAATTTGGGATTATTTTCTTAACTTTGTAGCTCAGAAATATACACTAGGACAGAAATGGAGGACTTTTACCGCACTCACAAATACCTTGTTGAGCATTGTAATGCCCCTGTGCGCCGCGTCCTTATGGACGAAATAGACTGGAGTGCGCGGATGATAGGCATAAAGGGTACAAGGTGTGTAGGTAAGACGACGTTTCTGTTGCAATATGTCAAGGAAAAATTCAGTTCTACGGATAGGCGATGCCTGTACGTGAACATGAATAATTTTTATTTCCAAGGGCGTGGTATAGCTGACTTTGCAGGCGAGTTCTATAAGCAAGGAGGAAGAGTCTTGCTGATAGACCAGGTATTCAAACAGTTTGACTGGAGCAGAGAGCTCCGTCGCTGTTATGATTTATACCCCAAGCTGAAGATAGTGTTTGCCGGCTCCAGCGTGATGCGACTGAAGAAAGAAAACCCAGAGCTCTGTGACATCGTGAAGAGTTATAACCTCAGAGGCTTTTCGTTCAGGGAATATCTGAATCTGCGTACAGGCTTACACTTCAGATGGATTCCTCTGAACGAGTTGTTGATACACAAGAAGCAGATCGTGGAGGAGATAGTAGCAAAGGTTGACCCGCAAAAGTATTTCAAGGAATACATAGAGCACGGCTTTTACCCCCTATTTCGCGAGCATGATGACTTCTCGGACAACCTGCTGAAGTCAATGAACATGATGACTGAGGTCGATATCCTGCTCATAAAGCAGATAGAGCTGAAGTACCTCACGAAGATAAAGAAGCTATTCTATCTCCTCGCCGTTGCCGGTCCGCATGCGCCCAACGTAAGTAAACTGGCCAAAGAGGTAGAGACGAGCAGGGCTACTGTGATGAACTATATAAAGTATCTTGCAGATGCACGACTGATAAACATGATATACCCAGTAGGGCAGCGATTTCCCAAGAAGCCTACTAAGGTGATGCTTCACAATCCGAACCTCTACCAGGCGATATACCCGATAGCCTACGACGTGCAGACGCAGATGGAGACTTTTTTCGTTAACACTCTGTGGAAAGACCATAAGGTCAACCAGGCAAGCAAAGAGACGCACTACACCATCGATGGTACCAATCGTTTCAGGGTATGCAGCACAGTAACACCTAAGATGGCAACCGGAGATGACATATTCTTTCAGTATGCCGACAATACGGTAAGTAACAACGTAATACCGCTGTGGCTACTGGGGTTCTTATATTGAACAAAAATTGAACAAAGAAGTATTTACATAATTTTTATTTACTACATTTATCTTAATAACAAAAATGGCTAAAGAAAAAAAGTTTATCACCTGTGATGGTAACGAGGCTGCGGCTCACGTGAGCTATATGTTCTCGGAGGTAGCTGCTATCTACCCTATCACACCATCGTCTCCAATGGCGGAGCACACTGATGACTGGGCTGCACGTGGTCGCAAGAACATGTGGGGTCAGACGGTACTTGTACAGGAAATGCAGTCAGAGGGCGGTGCTGCCGGCGCAGTACACGGTTCTCTGCAGGCAGGTGCACTTACCACTACATTCACGGCATCTCAGGGTCTGCTCCTGATGATTCCTAACATGTATAAGATTGCAGGTGAGCTTCTCCCATGCGTATTCGATGTATCAGCTCGTACACTGGCTTCTCACTCTCTCTGTATCTTCGGTGACCACCAGGACGTTATGGCTTGCCGTCAGACTGGCTTCGCTATGTTCTGCTCTGGTTCAGTTCAGGAGGTTATGGACCTCACAGCTGTTCCTCACCTTGCTACTCTCGAGACCAAGGTGCCATTCATCAACTTCTTTGATGGTTTCCGTACCTCTCACGAGTATCACAAGATTGAGGTAATGGATATGGAGGACATCAAGGCTATCACACCACAGGAGTTCGTTAAGGAGTTCCGCGACCGTGCACTTACTCCAGAGCGTCCTGTAACACGTGGTACTGCTGAGAACCCAGAGACATTCTTCACACATCGTGAGGCTTGTAACGCTTACTACGACGCAATACCTGACGTAGTAGAGAAGTATCTTGGCGAGATTTCAAAGATTACTGGCCGTGAGTACCACAACTTCAACTACTACGGTGCCAAGGATGCTGAGAACGTAATCATCCTCATGGGTTCAGCTACTGAGGCTGCTCGCGAGGCTATCGACTACCTCGTTTCCGAGGGTAAGAAGGTAGGTATGATTGCCGTTCACCTCTATCGCCCATTCTCTATCGAGTACCTCATGAAGGCTGTTCCTGCTACATGCAAGAAGATTGCCGTTCTTGACCGTACCAAGGAGCCAGGTGCTGAGGGTGAGCCTCTCTACCTCGACGTTAAGTCTGCATTCTATGAGTGCGAGAATCGTCCTCTCATCGTGGGTGGTCGTTATGGTCTGGGTTCTTCAGACGTTACACCAGCCATGATTATCTCAGTATTCAACAACCTCGCTCTCCCACAGCCAAAGAACCACTTCACTGTTGGTATCGTTGACGACGTTACCAACCTCTCACTTGAGAAGGTTGAGGAAATCGCTCTTGGTGGCAAGTCAACTCAGGAGTGTAAGTTCTTCGGTCTGGGTGCTGACGGTACCGTTGGTGCTAACAAGAACTCAGTAAAGATTATCGGTGAGAACACCAACAAGTACTGCCAGGCATACTTCTCTTACGACTCTAAGAAGTCAGGCGGCTTCACCTGTTCACACCTCCGTTTCGGTGACGAGCCAATCCGCTCTACATACCAGATTACCACACCTAACTTCGTAGCATGTCACGTACAGGCTTATCTGCACATGTACGACGTAACACGTGGTATCCGTGAGAACGGTTCATTCCTGCTCAACACCATCTTCGACGGCGAGGAACTCGTTAACTTCATCCCTAACAAGGTAAAGCGCGTCTTCGCTCAGAAGAATATCAAGGTTTACTATATCAACGCTACCAAGATAGCACAGGAGATAGGTCTGGGCAACCGTACCAACACCATCCTGCAGTCTGCGTTCTTCCGCATCTCAGAGGTTATCCCTGTAGATCTCGCAGTAGAGCAGATGAAGGCATTCGCCAAGAAGTCTTACGGCAAGAAGGGTGATGACGTTGTCAACATGAACTATCAGGCTGTAGATCGTGGCGGCGAGTATAAGCAGCTCACCGTTGACCCAGCATGGGCTAACCTTCCAGACGACGCTCCAAAGGCTGACGATGCACCAGCATTCGTTAAGGAACTCGTTCGTCCTATCAACGCTCAGATGGGTGGCGACCTCAAGGTTTCAGACTTCGTTAAGTTCGACACTGTTGATGGTACATGGCAGAACGGCACTGCAGCTTACGAGAAGCGTGGCGTAGAGGCATTCGTGCCAGTATGGAACGTAGAGAACTGTATCCAGTGTAACAAGTGTTCATACGTTTGTCCTCACGCAGCTATCCGTCCATTCGTTCTCACTGACGAGGAGCTCAAGGGCTTCAATGGTGAGACTCAGGAGATGAAGGCACCTGCAGCTATGAAGGGCATGCACTTCGTTATCGAGCCATCACCACTTGACTGTCTCGGTTGCGGCAACTGTGTTGACGTATGTCCAGGCAAGAAGGGTGAGAAGGCCCTCAAGATGGTTCCTTACAACCCAGACGCACAGGAGATGATCGACCTCGCTGCTGGTTGGGACTACCTCGTAAAGAACGTGAAGTCTAAGCAGGAGCTCGTTGACATCAAGGCTAATCCAAAGAACTCTCAGTTCGCTACACCTCTCTTCGAGTTCTCAGGAGCTTGCTCTGGTTGCGGTGAGACACCATACGTTAAGCTTATCTCTCAGCTCTTCGGCGACCGCGAGGTAATCGCTAACGCTACAGGCTGTTCTTCAATCTACTCAGCTTCTATACCTTCTACACCTTACACCACCAACGAGAAGGGTCAGGGTCCTGCATTCGACAACTCACTGTTCGAGGACTTCTGCGAATTCGGTCTCGGTATGGTAATCGGTAACAAGAAGATGAAGGAGCGCGTAGCTATGCTTCTCCAGAAGGTTGTTGACGAGAAGATGGGTTCTGCAGAGTACCAGGCTGCAGCAGCTGAATGGATCGAGAAGCGTGAAGACGCTGACGAGACAAAGCGCCTCGCTGCTATCCTGAAGCCAGAAATCGCTAAGGGTGCAGAGGCTGGTTGCCCAGTATGCTCTGAGCTCAAGACTCTCGACCACTACCTCATCAAGCGTTCACAGTGGATCATCGGTGGTGACGGTGCTTCTTATGATATCGGCTACGGCGGTCTCGACCACGTACTCGCATCAGGCGAAGACCTCAACATCTTCGTAATCGATACTGAGGTTTACTCTAACACCGGTGGTCAGGCTTCTAAGGCTACACCTCTCGGCGCTATCGCACAGTTCGCTGCTCAGGGTAAGCGCATCAAGAAGAAGGACCTCGGCATGATAGCTACTACCTACGGTTACGTATATGTAGCACAGGTAGCTATGGGTGCTGACAACGCTCAGTGCTTGAAGGCATTCCGCGAGGCAGAGGCTTACCACGGACCATCACTCGTAATCGCTTACGCACCATGTATCAACCACGGTCTGAAGATCAAGGGTGGCATGGGTCGCTCACAGGAAGAGGAGCGTCGCGCAGTAGAGTGCGGTTACTGGCACCTGTGGCGTTACAACCCAGAACTGGCTGAGCAGGGTCAGAACCCATTCTCACTCGACTCTAAGGAGCCACAGTGGGATAAGTTCCAGGACTTCCTCATGGGTGAGGTACGTTACCTCTCTGTTAAGAAGGCTTACCCAGAAGAGGCTGATGAGCTCTTCGCTGAGGCACAGAAGATGGCACAGCGTCGTTATCAGTCTTATGTTCGCCAGACCAAGATGGACTGGGCTGAGTAATAATTATTCTCAGACACAACAAATACACTCAATAGAAAGGGCGTGCCACATACATCGTGGTGCGCTCTTTTTTTTATAAATCACTACTTTTCATGAAAAATCAATAATATAATATATCAGTTATTCGTATTTTTTTTGTAACTTTGCATGCAAAACAAACTATACTATTATGACAGGAAAAGTAGATGTGCTCCTTGGACTGCAATGGGGCGATGAAGGTAAAGGTAAGGTGGTTGACGTGCTCACGCCGAAGTATGATGTTGTAGCTCGTTTTCAGGGAGGACCTAATGCAGGTCATACATTAGAGTTTAATGGCGAGAAGTATGTACTCAGATCTATTCCTTCAGGTATATTCCAGGGTGGAAAGATCAATATCATAGGCAACGGTGTGGTGCTGGCTCCCGACCTCTTTATGGATGAGGCAAAAGACCTCGAGAAGAGCGGACATGACCTAAAATCACGCCTGCACATATCAAAGAAGGCTCACCTCATAATGCCTACGCACCGTGTGCTGGATGCAGCGATAGAAGCCTCTAAGGGTAAGAATAAAGTAGGTACTACAGGAAAGGGCATAGGTCCTACATATTCTGACAAGATAGCACGCACAGGACTTCGCGTAGGTGATATCTTAGAGAACTTTGAAGAGAAGTACGCTGCGCACAAGGCTAAGCATGAGGAAACGCTGAGGGCGATGGGCTATACCGATTATGATATCACCGATGTAGAAAAACATTGGATGGAGGGTATAGAGTATCTGCGTCAGTTCCAGTTGGTGGACTCAGAGCACGAGATAAACAAGACACTGAAGTCTGGCAAGTCTGTTCTGTGTGAAGGTGCTCAGGGCACTATGCTTGATGTGGACTTCGGTTCTTATCCCTTTGTAACCTCTTCCAATACCATCTGTGCTGGTGCATGCACCGGTTTGGGACTCGGCCCTAACAAAATAGGAGAAGTGTATGGTATCATGAAGGCTTACTGCACCCGTGTTGGGGCAGGTCCGTTCCCCACAGAACTGTTTGACGAGACAGGTAAGAAGATGCGTGATATCGGTCACGAGTATGGTGCTGTGACAGGTAGAGAACGTCGTTGTGGATGGATAGACCTCGTAGCATTACGCTATTCTATCATGGTAAATGGCGTAACTCAACTCATCATGATGAAGAGTGACGTGCTTGACACCTTCCCAACTATCAAAGCATGCGTAGCATATAAGGTGAATGGTGTAGAGACGCCAGACTTCCCTTACAATATAGAGTCAGGTGTAGAACCTGTATATAAGGAACTTCCTGGCTGGCAAACTGACATGACACAGTTTACAAGTGAAGAGCAGTTCCCAGAAGCATTTAAAAACTACATCAAGTTCCTCGAGGAACAGCTTGAGACTCCTATTACTATAATCTCTATCGGTCCAGATCGCGAACAGACCATAGTTAGGGGTTAAAAGGTTCAATGGTTCAAAGGTTCAAAAGTTAAAAGATTATGGCACAAAAACCTTCTATCCCCAAAGGTACAAGGGATTTCGGCCCTTTGGAGATGGCCAAGCGCAACTATATCTTTAATACCGTCCGTAGCGTATTCGAACTCTACGGATTTCGTCAGATAGAAACACCAGCACAGGAAAATCTTTCCACACTCATGGGAAAGTATGGAGACGAGGGTGACAAACTCCTTTTCAAGATACTTAACTCTGGCGATTTCCTGCATGGTATGACAGCTGAAGAAGTTGCCAACACAAGCACACTAAAACTGGCAACGAAGTTTTGTGAGAAAGGCTTGCGTTATGACCTTACAGTACCATTTGCACGTTATGTGGTACAGCATAGGGAAGAGTTACAGTTGCCATTCAAACGTTATCAGATACAGCCCGTATGGCGCGCCGATCGTCCGCAGAAAGGACGATACCGTGAGTTTTATCAGTGTGATGTAGATGTCGTAGGGTCCGACTCATTACTCAACGAGGTTGATCTCATGCACATCACAGATGATATATTTACACGTTTTGGCGTGAGAGTGCAGATAAAACTCAATAACCGCAAGATACTCTCTGGTATAGCAGAAGTCATCGGCGAGTCAGAAAAGATAGTAGATATTACTGTTGCCATCGATAAACTCGACAAGATCGGACTTGATGCTGTCAATGATGAACTACGCAACGATGGTATCTCTGAAGCTGCTATAGAAAAGCTCCAACCCATCATAAAGTTGGAAGGTACCAACGCCCAGAAACTCGACACTATATCAACAGTACTTCGCGAGTCGGAAGTGGGTATGAAGGGTGTTGAGGAAGTTCGCTACATACTCACCCAACTTGGTGCCCTTGATACAGACGGTATCAGCGCCGTGCCTACGTCAGAAGGATGGGGTAGCGCTATGGTACAACTGGACCTTACATTGGCACGCGGACTCAATTACTATACAGGAGCCATATTTGAGGTGAAAGCTCTTGATGTGCAGATTGGTAGCATCACAGGAGGCGGACGTTATGATAATCTTACTGGCATTTTCGGCATGCCTGGCCTTAGCGGTGTAGGTATCTCGTTTGGTGCAGACCGCATCTATGACGTACTCAACCAACTGGATCTTTATCCTAAGGAGACAGTAACAGGTACTCAACTGTTGTTTATCAATTTTGGCGAGATGGAGACAAACTATTGTATGCCGATAGCACAGACCATGCGTAAGGCTGGCATACGTACTGAAGTATATGCAGACTCCGTAAAAATGAAGAAACAGATGTCATACGCTAATGCTCTGAACGTTCCATACGTTGCGCTCGCTGGAGAGAATGAGATAAGCCAGGGCAAGGTGACACTCAAGGATATGATTACGGGCGAACAGCAACTGCTTACTCCCGAGGAAATGATTACTGTTCTGAAAGGATAATCGACAATAATAAAACTTAATAACAGTGAAGAAGCTACTTTCTATAACATTGGTATTGTCATTACTCATCTTAATGACATCCTCCACCCGGCAGTTCACCATCTATATGATAGGTGACTCCACAATGGCTGACAAAGACATGAAGAAGGCTCCAGAAGAGAGAGGCTGGGGTATGGTGTTGCAGGGATTCTTTACAGAAAATGTGAAAGTGGACAACCATGCTATTAATGGACGCTCCTCTAAGTCTTTTATAAACGAAGGACGCTGGCAGAAAGTGCTTGATAGCATGAGGCCAGGAGACTATCTCGTGATACAGTTCGGACATAATGACGAAAAGAGTAAGAGTGCCGATCGCTATACTCGTCCTTGGCAGGAGTTTGCCGAGAACTATCGCACCTTCATACGTGGTGCCAAGGAGAAAGGTGTTACTCCCATAGTGATGAACTGCGTAGCACGTCGTAACTTCTTCAATGCCAAGACGAAAGAGGAGATTGACGACGAGGCTTTGCGTAGTGTAAACCGTGATAAGTATAATGGTGAGGAAAAGGTAAACAGTGATACTCTTGTAGATACCCACGGAGATTATGCCAAGGTGCCTCAAGCTATTGCAAGGGAATTTTATGTGCCGTTTGTTGATGCCAACAGGATATCAACCGAACTGGAGAACAAACTCGGTGTAGAAGGCTCAAGGGAACTGCATATGATAAAATATAATGGTAAGGACAACACCCATTTCAATGTGTACGGAGCAAGGATTATGGCTTCGTTGTTACTTGATGAGATGACAAAGGTTTGTCCAGAGCTCAAGAAGTACGCATGCCACTATGACTATGTTGTTTCTGCCAAGGGTAGGGGAAACTTCCTCACGCTTCAGGAAGCGGTTGATGCTGCACCTTCTTGCAAGAAAACCAAGATACTCGTTCTCGACGGTACATGGAAAAAACCTGTTGTACCCAAGGGAAAGAAAATCAAATATGTGAAATATAGTGGTGCAGTTATAGAGTAACTCCACAAGTATAGTGTACACAATAATAATTCGGTAGCAATTGAAATACTTTTGCTACCGAATTGTTGTATTTTGGGGGATTTGTATTGTTATGTTATAGTTCGTCGCTGGCGTATAGGAAGGAGAACTGTGGTTGTGGGTAGTCGAAGATTTCGTCATCTCTGAAGAAACGGCGAAGTTCTGCCTCTGCTGTTTCGGGTGAATCGCTGGTGTGGACTATGTTTTCCTGAAATGACATGGAGAGGTCGCCGCGGATAGTTCCAGGCAGTGCCTTGCGACCGTTGGTGGCACCAGCCATCTGGCGTACTACTTCTACGGCATCGACGCCTTCATAGCAGCATACTATAACAGGCGTGACCATCATGGCATCCTTTAGTTGCTGGAAGAAAGGTTTGCCTTGGTGCTGAGCATAGTGCTGACTCATCTGTTCGTCTGTGAGTTGGCACATTTTCATTCCTGCTAGACGTAGTCCTTTCTGTTCAAAACGTTTTGTCACTTCGCCTACAAGTCCTCGCTGCAGGCATGATGGTTTGAGTATTACGAGGGTTTTCTGCATAGTTGTTATCTTTAGTCTGGGTGTTCTGAGTAATCTGAGTAATCTGAGTATTCTGATTAATCTGATATAAGGGAGAATCGATAGATTGTTGTGCTACGGAAAGTTTCACCCGGTCGGAGCAGGGTTGTAGGCCACTGAGGGTTGTTTGGCGAATCAGGGAAGTGCATAGTCTCGAAGCATATTGCGTTCTGCTTGATGTAAGGTATGCCTTGCTTACCCTTCAGTGAACCATTGTGGCTGTTGGCGGTATATATCTGCATGGCAGGTTCGGTAGTGAGCACCTCCATTGATATGCCAGTAGATAGGTCGCTAAGACGTGCCACAGGAGTAACGAGTGGGCGACTATTGCGCAACTTATAGCAGTGGTCATAACCCTTTGTGACGAGCAGCTGCTCGTTGTTACTGCCTATGCGAGAACCGATAGCGGTGGGTTGACGGAAGTCGAAAGGTGTATCAGTGACGTTGGCGAGTTTGCCTGTCACCTGTTTGCTACTATTGTAGAGGGCGGTACTATCGCTGTTTATCCACAGCAGTTCGTCAAGAACGGTGTCGCCGAGGTTGGCGCTGAGATTAAAGAAAGAGTGATTCGAAGGATTGAGCACAGTAGGCTTAGTGGTTGTGGCGCTGTAGTCTATACGCAGTGCATCATGTTGCAGGGTATAGGTGACATCAAGAGTCAGTTCACCAGGAAAACCGTTCTCACCATCAGGTGATACGAATCGCAGACTGCAGGTGCTGTCATTATGAGAGGTGATGGTCCAATACTGTTGTGAGAAACCAGGGGTGCCACCATGAGAGCAGTCGCCGTTATTGCCCACTTGGAGTTGGATGAAAGCCTCCCCCTTCCCCTTGCAGGTAGATCTTTTGTTATGGTTAGGCGTTTCGTTAAGGTAACTGATAGGCAGTTTTCCACCGATGATACGTCCTATGTAGCGACCCACTATAGCACCAAAGTTTTGTTTCTTCTGAGCATAGTGACTGAGGGTGTCAAAACCCAGCACCATATCCTGTCCAGCAAACTTAAGTGTTTGGATACGTGCACCATAGTTTATGACACTCATCTCCATATTGCCCTTGCGGAGAGAGATGGACTGCATGTCCTGTGCTATTGCAAATTGACAAATTAACAAATTGACAAATTGACAAATTATGATTACTACAGCAAGTCTTTTTATCATGTCATCTATAATCTATAATCTATCAAATAGATCTCAGTGCTCCGAGTAGTTCGTTGTTTTCGTCTCTGGTGCCGATGGTGATACGCAGGCAGTTCTGACACAATGAGATGCGAGTGCGGTTGCGCACGATGATGCCCTTTTCTACGAGGTAGTCGTATATCTTCTGTGCATCAGTAACCTTAGCAAGGAAGAAATTTGCATCGGTGGGATAGACCTTCTCACAGATTTTCAGTTCGGCGAAGGCGCTGAGCATACGGCTTCGCTCCTGCAGTAGCATCTTTACCCACTGCTCCACATCGTAGGTGTTGGAGAGGCGGTTGAGAGCCTGCTGCTGAGTAAGGAGATTAACGTTGTAAGGGTATTTCACCTTATTGTATATACTGATTATCTCCTTTGAGGCGAACGCCATTCCGAGACGTATGGCAGCCGAGCCCCATGCCTTGGAGAGGGTCTGGAGTACTATGAGGTTAGTGTATTTGCCGAGCAACCTCGAGATAGTCACTTCGCGTGAGAAGTCGATATATGCCTCGTCAACTATCACCAATCCATCAAACGCCTCGATGACCTTGATGATCTCCTCGCGGTTGATGCTGTTGCCCGTGGGGTTGTTGGGACTACATATCCATATCGCCTTGGTATTGCTGTCGCAAGCAGCAAGTAGTTTGTCGGCACACACCTGGTAGTTTTCGTCGAGCATCACGTTGCGATATTCCACGTTATTTATGTCGGCACACACCTCATACATGCCGTATGTAGGGCATATTGCCACCACGTTATCCTTCTGAGGTTCGCAGAAACAACGATATACGAGGTCGATAGCCTCGTCCGAGCCATTACCCAGGAATATGCACTCTGCAGGCACCCCCTTTATCTTGCTCAACTTCTCCTTCACCTCCTCCTGCAGTGGGTCAGGATAGCGGTTGTATGGATTGTTGTATGGATTCTCGTTTGCATCCAGAAATACGTGTGCCGCATGTCCGCTGTATTCGTTGCGGGCACTTGAGTATGGTGCCAATGACCAGATGTTTGGTCTTGTAAGTTCTTGAAGGGATTTCATTTCTTTTAGAAGTTAGAGAAGTTAAAGAAGTTAAAGACAATACTATTTGCCAATACTATATATTCTTTCAAAACTCTCAGCGAGCCTTGCACGCTGGGTGGCGAGGTTGATGCGTATATGGCGGTTGTCGCCGTACATGGAGCCAGGACTGATGAATACGTTGCACTCCTGTTGAAACCTTTGGCATAGAGCATCAGCATCTTCTCCTGTATCAACCCATAGGAGGTATGTGCCTTCGAGAGGGTAGGGCTTCCATTGGGGGAAGTGCTCTTTGATGTAAGCCACCGCATAGTCATAGTTGGCATAGATATATTCGTTCAGAGTTGTCAGCCATTCTTCTCCTTCCTCTGTGTAGGCGGCTTGCAGGGCTATTACGCCAAATGGGTTTACGTCACACACCTCATTGATGTTTATTGCCCTGTCTATGCGTCGGCGTATGCTGTCATCAGGACAGATGATGTTGGCTATCTGCAGTCCTGCTATATTGAATGCCTTAGAGGGCGACACACAGACGGCATAGCGCAAAGGGTTAACGTTAAGGTTAAGGTTAGCGTTAACTTTTTCTGCAATAGTGGCAAAAGGTATGTAGCGCTTGCCTATGTTAGGATTGATGAACTCACAATGTATCTCGTCGGCAATGACAAAGACATCATGTTGTTGGCATACCTCGGCGATACGTGTCAGTTCTGCCTCAGTCCATACATGCCCCGTAGGGTTGTGAGGATTGCACAGCAGGAGAACTTTTACGTTAGGGTTGCTGCACTTCTCTTCTATATCGTCGAATACCCCAACACGCTCAGTCTTACATTCATTGTTGCGTATGCTTGAGAAGAAACAGTTGTAAGCAGGGTTATGAAGCAGAACGCTGTCGCCAGCCGTTGTCATCGCCTTGATGATAGCCGATATGGCTGGTACTACGCCAGAGGTGTATATGAACCACTCCTTCTTTATGCCCTTCCAACCATGCCTGCGGGCAAACCAATCTATGGTAGCTTGATAGAACGAGTCAGGCACGGCGGTATAGCCGAAGCAACCGTGCTCCATGCGCTTCCTTAGTGCCTGCATCACGCAGGGCGCTGTCTCGAAGTCCATGTCTGCCACCCACAGGGCTATAGGTTGACCCTTTCCACCCTCTTTTGGGAGTGTGTCATACTTATAGGAGTCTGTGCCTATGCGGTTGATTATTTTGTCAAAAGAGTATTTCATCGTTATAGTGACTATAGTTCTATAGTATCTATAGTATCTATTGTAGTTCTTTTACCACTGCATCAGCTGGCTGCTTCTGGTTTTCGTCGAATATCAGTTCGCCTATCTTTCCCTCTACGGTGATAGTACCTGAGGTGGGGTTCTTTATTGATGTTACGTCGCCTTTTATATTGCCATTGACGGTGGAGTATTCAAAGAGCAGGTTGGCATCCTCGCCGAATGTGCAGTCCTCCATCGTCAGACCATCAACATAGCATAGCAGCTGCTCTCCAGTGAGGTGGCAACGAACCAAGCGTATGTTCTTACCATACCAGGCAAGGTATTCGCCATTCACCTCGCAATCAACGAGTGTAACGTTCTCAGCCTCCCAAAAGGCATCCTTGGAGTTGATCACCGCATGGTGTATCTCCACGTTCTTGGAGTACTGAAAGGCGTAGTTGCCGTCCTGACGGTAGTTGTCTATCCTGATGTTGTCAGTGTGCATGAAGAGATAGTCGCAGTTCTTTATCGTAACGTCCTTCAGCCTTACGTTGTTGCAGTCCCACAGCATCTCCTCGCCCTTGTTGAACACGGTGTTCTCCACACGTATATTCTCCATTCTGCGAAACATCTTTGGCGCATCTACGGTGCAGTTTGTCATGAGGCAGTCCTTGGAGTACCACAGGCTCGAGCGTGCACTCTCATTGAAGTAGCAGTTGTTTATCTTGAAACCGTATGTTTCCCAAAACACATACTTCCCTTCAAAGGTGCAGTCCTCTGCCTCTATATTGCTTGATTCCTTTATAGACGACTCGCCAACGTGTATTGTCACGTTCTCAAGACGCAGGTCATGAGAACAGTACAGTGGGCGCTCGCCTCCAAATTCCTTATCTCTTATTATTGTCATAGGAGTTTCTTAACTCTTAATTATTAACTCTTAATTCTTAACTCCTCTTTTACTCCTATCCTTTATAAACGACCACTTCCGTGTGCAGAGTCTGAGGGTGAATATCAATCCACGGAAACAGAGTTCTATAGCCATTGCTATCCACACTCCACGCAAGCCCATAGTGGGGGCGAGTAGGAGGGTGAGCGATACGCGTACTACCCATATACTGCCCAGGTTCATCAACGACGGTATGAGCGTCTTGCCTGCTCCCACAAATACTGCCGATGCTATGATAGCAGCAGCAAAACCTGGTTCAGCCCATGCCTCTATGCGCAGTATCTCCGTGCCGAGGGCTATCACCTCCCTGTCTGGCGTTATCACGCTGAACATCTCTGGGGCAAACATCCACATCAGCAGTCCCATCAGTGCCATGATGCTTACGCCAAGTGCCATACATATCCATGCAAACGAGTGCATCAGGTTGCGCTTGGAGGCTCCCTTGCTCTGTCCTACCAGCGTGGTGGCAGCCTCGGCTATTCCGTGTCCAGGCATGTAGCACAGCGACTCTATGTTGATGCCAAACGTGTTGGCGGCTATGGCGATGCTTCCTAATGGGGCGATGATTGATGATATCGCTATCTGTGCCGTACAGGTCACTCCGCGCTCCAGCCCAATGGGAAATCCTATGCGGAAAGTCTTCTTGAGTATCTTCAGTTTGGGTTTGAAGTTCAGAACTGCATCCTGCCTGAAGTTCAGCACCTTGTCCCTTACCGACATGGCATACACCATAGCACACATGGTGATGAAGTAAGCCGTTATGGTGCCGTATGCCGCACCTGCCGTTCCGCAGTTGAGCATGAAGATGAATACGTAGTTGAATATCACGTCCAGTACGCACATCATCACCATCAGCATACTCGGCACCTTGATGTTTCCAGAGCATCTCAGACTGCCTGCCGCTACTCCGTTGAGCACTATCAGCGGTATGCCCAGACAGAAGATGCTGAAGTATTTCGATGCCTCGTCGCATATATGCTGTGATGCTCCGAGCCAGTGGGGCAGGTGGGGCGCTATGCTCAGTCCTATAGCCATCATCAGGCAGGCGAAGACAAATCCCGACAGCAGTCCTTGTCTTATCACGCTTCGAGCCCCCACCTTGTCGCCTGCACCTATGCGGTGAGCCACCTGCACGGCAAAACCACTGGCAAAGGCAGATGTCAGTCCGCCAAAGAGCCATATCGTGGTCGATACCAGTCCTACGGCAGCTGCCTCATCAGTGCTGAGGTGTCCCAGCATGGCGGCGTCAATCATCTGCATGGCGATGAATGAGAACTGTGCTATTATGGCTGGTATGCTCAGCAGGACGGTGAGGTGCACTTTCTCACGAAGTGACATCTCACTCCCTTCTTGCCTCAGCAGGTTGAGTAATTCGTCTTTAGACAATTTAGTCGTTTGGGAAATTAGTTGTTTAGAACTTCTCCCCTGAAGGGGGAGGCTGGGAGGGGGCTGTTTAACCTCAGCCTCATTGCGTTTGCGTGAGCCTCTAATTGTTCATTCTCAGCCATCAGCACCACAGCCTTGCCTATAGACTTTATGCCCTCTTCGGTGAGATGTTGGAAAGTCACCTTGCGGTTGTATGAGTCCAGGTTCACACCATTGTAGGCAAGGGCATAGCCGTGGGTGGGCAGCGTGTGGTTGGTGCCCGAAGCGTAGTCGCCGGCACTTTCGCAAGCGTAGTTGCCCAGGAATACCGAGCCGGCATTCACCACCTTCTCGGCAAGAGCCTCGTAGTCGCTCGTTGCTATGATGAGGTGCTCTGGGGCGTAGGTGTTGCTCAGCACCATCGCCTCCTCGCTGTCTTTTACCAGTACAAACTGTGAGTTGGCGAGCGATGCCTCTGCCATCTCTTTGCGTGGCAGGGCAGCCAGCTGCTTCTCCGTCTCCCTGATTACCTCGTGGAGCATATCCTCCGAGGTGGATATGAAGAGCACCTGTGAGTCCATTCCGTGCTCAGCCTGTGACAACAGGTCAGCAGCCACAAAGACGGGGTTGCTCGTCGCGTCGGCTATCACGCAAACCTCACTCGGTCCAGCAGGCATGTCGATAGCCACATCGTGCAGCGATACCTGTTGCTTAGCAGCCATCACAAACTGGTTGCCAGGACCGAATATCTTATACACCTTAGGCACCGACTCCGTGCCGTATGCCATCGCTCCGATAGCCTGCACGCCGCCAGCCTTGAATATCTTGCTCACGCCAGCCACCTTAGCAGCCATCAGTATGGCGGGGTTTACCTTGCCCTCGCGGTTAGGAGGTGTGCACAGCACTATCTCCTTGCAACCCGCTATCTTGGCAGGCGTGGCGAGCATCAGCACGGTAGAGAACAAGGGTGCCGTACCTCCAGGGATATACAGACCCACCTTCTCTATTGCCACGCTCTTCTGCCAGCAGGTCACGCCAGGAGCTGTCTCCACCTTCTCGCCCTCAAACTTCTGCGACTCGTGAAACTTGGCTATATTCTTGTGAGCCAGCACGAGGGCATCCATCAGCTTCTTGTCAACAAGCTGCTCCGCCTCCTGCATATCAGCCTCTGTTACGGCGAGACTGTCGAGGCTCACTTTGTCAAACTTCTCCTCGTATGCCTTCACAGCCTTGTCGCCATTCTCCTTGATGTCCTTCAGCACACCCTCTACTATGGCGTTCAGCTGCGAAGTGTCCATCTGCGGACGCTCGCATATCTTGGCGTAGTCTTCTCTATTTGGAAATCTAATTATGTTCATTTTTTCTTTGGTTATAGTTCCTATAGTACCTATAGTACCTATAGTTTTCTATAGTTTCTATAGTTCCTATAGTTTTCGTCTTCGTTTTCGTAGCGAAGCGTTTCGTTTTTGTTCTCTCCCCCTGAAGGGGGGAGCTGGAGGGGGGCTTTATAGTATCATTTTCTCAATTGGCAATACGAGTATGCCCTCAGCGCCAGCAGCCTTCAGCTGACCCACTATCTCCCAGAAGTGCTTCTGATCCACCACGGTGTGGATGCTTGTCCACCCCTCGGTGGCAAGAGGCAGTATGGTGGGCGACTTGATGCCTGGCAGTATCGCGCAGATGTCTTTCACCTTCTCCGTGGGAGCGTTCATCAGCACGTACTTCTTGTCATCAGCCACCAGCACAGACTGTATTCGGAAGAGGAACTCGTCCAGCGTCTGCTGCTTCTCGGGTGACAGTTCCTTGTTGCCTATGAGCAGCGCCTCGCTCTTCATCACGACCTCCACCTCGCGCAGTTTGTTGCTCACCAGCGTAGAGCCCGATGACACTATGTCGAATATACCGTCAGACAGACCTATGCTTGGAGCTATCTCCACCGAACCCTGTATCACGTGCACATCGATGTTGATGCCCTGTTCCTCGGCATATTTCTTCAGTATGTTAGGGTAGGAGGTAGCTATCTTCTTGCCGTCAAACCATTTCACCCCAGTATATTCTATCGCCTCAGGTATGGCGAGCGATATGCGGCACTTGGAGAATCCAAGCCTCTTCACGATGTTTGCATCCACATTACGCTCCACAAACTCGTTTTCGCCTACTATGCCGATGTCAGCCACACCGCTTGCCACACACTCCGGTATGTCGTCATCGCGCATGTAGAGCACCTCGATAGGGAAGTTGCTTGACTGGACAAGCAGCATTCTGCTTGCCTTGTTTATCTTGATACCCGTCTCCTTGAGCAGGTCCATCGTGTCTTCATAAAGACGTCCTTTTGACTGTACTGCAATTCTTAACATATTTCTTTCTTACTTTATACTTTATACCTTATTTATATAGGGTGCAAAGGTACACAAAAAATCCCGAACTACCAAATCAATTCGGGAAATGTTTGCGATATTATAATTCCCCGTTTCTTTTTACACATTGTAAGAAACCACCCTCTTTTTGTGACAAAGTGTCATTCCGAAAATGTCTTGAAAAAAGTTAGAAATAGAGTTTGCAAACCTCTGTTTTTGCTTCTTTTGAGGTTAATTATAGCCTCTCTGACCTTAAAGCATAGAGTTTGTCACCTCAAAGCATAGGGTTTATCCCCTTAAAGCTATGCTTTTATAAGGCAAAAGCATAGCTGTTTCAAGGCTTTTTCTGCACTTTTGGAGTGCAAAAATTGCTTAGTAATTTCTTAAGTCTTGACAATCAACCGATTACGAAACGCACGAGAATCGTGAATTTGCAACCCGTTTGTCGTTTGATTGCAAAAATCGCAAGGAAATGGCAGTACGAAAAATCAAAGTGAAAGCTAAAATCTTGTTTCTCTAACAATGTGTTACTCAGCCTTTCTATTTAAATAGAACGTCAACTGTCAACTGTAAAAAGTGAAGTGTCAAGTGACCTCTATATGACCTATCTCAAAAAGAGGTCACTCGCCTCAGCCCAGTATTCACGGGGCTTAAGGCCTCAATAGTGAGGTTAGGAGGTTTCTCGTTCGAAAACTTTTTTTCTGCGACATTTTACGAGAACGATAATAAGGATTTTGTGTTGAAAGGATATTCACCTTGAACAGTCTTACTTGGAACATAAAAAATAAAAGTATGCAGATTTAGTCTTGTTATTACCAGAAATAATTTGTAATTTTGCAACATGATGTATAGATTGATTATAGCGTTAGTAACGTTTCTGTTCGTGGCAAACTCTGGATATTCCCAGTCTTTTCGCGACAATAACAATATGCTGATAGGCAAAGTGGAGTCAGACGGCACAATACGTAATGCCAACAATATGAAAGTTGGGCAAATCTTTGAAGATGGAACCATCAGGAACAGTAACAACATGAGGCTTGGCACTATAGAGAAAGATGGAACCATCAGAGACAAAAGTAATATGCGACTGGGTACAGTAAGCTCCGATGGCGTAGTGCGCGACAACAACAATATGCGTCTTGGAACCATCAGCTCTGATGGAACAGTGCGCAATAATAACAATGTGAGAATTGGTACAGCAAGTGGCATCAATACAAAGTCTGCAGCAGTGTTGTTCTTCTTTCACCTTTTCTGACAAAATAAAGTATGGCTAAGACAAAATGCTTTTCTCGCCGAAGAAAAATATTATGGTCATTCTTGCAGATATCAGCAAAAATATATACCTTTGCGGTGACTACTGTGTTGTCATGAAACAATAACTAAAACTAAAACCTATTAACCCCCAAAACCTATGAAAAAGATTTTTTATTTTGTGTTTGCACTGTTCCTCGGTATGTCACTGACATCATGCGGAGGCAGCAAGAGTAATGCATCGTCAGACGGCGAGGGTACGGAAGCTACTGCTGAGGTTGACGAGGAGACGGAGAATGCCGTAAAGGCATACGAGGACTATCTCGTGAAGTATGAGGACCTGATGAAGAGGTCGGAGGCTGGGGAGGATATCTTCGACGAAATCATGAAGCTTCAGGAGAATGTGGTGCCCATCTCTGAGGCTCTCATCAAGACTGAGTTTAAGCGTAATGACGATCAAAAGGCTCGTGTGAAGGCCGTAGAAGAGAAACTTGACGAGTACAAGCAGAAACTGATGGGAAATTAGAGATTATGCAGGTGGAATAGGGCTTATCTATTCCACCATTTTGTTTGTTTGACGCATTGAAATTGTTTGTATGAACGATGAACGATGGTAGGAAATTGAAGGTTTTTCGGAGATTTGTCTTATCTTTGCGACTAGATTTTAGTTAACTTCGAATAAAAAGGACTTATGAAAAAGAAAGGCTTGGTAGTCGCGTGTATGTTGTTAATATGCAGCGTGACGGTAGCTCAGAAACCACACAATGAGGTGGCGTTTGACAAGAGTAATAATTCACTTACTATGGTGCACTATGGTTATGGTAACACGGTGGAAACTATCACCTACACGGGAAAGGACCAGACTACCATAAGGGTGAATGGCAATGGTATGCCGACAGAGATAACCAACAGTCTGGCTACTGTGTACTTGCAGTATGCTGGTACGAGGTCAGTGAAAGTGACCCAGACCGTGAATGGACAGACGAAGACTTCGAATGTGGCACTTGACTCACAGGGAGTGATAGACTATCGTGCCGAGTACAAGAAGTTTAACCAAAATCCATCGCTCATAGACAAGGCTGACCAGTTTCTGGCTAACGGAGGGGCGAAGATGATAGGAGGTGTGGTTGACCTTATTACCGAAAAACTGGATAACCCTATCGGCGCATGTTTTCAGGAAGCACTCAATGCAGCGAAACAAACCGAGAACCCCATAATACCTATAAGTACGCTGGAGGCACTGAATAATGTGGCAAACTTGGAGGTGAACCCAATAAGCTACTTGACGGATATGGTAAAGAGTTCCATATTTGAGAACTATAAGGACTGGACTCAGGCTGTGAGCGACCTGGTATATAAGTACCAGATGGATAAACACAGTAAGCAGAGGAATAGTAACAGCACGGAGGAGAAGTGGCGCATTTCACTGACTAATACTCTACTGGCAAATGGCGTGAGTATGAAAGATGCGGCTGATGCTGTAAACAAAATATACGCTTCACAGAATGGAAAACCTGATGTAAAAAGCCCTGATAAGGGAAAGCCTGGCGTAAAAAGCCCTGATAATGGAAAAACTGATGTAAAAAGCCCTGATAAGGGAAAGTCTGGTGTGAAAGAATCTGATAAGGGAAAGTCTGGTGTGAAAGAATCTGATAAGGGAAAATCTGAGAGCGAAGAGAAAGGCGAGGAGATAATAGAGGTGCCTGACGGATCTCTTGACCTTAATACGATAGACGGAATAATAAACTACGCCAAAATGCTTGCCAACCAAAAGAAACGCAGTATGCCAACTATGATAAACGTGTTTTATCACCGCTATGCTTTATGGGATCCGTATTCATACGACTTAACGTGGAATGCAGAGAAAAGGACTTACGACGTAGAGGATTACTACGCCAAGCATGCTAATGGAGCTAAACCTCTTGGTGCAGTGCTCGAAAAGCCGAGCGTACAGCTTGTTTTATGGTGGTCTAATGGTGACTGCGATGACTTAAAAAGTATTCCAGTAGCAAAACCTGTTGATAACAGGGAATCTAAATATTAACCAATACTAAAACTAAAAGAAGAATCATTTTGAAAAAGACAATGATCAAGCTGGCAGCTATGGCTGCAGTGGTGGCTTTTGCGGGTTTCGGACAGACAAGTTGCGGTGGAGGCGGTGGCGCTGAAGGCGAGGCTGCTGACATACCTACCGACGGACTGCTGGGCGAACTGCCTATGCTGACGGCTAAGTACTGTAACAAGCTTGTTGACCTGAGAAATAAAATGTTCTCTGGTCAGATAACTGAGGAGGAAATGAAGCAGGCACGTGCAGAGTTTGACGAGACACAGAAGGAGCGCGATGCTAAGTTCCTCTTGATAAGAGAAGAACTCGATGGTAAGGAGATACCTGTGGAGGTTCAGGACGGCGTGCCTGTGAAGTTTGACGGTGCGCTGAAGATATCCTCTAAGAACAAGGGCAGCATATTTGCCATAGGAAGCGGTACGCTGACTAAGACCATGACGTATGAGAACTTCCCAAATCTGTATATGATTCCTATCGACACTGATGGCAAGGCTATTAGCACTAGCAGAGGCGGTATGTGGTACAAGGAGGATGGTCAGACTTCGTTGGGCGACTACAATGAAGGTAAGAAGTTTGTAGTTAATGCTTTCGTTTCAGTAGGCAGTACAAGTGCTCGCGGCTACTGTACCAACGAGATGAAGCGCTGGGCTAAGCTGGCTAAGTTTGTTTGCATGGACTGCACCACCGATGCCTACAAACAACTGAAGGAACAACTCGAAGCAGACAAGAAGGCTGAGGAGCTGGAGGCTGCTAAGGCTGTTGCTGGAGAATAAACTGACTGGGCGTAGTGCCCGTAAACTTATGAAAGGCTCTGCGGAAGGTGGAGATGCTACAGAATCCGCTTTCCGCTGCTATATAATCAAGAGTATATTCTGGATGCTCATGCATCAGGGGTATGCTCTTTTTCTGTATGCGTAGTTCGTTGATGCAGTCGTAGAAGGTCTGGTGGCACACGCCGCTGAGATACTGGCTGAGGTAGGTGCGATTGGTCTGCAGGGCATCGGCAAGGGCAGTAAGGGTAAGGTCCTTGTCGAGGTAGAGTTCATGCTCCATCAGTTTGGCGATAAAGACCTCGCGAGGCATATTGAAGGCAACCTTCTTGGTGGTAATGGGAGAGGACTCCTGGGTGTCGTCATCAGGAATGGTAATGGGTTTGTAATGCCAACTATAATGCAGTACCACGAGCCACATGAGGAGGGTGATGAGGTAATAAACTACATCAGTGAAGACGGTAGCATAGAGGGAAGTGAAAAGCCACGCCAGCTGACTGAATATGGCAAAGAAGAATACGGGTTTGAGCCAGCTGAGGTTGATGCCCTCAAGGTTTGAGTAGTTGCTGCGTATATGACGGATGTATCGCCTGAACTTGAAGTAGCCAATGGTGACGATGAGCCACGCATAGCACCATAAGAAAGCGATGTAGCTGATGATAACCAACGGTTGTGGCTGGACAGCATACCACACGGTGAAACCAAGGAATGGCAGGGAGAGGAGGGTAAGGCGACGAAGGGTGGTCCACCCAGGTAGTGTAGCCTCGAAGATAAAGACAGTGAAGGTGAGTGCCGACCAGCCGTCAACTAACAATATCCACCTGAGCACCTGCTCATCGTACATATTGGGGAGGATAATTATAATATCCTTAAAACTCCATACTGCCCATACAGCCATGATGTAGCCCAGCACTCGCTGAAAACGGGTGCGCTCCTTGCGAAAAAACAATATGATGATGGAAATGATGGTGAAGAAGGCGGTCAGTACACCAATAAAGAAGGCTGAGAGAATGTTTGCGTACATCATAGGTGGGAGGAGGGGGAATGAAAAAAAACGGGGGGAGTTATTCCTTCAAGTGAAGTTGGGGTAGGGAGATGTGGTAGCGTACTGCGAGAAAGCGCACTAAGACTATGAGGAAGAAGGTGGCAGTGGCAGAGGCTGCGACATCGACTCCGAGGGTGAGCAGTAGCCAGTAGAGGCATCCTCCTGCTATGCTCGCCATAGCATAGATCTCCTTCTGGAAGATGACGGGAACGTTGTTGAGCAGTACGTCACGTATCACTCCACCTGCTGCACCTGTGATGGTGCCCATGATGATGGCCACCCAGAAGGGGTGGTGCATATCGAGAGTCTTTTGCATACCGGCTATGGTGAAGAGCGCCAAGCCGAGGGTGTCGAAGACAAACCACGCATTGTCGAGGCGCTTCATATACCTACCGAAGATGATGACGAAGGCCTGTGCCAGGATGGTACAGAGGATGTAAATGGAATTGGTCATCCAAAAGGGGGTGACACCAAGTAGCACGTCACGAATGGTGCCTCCGCCGATGGCTACTGCGATGCCACAGATAAAGGCGCCAAACCAGTCGAAATGTTTGGCAGCGGCATGCCTGATGCCTGAGATGGCGAAGGCAAAAGTACCGAGAAACTCGAGTATTTCAAGGAGGTAGTTCAATCTTCTCTGTTGGCACGCTTGCGCTCGAGGTGGTCAAGGATTATTTTGCGCATACGCATAGACTTTGGCGTAACCTCAACGAGTTCATCAGCCTTGATATACTCTAAGCACTCCTCGAGCGAGAGTACGGTCTTGGGGATGATGCGAGCCTTCTCGTCGGAACCTGAGGCACGGACATTGGTGAGCTGCTTCGCCTTGGTGACATTGATGACGAGGTCGTTATCATGAACGTGTTCACCTACTACCTGCCCGCCATAGACGTCGTCGCCTGGGTCGATGAAGAACTTACCACGATCCTGCAGTTTGTCGATGGAGTAAGCGAAGGCGTTGCCTGTCTCAAGAGCTATCATGGAACCGTTAAGACGGCGCGTGATCTCACCCTTGTAGGGCTGGTACTCCTTGAAACGGTGCGCCATGATGGCTTCACCCTGTGAGGCGGTGAGCACATTGGTACGCAGTCCGATGATGCCTCGTGAGGGAATGTCAAACTCGATGTTGATACGGTCGCCCTGTGAGTCCATGGACGTCATCTCGCCCTTGCGGCGTGTCACCATGTCAATCATCTTGGATGAGAACTCCTCTGGTACGTTGATGGTGAGTTCTTCGATAGGTTCGCACTTCTCGCCGTTTATCTCCTTATATATCACCTGTGGCTGACCTACCTGGAGCTCGTAGCCCTCGCGACGCATGGTCTCGATGAGCACAGAGAGGTGGAGCACGCCACGACCTGAGACAATCCACTTATCGGTGGAGTCCTCAAAGGGTTCTACACGCAGGGCGAGGTTCTTCTCAAGTTCACGCTCAAGACGGTCGTTTATGTGGCGTGAGGTAACAAATTTACCTTCTTTGCCAAAGAATGGTGAGTCATTGATAGTGAACAACATAGACATTGTTGGCTCATCTATCGCTATAGGCTCCATAGGTTCAGGATTCTCAAAGTCACAGATGGTGTCGCCAATCTCGAATTTCTCCAGTCCGATGATGGCACATATATCGCCACTCTGTACCTCGCTGACCTTCTGGTGACCCATGCCGCTGAAGGTGTGTAGTTCCTTAATCTTGGTCTTCTCCATAGAGCCGTCACGATGAGCGATGGTGATATTCATACCCTCGCGGAGTGAGCCACGGTGTATGCGTCCTACGGCTATGCGGCCAGTGTATGATGAGTAGTCGAGTGAGGTGATGAGCATCTGCGGCGTACCCTCCTGCACCTCTGGGGCAGGGATGACCTCTATAATTTTGTCGAGAAGATATTCTATGTTGTCAGTGGGCTGCTTCCAGTCTTCAGCCATCCAACCGTTTTTGGCAGAGCCATAGATGACGGGGAAGTCGAGTTGGTCCTCGGTGGCTCCGAGGTCGAACATGAGGTCGAACACCATTTCGTAAACCTCCTCGGGACGACAGTTGGGTTTGTCAACTTTGTTGACTACCACGATGGGTTTCAGGCCTATCTGCAGTGCCTTCTGCAAGACGAAGCGGGTCTGGGGCATAGGACCCTCGAAGGCATCAACGAGCAGTATGCAACCGTCAGCCATATTGAGCACACGCTCCACCTCGCCACCGAAGTCGGAGTGTCCTGGGGTGTCGATGATGTTGATCTTGGTATCCTTCCATGTGATGGAGACGTTCTTGGAAAGGATGGTGATGCCTCGCTCGCGCTCAAGGTCATTGGCGTCAAGTACCTGGTCAGAGTTGTTCTGACCCTCGCGAAATAGTTTGCCAGCAAGCATCATCTTATCGACAAGAGTGGTCTTGCCGTGGTCCACATGGGCAATGATGGCGATATTGCGTAAATTCATTTATGATAAAGTTAAATGGTTCAAAAGTTTAAAAGTTCAAAAGTTCAAAAGTTCGAAGATTCGAAATGATGTGCAAAGGTACAAAATAATTCACAATTCACAATTCACAGTGCATAGTTTTTTCTTTTACATTGTTAAAAAATGGCAATTATGATGCAATTGTGAATTATGAATTGTGGATTATGAATTATTTATTGTAACTTTGTGGGTGAAATTGTAAAATCTAATAAACAAGATAAAAATATGATTCTTTTCTTCAAGACCCCTTCTGATCACATCATCGCAACAGAGATGGACCATCAGCCCAGTGAGCAGGAGGTACAGGAACTGTGTTGGCTGTATGATAATGCCACACCAATGAGTGAACAGACAATGAGTGGATTCTTCGTAGGCCCACGCCGTGAGATGATAACGCCGTGGAGTACCAATGCTGTGGAGATAACACAAAATATGTCTATCAAGGGTATATCACGTATAGAGGAGTATTTCCCCGTAGAGAGTGCCGACGCAGAGTATGACCCCATGTTGCAACGCATGTATGACGTACTGGACCAGGATATCTTTACCGTCGATATTAAGCCGGAGCCAATAAAGCACGTCAAGGATCTTGAAGAGTATAACGAGCAGGAGGGCTTGGCACTGTCGAAGGAGGAGATAGCCTACCTGCACGACGTGGAGAAGCAGCTGGGCAGACCGCTTACCGACTCAGAGATATTCGGTTTTGCACAGATAAACTCAGAGCACTGCCGTCACAAGATTTTCGGTGGTACGTTTATCATCGACGGTGTGGAGCAGGAGTCATCGCTCTTCAAGATGATTAAGAAGACCACAGAGGAGAACCGCAATAAGATACTCTCGGCATACGCTGACAACGTGGCGTTTGCCCAGGGACCGATGATAGAACAGTTCTCGCCAAGCGACCACTCACAGCCAGACCTCTATAAGATTAAGGAGGTGGAGAGCGTGATCTCGCTGAAGGCTGAGACGCACAACTTCCCAACCACCGTGGAGCCATTCAACGGTGCTGCTACAGGAACTGGCGGCGAGATACGCGACCGTATGGGTGGCGGTACGGGTTCATGGCCTATAGCTGGTACTGCGGTGTATATGACATCATACCCCCGTAAGGAGAGTACAGACAACGCCTGGGAGAAAATTCTGCCAGTGCGCCAGTGGCTCTATCAGACTCCAGAGCAGATACTTATCAAGGCATCAAACGGTGCGAGCGACTTCGGCAATAAGTTCGGTCAGCCGCTGATTTGTGGTTCGGTGCTTACCTTCGAACACCAAGAGAAGGAAGAGCAGTACGCATACGACAAGGTGATTATGCTCGCAGGCGGTGTGGGCTACGGTATAAAGCGCGACTGCTTGAAGGGTAAGCCCGAGGCAGGCAACAAGATAGTGGTGATGGGTGGTGAGAACTACCGCATCGGACTGGGTGGCGGCTCAGTGTCAAGTGTGGAGACGGGACGCTACTCATCAGGCATAGAACTGAACGCTGTGCAGCGTGCCAACCCAGAGATGCAGAAGCGTGCATACAATGTGGTGCGTGCGCTGGGTGAGGAAGACGAGAATCCTATCGTTTCAATTCACGACCACGGTTCAGCTGGTCACGTAAACTGTCTGTCAGAACTGGTGGAAGACTGTGGCGGACTCATCAAGATGGACAAGCTGCCTATAGGCGACAAGACGCTGTCTGCCAAGGAGATAATAGCCAACGAGTCGCAGGAGCGCATGGGACTGCTCATAGACGAGAAGGCGATAGAACACGTACAGAAGATAGCCGACCGCGAGAGGGCTCCTATGTACACCGTAGGTGAAACGACTGGCGACCATCGCTTTGCCTTTGAGCAGGCTGACGGCGTGCGTCCATTCGACCTCTCTGTTGACCAGATGTTTGGCAGTTCGCCAAAGACCATCATGGAGGACAAGACGGTGGAGCGCAAGTATGAGGTCGCTACATACGACGTGAGCGGACTCTCAACGGGTAACACCATGAACGACCAGGTGAAGGAATACCTGAAGAACGTGCTTCAGTTGGAGGCTGTGGCATGTAAGGACTGGTTGACCAACAAGGTGGACCGTTCAGTGACGGGCAGGGTGGCTCGTCAGCAGTGTCAGGGCGAACTGCAGTTGCCACTGTCCGACTGTGGCGTGGTGGCTCTCGACTACACAGGCACGAAGGGTATAGCAACCTCAATAGGTCATGCCCCGCAGGCAGCACTTGCCAACCCCGAGGCAGGTTCGGTGCTCTCAGTTGCAGAGGCTCTGACCAATATCGTCTTCGCTCCTATGGCAGAGGGGCTGGACTCAGTATCTCTGTCAGCTAACTGGATGTGGCCTTGTCGTGCTCAGCAGGGTGAGGATGCTCGTCTGTATAAGGCTGTGAAGGCATTGTCAGACTTCTGTTGCGAACTGCAAATCAACGTGCCAACGGGTAAGGACTCGCTGTCTATGACGCAGAAGTATCCTGACGGCAAGAAGATTATCGCTCCAGGAACAGTGATAGTAAGTGCTGGCGGCGAGGTGAATGATGTGAAGAAGACCGTAAGCCCTGTGATAAAGGATGTGAAGGCTTCACGCCTGTACTATATAGACTTCTCATTCGACCAGTTGCAGCTTGGTGGTTCTGCCTTCGCCCAGACTCTCGGCAAGGTGGGCTCAGACGTGCCAACGGTTAAGAATCCAGAGTATTTCCGTGATGCTTTCCTCGCCATACAGCAGATGGTGCAGGAGGGACTCATCCTGGCAGGTCACGACATCAGCGCTGGCGGTATCATCACCACACTGCTTGAGATGTGTTTCGCCAACACTAAGGGTGGTCTTAAACTCAACTTCGACAAGATACAGGAGGGTGACATCGTGAAGTTGCTCTTTGCTGAGAACCCTGGTGTGGTGATACAGATACGTGAGGAGGATGCTCCGAAGGTGAAGAAGATTCTTGAGGATGCTGGCGTAGGTTATGCAAAGATTGGTACCACACAGGCGGAGCGCAAGATAACTATTACCAAGAGCATCAGCAACGCCAACGTGCCTAACGCACTGAGGGCTGAAAGGGAAATGACCTTCGATTTTGATATCGACGAGATGCGCGATACGTGGTACAGCACCTCATACCTGCTGGACCGCAAGCAGAGCTTCAACGGCAAGGCTTCGGAGCGTTTCCTCAACTATAAGAATGTGCCTGTAGAGTGGGAGTTCGGTGCTGATGCCGACAAGACGCTGACCGTAACTCCTCGTCCAGAGAAGAAGCGTCCGGTGGCTGCTATCATACGTGAAAAGGGTACTAACTCTGAACGTGAGATGGCTTACTCATTCTATATGGCAGGCTTCGATGTGAAGGATGTGACGATGACCGACCTCATCACAGGACGTGAGACCATGGAGGAGGTGAACCTCATAGCATTCTGCGGTGGCTTCTCCAACTCCGACGTGCTGGGTTCGGCAAAGGGATGGGCTGGTGCCTTCCTCTATAACCCCAAGGCTAAGGAGTCGCTCGATAAGTTCTATGCAAGGAAGGACACCCTGTCGCTTGGTGTATGTAACGGTTGTCAGCTGATGGTGGAACTGGGCTTGCTCAACAACGACCACGCTGTGAACAACGCACGCGACTATGCACAGATGCTTCACAACGACTCGCATAAGTTTGAGTCAACATTCGTGACGCTGCAGATACCGCAGAACGACTCTGTGATGTTCGGTTCGCTCTCAGGCAAGAAAATTGGCTGTTGGGTAGCTCACGGAGAGGGTAAGTTCAACTTGCCACTCGCAGAGGAGCAGTATAATATCGTGGCAAAGTACAACCACAGTGAATATCCTGCTAACCCTAATGGTTCGGCATACAACGTGGCTGCCTTGGCAAGCAAGGACGGCAGACACCTTGCCATCATGCCTCACCCAGAGCGCACACAGTTCCCTTGGCAGTGTGGCTATTATCCAGAGGAGCGTCGCCTGAAGGATCAGGTAACACCTTGGCACGAGGCATTCGTCAATGCACGTTTGTGGATAGAGAAAAATGTTTAAGACTTTCTTTAAAATAGGAATGTTCACCATAGGTGGTGGTTATGCCATGATTCCCCTCATCGAGGCAGAGGTGGTGGACAAGAAGAAGTGGATAGACAGGCAGACACTGCTCGACCTCATAGCTGTGGCGCAGAGTTGTCCGGGAGTGTTTGCCATAAATATCTCCATCTTCATAGGCTATAAGTTGCGTGGAGTGAGGGGTGCACTGATCTCAACATTGGGTACAGTAGCACCGTCACTTCTCTGCATACTGCTTATCGCCATGTTCTTCCAGAAGTTTCAGGAAGTGCCATGGGTTGCTGCAACATTTGCTGGCATACGTCCAGCGGTTGTTGCGCTGATGGCAATACCTACCTTCAACATGATGAAGCAGGCTGAGATAAGTCTGCTTAACTGTTGGATACCCATCGTCTCGGCACTCCTTATCTGGGGAATGGGGGTGAACCCTATCTACATCATCCTTGCCGCTGGCATAGGTGGCTACATCTATGGCTTGTTCCTAAAGCCGTCGGAATAACTCTCAAACCTTTGAACTCTTGAACTTTTGAACCTTTGATATACCTCCAGTTATTCTATACGTTCTTCAAGATAGGCCTCTTCGGATTCGGAGGGGGCTACGGCATCATCTCGCTAATACAGTATGAGGTGGTGGCGAGCCATAAGTGGATGTCGTCGGCGGAGTTTACCAACATCATCGCCATATCGCAGATGACCCCTGGACCTATAGGCATCAACAGTGCCACATATTGCGGCTATACCACTTTGCTCAATGAGACGGGTAGTATGCTGATGGGTGTCGCTGGTAGTCTGATAGCTACCTTCGCACTCATACTTCCGAGTTTCATTCTGATGCTCATGATAAGCAAATTGTTCCTGAAGTATATGCAGTCGAATGTGGTGCAGAGCATCTTCATGGGACTACGTCCTGCCATAGTGGGACTTATGGCTGCAGCAACCCTGCTTTTGTGTAATAGCGAGAACTTCAATTCGCTTGACGTGTCACCCTGGCATTTCTGGGTGTCTATATTCATATTCATAGCTACCATAGTGGGGGTAAAGATAAAGCACATCAACCCAATACGCATGATAGCATACGCTGCCTTCGCAGGACTGCTGCTACTATACTAAGGAAAAAATCTATAGTAGCTATAGTGCCAATAGTATCTATAGTAACTATAGTTCCTATAAAATAAAAAGATAATGGGCCGCAACAAATACTCACAAACCGAAATAGGAAAGATAGCAAAGTTGCTACGCATGAAGTGCAAGGCGAACCGACTAAAACAGAAGGAAATTCGTCATGTGCTCAGGACGGAGTTTGAGTTTAATATCTCCGACTTCAATGAGCCGGGCAAGCCTTTCGGACCAGACGAACTATATGCTGCCATAGACCGCAGAGCGATACAGATACTCGACGATGCCACGATAGCCGACATGAAGGCAAAACGTGAGCGCGACCGCCAGAAGGACTTGGCACAACAACAACCCACTGCTGATGAAAGCACTGACTGGCAACAGGCGCTGAAAGAGTGGAACGAGTGGGAAAGCGGACAGGAACGTTAACGTGAACGGGAACCTTTGAACTCTTGAACTTTTGAACTCTATGAAGATAGTAGAAATGGATGGCTATGCAGCCAATCCGGGCGACATATCCTGGGAACCTTGGTATAATATCACCGATGCCGATGGCGAGAAGGTGGTGTTTGAGAAGTATGACCGCACGTCAGCAGAACTTACTGTGGAGCGTGCGAAGGATGCCGATATGGTGCTGACAAACAAAGTGGTGTTTGACAAGGCTGTCCTAGAACAACTACCAAGACTGAAATATATCGGAGTACTCGCCACAGGATATAATGTGGTTGACGTAGAGGAAGCAAGAAAGCGAGACATAGTGGTAACCAATATACCAGCCTATAGTACTCAGTCGGTGGCACAGTTCGCCATAGCCCATCTGCTACACATCACCAACAATATAGCTGCTCATGACGAGGCGGTACATAGAGGAGAGTGGGGCAGTTGTCCCGATTTCACCTTCACCCTAACGCCACAGATATTGTTGGCTGGCAAGAACTTTGCCATAGTAGGACTGGGCAACACAGGACGTGCCACTGCAGAAATAGCCCATTCCCTCGGCATGAACGTAATAGCCTTTACCAGCAAATCGCAGAAGGAATTGCCTACATATATAAATAAGGTGGAAACGTTGGATGAACTGTTTCGTAGTGCCGATGTGCTGAGCCTGCACTGTCCGCTGACGCCATCCACTAAGCATATTATAAATAGTGAGCATCTCGCCATGATGAAGCACTCGGCTATCATAATAAATACCGGACGCGGACCGTTGGTGGACGAAGAGGCGCTTGCGCTTGCCCTGAATGAGGGTAGGATATATGCTGCAGGTATCGACGTGCTGACAGAAGAACCACCCGTCAGCGGTTCGCCACTGCTCACGGCACGCAATTGTCATATCACTCCACATATAGCATGGGCAAGTCTCGCGGCACGTGAACGACTGATGAAAATAGCAATAGAAAACGTGGTTTCGTTCATCAAGGGAGAGCCTCAAAACAAGGTGTCGTAACTTGTGCGCGTGCACAAGCTTTGTCTTAACCATGTTTAACTAAAAGTAGTATGATGTATTGCTTTTATTTAGTATCTTTGTAACCACAAGTAAAAACAAAAAATCCACAGACTATGAATAACAAGATTTTAATCTATCAGGTGTTTACAAGACTCTATGGTAATCGTAATACTACGCGAAAAGAGTGGGGAACAATAGAAGAAAACGGCTCGGGCAAATTTAATGATTTTACTGCTGCAGAACTCAAGAAGATAAAGGATATGGGTATATCCCATATTTGGTTTACAGGTGTCATACGCCATGCTACCCAGACCGACTACTCCAAGTATGGCATTCCCACCCAGCATCCTGCCGTTGTGAAGGGTAGGGCAGGGTCGCCATACGCTATATGTGACTATTATGATGTTGACCCAGACCTTGCCGTGGATGTCGATAAGCGTATGCATGAATTTGAGGCACTGATATCACGCACGCACAAGGCTGGCATGAAGGTAATCATGGACTTTGTACCTAACCATGTGGCACGCCAGTATCAGTCTATAGCCAAGCCTGAAGGCGTGAAGGACCTCGGTGCCGATGACAATGTGAATGAGGGCTTCAATCCGCAGAATAATTTCTATTACTGTCCTGGTCAGCGCTTTGACCCTTATTTTGACCTGCGAACCTCTAACGGTGGACTCACTACCGACCTGCAGCCATACGTAGAAGAGCCGGCAAAGTCAACAGGTAACGACCATTTCGATGCAAACCCAGGCATTAACGATTGGTATGAGACGGTGAAGCTCAACTACGGCATAGACTATTGGACACATTATGGACACTTTGACCCTATACCAGATACATGGAACAAGATGACCGATATACTGCTCTTCTGGGCAAAGAAGGGTGTTGACGGTTTCCGTTGCGACATGGCTGAGATGGTGCCAAGTGCCTTCTGGGCATGGGCTACCGACAAGGTGAAGTACCGCTATCCGGATATTATCTTCATCGGTGAGGTGTATGACCCTGGTCAGTATCGTAACTATATAGCGTCAGGCTTCGACTACCTCTATGACAAGGTTGGCATGTATGACACTATGCGTAACACCATCTGTGGCAATGGCTCTGCAAGTTTTATTACGGGCGCTTGGCAGTCAACTGACGACATAGGTTCGCACATGCTATATTTCCTTGAAAATCACGATGAACAACGCATTGCTTCTGATGATTTTGCAGGGATAGCAGAGAAGGGGATACCAGGGTTAGTAGCGAGTGTACTTATGCAAGCTAATCCATTCATGCTCTATGCCGCCGAGGAGTATGGCGAAAAGGGTATGGATAAAGAAGGTTTCTCGGGTAAGGACGGACGCACCACCATTTTCGATTATTGGAGTATCGACACGCTCTGCCGTGCAGCGGAGAAGAAACTGACGCCGGAGGAGGAATACATTTACTCCATGCACCAGAAAGTTCTTCAGATAGCACGCAAGGAGAAGGCAGTTGACGGTGTGTTCTATGACCTTATGTATGTCAATCCTTGGTCTGCACGCTTCGACAACAACAAACAGTATGCCTTCCTCCGCAAGAAGGATGGCGACATTCTCCTCGTAGTCTGCAACTTTAATGGCAATGCTGTTGATATTGACGTTAAGATTCCACAGCACGCCGTGGAGTTCCTTGAGATTCCAGAAAAGAAATACAGCGCGACAGACCTTCTCACGGGCGACAAGAAATCCATAATCTTTAAGGGCGACCACAGCATAGACATGGATATCCCTGCTTATTCTGCCCGCGTATGGAAATTCTCCTATCGTAAGCCTGCAAAGAAATACTAATAATCAACGTGGATAATCAACAGGAGATTTTTCCAATAGTGGACGAGAGCGGGCAAGTAATAGGCTCTGCAACACGAGGTGAGTGTCACA
Source organism: Prevotella sp. (assembly GCA_017642485.1). GTDB lineage: Bacteria > Bacteroidota > Bacteroidia > Bacteroidales > Bacteroidaceae > Prevotella. The sequence continues at coordinate 65,984 of JAGCPC010000116.1, read as the reverse complement.
ACGGTTCCAAACTGCTTCACCCCGTCGTACATCTTCATGTGTTTAACTCCAGGGGTGATATCTATCTACAAAAAAGACCAGAGTGGAAGGACATACAACCAGGAAAGTGGGACACCGCTGTAGGGGGGCATATTGACTATGGTGAGACCCCAGAAGAGGCGTTGAGTCGTGAGACGCGTGAAGAATTGGGCATAACAGACTTTACACCTGAATTTGTTGACAGATATGTGTTTGAAAGCAAGCGAGAGCGAGAGTTGGTGTATGTGCATCGGACAATCTACAACGGTGTAATAAATCCCTCAGCAGAAGAACTGGACTGTGGTCGCTTCTGGACAATGCAGGAGATTCTTGAAACAATGGGGAAAGGTGTACTTACCCCGAACTTCGAGAGTGAGTTCAAGAGATGCTTCGAATAAGTTTTCAAACTGTTATTTTACCTCCACGCCCTTTGTGTGCGGTTGCCATGCTTCCAAGTGCGGATGCCACGCTTCCACACGCGGATGCTTAGCTTCCGCAGGTAGAAGCTAAGCAACCGCAGGTAGAAGCTAAGCAACCGCAGGGTCATGTCTATGCTTCTCCAAGGTTAGAGCCATGCTGTGTTTTACTTACCTATGTGAAGTGGAGGTAAGTGGAGGTGGAGGTAAGAGTGAAAACTCTCAAAGGACATTAGTTTCTTTTATATTAAACGACTATTCCTACACTAGTCGGCATCACGGAGTACGGGAAATTTCTCGCGGAAGTGTTGCAAACGAGCAAGGTCGAGTGTAGCAGTGATAGCACACGTCTGCTCGTCATGAGCAGTGGCGATAGGATTGCCATAGGGGTCAATAATGGTTGTGCCACCGTTATAGTGGCAGGTAGGGTCATCTCCTATGCGGTTTACTCCTACGATATAACACTGATTTTCGATAGCTCGTGCTCTCAGTAATACATCCCACGCTGCACGACGGGATGACGGCCAGTTGGCAACGTATAAGCAGAGATCGTAAGGTAAGTGATGAACAGCTGGCTGTTGAAAATTGTCTGTTGTAAATTGGGAGTAGTTACGGTTTCGACTAAAGCAGGGGAAACGCAGGTCATAGCACACTTGTAACATAATGTTGACTCCACGCCAATGGACTATAACAGGTGCCATGCCAGGAGTATAATGCAAATGTTCATCAGCGTATGTGAATAGGTGATGCTTGTCATAGTAGTGATAAGTACCATCGGGCATGACAAAATATAAGCGGTTACGATAGGACTTGTCATTTGCTCTTACAGCAACAGAACCTGCTATGGAGGCGTTGGTATCGCATGCCATCTTTTTCATCCAGTCAAGAGTGATGCCACAATCTGATTCAACCTCCTCTTGTGGGTGGCTGATAAACCCCGTGGTAAACATTTCAGGTAATAGATAGAGGTCGGAAGGCTCAGATTCACGTATAAGTGTTGTTGCCAGAGCAAGGTTGCGTGGTGTGTCGCACCATGCAATATCGGTCTGGAGAGCTGTGATTTTCATAGGTTAAAGTTTTTTGTTTTGTTGTTGCTCCCAAAACTGGTCAAAGCGTAGCAATCCTTTCTGTGTACAGATGCCGCGTATGAGTATGCGTATATAATTGTTAAGAAGATCGCGAAATGTGAGTTGTTTGAGTGTCACATCATTTTGTATGGTATCCTCTATCGCTGCCATAATATGCATAAAGACCTTAAATTTGATTGTCGGAAGGAAATATCCATCTTCCACTCCTTTGGCAAAGAAATCATAAGAAGAATCGCGACGATAGGCTGTGTATTGTTTTAACAAAGCTTCTGCTTTAGGATATTTCTTTAGGTCATGGTAAAAACTGGAATTGGTAGTGACACTTGCTTCAAGTTGCATGCGAAATACTTCAATAAGTATATCCATGATGCTATTACAATGCCTTGAAAATTCTTCCAGGTGGCGCATCTTGCGTTCGTGAGTCTGCTGTAGCACTTCCAGAAGCACCTCTTCTTTGTTTGTATAAAGTTCGTAAATAGTGCGCTTTGAAATGTGCAGACTTTTAGATATCTCCTCCATCGTAACAGCTTTGATGCCACGTTGGCGGAAGAGTCGCTCTGCCTCCGCTATAATTAGCGGCTGCAGAGCTTGTCTATATTCATTTGTTGCGGTCATTTATGCTTTTTCGAGTGTGAGTGTCTTAGTAGGTTGGTCGCATACCTCAGAAGGTCCGAAGTACTGTATTGGGCCAGGGAAGACATACGAGGTTTCTTTTGCCCATTTGTCACGTTGTGAAGCGAAGTACTGGAATGGTTTACCATCCAGTTCCACGAGTGCCTTACGTATTACGGGCTTCATCTCACCGTTTCGTTTCTCCATATTCATCATCATGGTTATAGGTATGCCACCTGCAATCCATTGATCAACAGGAAGATTGGTGTTTTTTATAGATGACATATATCCCGTCTTGCCTGCAGCAATGAGCATTGAGGCGTTGAAACCGAGACTATAGCAGTAATCGGCATCAAAGTTTGATGGTGCAGCGCAACGTCCCTCATATCCGAAGAAGTGGTGTTGGGCAGAGAATTTTCCATTAAACTTGCCCTCCTTCTTCCACTGATCGAGTTTTGCTGATACCATAGTGGAAAGGAGTTTTTCTGTCTCTATAAGTGACACCTGTACGTTGCCGTGTGGGTCACGGTCCAATGCCAGTTGTCGTGCTACACTTGTAGGCAGGCTGTTAAATACCTCAAGGTTGTCTGCGCAGAGGTGACTCTTGACAAAGTCGATTTGCTCACTCCGTCCAAGATTTTGTGCATCAGGAAGTGCCAACACATCATTGAGTTCAGCAATGAGTTTCTTTATGGCAGGAATAAACTCAATAATGCCCTCAGGTATGAGTGCTACACCAAAGTTGTTGCCAGCTTCAGAACGTTCCTTTACCACATTGGCAATCTGCGTTACTACGTCATCCAGTGACAGATTCTTATCTTCCACCTCTTCACCGATGAGTGTGATGTTGGGATGTGTCTGCAGGGCACATTCCAGCGTGACGTGTGATGCGGAGCGTCCCATGAGTTTTATAAAGTGCCAGTATTTACGTGCAGAGTTACAGTCACGCATTATATTGCCTATAACCTCTGAATAAGTCTTTGTGGCAGTATCAAAGCCGAAAGAAGTTTCAATCTCGGAGTTCTTGAGGTCACCATCGATTGTCTTGGGGCATCCTATAACTTGTACTCCTGCACCGATAGACTTATAGTATTCAGCCAGTACGCAGGCATTAGTATTAGAGTCGTCACCACCGATTATGACGAGAGCCTTTATACCCAGTTTCTTAATAATCTCAAGTCCTTTGTCAAACTGCTCCTTCTTCTCCAGTTTTGTGCGACCAGAACCGATTATATCGAAGCCGCCAGTATTGCGGTATTCGTCAATGATGTCTGCAGTTAATTCCTTATAATTATGATCAACCAAGCCACCAGGACCCAAGATGAAGCCATAAAGTTTGTTTTCTGGGTTGAGTTTCTTTATACCATCAAAGAGTCCTGATATGACGTTGTGTCCACCAGGTGCTTGTCCGCCAGAAAGAATCACACCTATATTCATAATAGCTGTATCATTCTGTCCCTCTGTAGGTTCAAATTTTAGTGATGGCATACCATAGGTGTTAGGAAAGAGTTTCTTTACTTCTTCCTGATCGGCAACTGAGGTTGTTGGTGCTCCCTCGATGACTTTTAATGCTCCGCGGAGCGCTTTGGGAAGTTTGGGCTGGTAGGCAGCACGTGCAATTTGTAATGCGCTTTTTTCCATAGTTGATTCTGTTTTTTTTGTTAATGTTTTATTGTTTTATTTTGACATTTTTGTGCTTCTTGTGATACTTTTATCTATTCAGTATGGCAGCTTACCTCATCGACATCAGGTATATCCAGAATGCTATTGATGATGGTGTTTAGTTCATTACTACTGTGTACGAAGAATTTTACAGTGCATGTTACAATCTCATCTTCGGTGACCGTGTGTAGCATATCTATGCTGAGGTGTAGTTTGTTGGATATACTGTCAATTATATCAGAAAGCAGGTGTTGTCTGTCAACAGCTTTTGCCGTGATTGTGGCAGGATATACTTTGTTTGGTTCTTCTTTGTAATCTACAGCAATGATACTATCACCCTGTTGTGATGCCTGGCTTATAGCATCCTGGCAGTCACGTCGGTGTACCATGGTTATATTTGTGGGCAATATAAAACCTATTACTTCCTCTCCTGGTATAGGGTGACAACGTGGGCATCGTACAAATTCACCTTTGGGTTGCTGATCAAGGTACATATGTATGTTGCGTAAAGCCTTATACGACTTGGCACTGTCACGCCATGTTTCATTTGGCCATATATCGGGATCTGTGCCAATCTCTACGCAATCGCCACGCTTCAGACGTGTTCGTACCGAAGCAAGGTGTCCATTGATTTTAGCATATTTGGCATGCATACCAATATCTGTGTGTACGTTGAAGGCAAAGTCAATGGCCGATGATCCTTTAGGCAGTAGGATAGCCTTGCCATCAGGAGTGTACACCTGTATATCATCGTTGTAAAACGAAGCTCGAACTGATTCTATAAAAAAGTTGTTGTCATCGCCTTCTTGAATAGCATTTTCTGCCACGTCCTTGAGTACAGCGCGGAAGTCATTGAGCCACTTAGTGATATCTATCTCTCTCTGACCGCTGTCGAAGAGGTACCCGAGCATGGTCTTCTTACGCATGCGCTCCGACTGTATGTGTACCTCCTCCCATACACCGTAGTCGGATAGTAACTGTGTATGAAAAGCTTGGTAACCATTTTGTTTGGGAAGGTCGATGTAATTAATGATAGAGTTAGGACGTTCCTTAAATTTGTCAGTGAGAAGAGAATATATTTTCAGCACCATGTTCTTGTCGGACATATACATGTCATTAGGAAACACAATGCGTGTGAAGTGTCGGCATTCAAGATGTTCATAGTCTTCATTCTGTGTCTTCATCTTACGCCAAATGTTATATGGCTGCTTGTATGCAACTTCACGTTTGTATTTTATACCGTTATCTTTGAGAATCTTATCTACGGTGTCATTAAATGTATTCATACGTGTTTCATCGAGTTTTTGGTCTTTCTCTATTAAATCACGTATTTTAAAGTACCATTGTGGACAACGATACTTGAACGAAAGGTTTTCCAACTCAATCTTGATAGTATATAGACCAAGGCGATTGGCAAGTGGTGCATAGAAATAATCCGTCTCGCCAGCTATTTTCATCTGTTTGTCTGGACGCATGGACTCCAGTGTGCGCATATTATGCAGACGGTCAGCCAGTTTGATGAGTATGGCGCGTATGTCGTAATGCATCGAGTCGAGCATTTGCTTGAAGTTGTCAAGTTGCTTAGACATCGCGTAACTCGTTTTCTTTTGCTTTGTCACCACGTGTACGAGAAATGCTACATCTTTTCCAAAGAGTTCACTTATTTTCTCTATAGTGGTGGGAGTGTCCTCTACAACATCGTGTAAAAAAGCAGCACATACGGTGGCCGCATCCAGTTGCAACTCTTCTGCCACAATGCGTGCTACTGCTATGGGATGTATTATATAAGGTTCGCCAGTCTTACGCTTTTGGTTACGATGTGCCTCGCGTGCATATCGGAAGGCTTCATGCATAAGTTGCATCTCCTCAAGCGTGGAGCGTTTTTCCATAGCCGAGAATACCTCGTTGGCCATAGCCTGTATGTCTTCCTCTGTTATTTCTTTCATAATACTTCGATAGAGTACTCGTTTCTTTTGATGTTGATTTTGCAAAAATACGTAAAAAAAATTGTTTTACCAAATTTATTTGAAAATATTTTATTACCTTTGTATCCTTAGAATGAAATTTGAACACAAAATACAATAATCTGATGAAAAAAAATCTTGAAACTATTTGTATTCATGGTGGATGGAAAGCAAAGAAAGGTGAACCTCAACAATTGCCCATTTACCAATCAACAACATTTAAATATGATACGTCAGAGCAGATGGCACGTCTCTTCGACCTGAAGGACGAAGGTTATTTCTATACACGTCTTGCCAATCCAACCAATGATGCTGTCGCTAAGAAAATTTGTGCTTTGGAGGGCGGAGTAGGAGCTATGCTTACAAGTTCTGGGCAAGCCGCTAATTTCTATGCCATATTCAATATATGTCAGGCGGGCGACCACTTTATCACCTCCAATACGATATATGGCGGTACATTTAACCTCTTTGGAGTCACTATGAAGAAACTTGGTATAGAGTGTACTTTCGTAGATCCAGATTGGGATGATGAAAAGATAGAGGCATGTTTTAAGGAAAATACAAAATGTTTCTTTGGCGAGACGGTATCTAATCCTGGTGGTAATGTGTTTGATATAGAGCGTTTCGCAAATATGGCACATAAGCATGGTGTGCCACTAATCGTTGACAATACTTTTGCTACTCCTATCAACTGCCGTCCTTTTGAATGGGGATGCGATATTGTGACTCACTCCACTACGAAGTATATGGATGGTCATGCTACGCAGGTTGGTGGCTGTGTTGTTGATTCAGGTAATTTTGATTGGGAAGCACAGGGTGACAAATTTGCCTGCTTAACAACCCCTGATGACTCATATCATGGATTAACCTATACCAAGGCTTTTGGCAAGATGGCTTACATAACAAAACTCGTGGCACAGCTAATGCGTGACCTTGGTAGCATACCGAGTCCTCAGAACTCATTCCTGCTTAATCTTGGTCTGGAGACACTTGCACTTCGTATGAAGCAACATTGTGCCAATGCACAGAAAGTGGCGGAGTGGTTAGAGAAAAATGAAAAAGTAAGTTGGGTAAACTACTGTGGTTTGCCTTCCAATAAATATTATGCTCTGGGGCAGAAATACCTTCCCAATGGTTCATGTGGAGTAATTGCATTCGGACTGAAAGGTACTCGTGAGGATGCCATAAAGTTTATGGATAGCTTGGAGTTTATAAGCATAGTAACTCACGTGGCTGATGCACGTACCTGTGTGTTGCATCCTGCCAGCCATACTCACCGTCAACTTTCTGATGAGCAGTTGCGTGAGGCTGGTGTAGCTCCAGATCTTGTACGTCTATCTGTTGGCTTGGAGAATGTGGACGATATCATAGCCGACCTTGAACAGGCTATGAATAAAAATTGATAGGTAAAAAACTTAATATATCACCTCATCCATAGTGACATCGAAGTTGTCATGGGGTATGCTTTCTAAAAGTTGAAAATGGAAGCATACCCCTATTTTGTACACAGAAGTGTGATATATGTTGGCGTATTGCGACATCAAACGGTCATAGTATCCTTTTCCCCTACCTAATCGGTGTCCTTCCTTGTCAAATGCCCTGCCGGGTATGATGGCAAGTTGAGGTATCATATAATCCTTAGATACGTCCTGAGAGTGTGACGAGTTGTGAGCTTGGGGTTCCCATATGCCATATGCTCCCTTGGTGAGTGAAGCTGTATCCTTATATTCTAGGATTCTCATTTCTGTATTGCTGATTACCTGTGGCAGTAGTATTCTCTTACCTTGTTTCCGGAGTTCGTTAAGTAGGGAGTGGGTTGATACTTCATCAGGTAGGGAGTGGTACAATAGTATTGTATCAGTTTTTTTGACCATAGGGTGGGATAGGATACTATCAACAATCGGAAGTGAGAGCTCTTCCAACTGTTCTGCTGAGTATTCCCTAATAAGGCTTCTTATATATTTCCGTAGTTTGGGTTTAGTCATTATTGAACACTTCCAGGGCAGCCTTGATAGTTTCATCAGTGAGGTTAAGGTATTGTATCCACGCCTTTTCATCAAGCACATTGTATATGATGCGCGAGTTGATGTGCTTCTCCAGAAGATTGTGAGAACGTTGTATCATGAGGTTGCGACGCTGCAGGTTATGTTTGTCTGCGTAAGAGGCAAATTGCTCCACGGTATTCTGCTTTACAAGGTATGCAGCCAACTGTTGCATCTCGCGGAAGGAGTTGAGTTTTAGACGATTCTCATCTGTATATGTAAAAGCAAACTGCATAATGAGCCCAGTCATCGAAGCCTCGCGATAGTAAGAAGTTACGTGAGTAGTATCTTCTGCAATAAATATATCTGGTGTTATACCACCTCCTCCATATACCGTACGTCCGCTAACGGTATGGTAAGCCGGCCCCTCATGTTTAATGCTATCTTTTGAGAAAAATTCTCCATGCTTGTATCGATCAAGAATGTCCTTTTCATAATCCTGAGTGTCACCAGAAGAGTAGGGCTTCTGTATGCATCTGCCTGATGGCGTGTAGTACCTCGCTATAGTGAGTCGCACCATAGACCCATCAGGAAAGGCTATCTGCTGTTGTACCAATCCCTTACCGAAAGAACGTCGTCCTACTATGGTGGCTCTGTCATTATCCTGCATGGCACCAGCGAGTATCTCGCTTGCTGAGGCAGAGTTTTCATTGATGAGTACGGCAAGTGGCATTTTCTGATACGAGCCACGTCCATCACTCTTGTAATTCTGACGTGCAGACTTTCGTCCCTCGGTATATACTATGAGACGGTCTTTGGGCAGAAATTCATTAGCTATTTGAACCGCAGATTCAAGATACCCTCCAGTATTATCCCTGAGGTCTATTACGAGGTTGTCAAAGCCGTCACTGGATAGTTCTGCGAGTGCGACAAGAAGTTCTGCATATGTATTCTCACCAAAGTTTTTTATACGTATGTAGCCAGTCTTGTCATCAAGCATATAGGTGGCAGCGATACTCTTCATCTTGACCTCTCCACGAGTGATGGTCATGGTTTTCAAATCTTTGGAGCCATAGCGTTTTACTCCCACTTTTACTACTGATTTGTCAGGTCCCTTGAGGCGTCGCATGGCTTCTTCGGAAGTGCACTCTTTACCTACTAATGTTTTACCATCTATAGTGACTATCTTATCTCCAGCCAGCATGCCCGCTTTCTGTGCAGGGCCACCATCTATAACATTTTGTACAGAGATAGTATCATTGTTTACAACAAATTCGATACCAATGCCATAAAAAGACCCCTTCAGGTCATCGCTTGCCGTCTCAGCGTCGTTTGCTGAGATGTAAACGGAGTGTGGGTCGAGTTCTGCTAGTATCTGTGGTATGGCACTTTCCACAAGGTTATTGATATTTACAGTGTCAACATATTGGTCATCAATAATATGCAGCAAGTTGCTCAGTTTGTTGCTGCCAGAATTGATAACGTTCAGCCTGTTACCAGAAAAGTGGTTGGCATAGAACGTACCTATCAGTATGCCAATGATGACGCAAATTGCCAATATGAGTGGCATGTATCGATTTTTGCTGTTCATGAACTATTATTGTAGTTTTTCTAATCGTTATCTACTTGCAGGTATGTTGTCTCTATGCCAGCTCGGCGCAGCAACTGCAACCCATCGTCCAGACGATATTTCTCACCATAGATTACTCGTTTTATACCAGCTTGTATTATCAGTTTGGCACACTCCAGGCATGGCGAAGCTGTGACATATAGTGTTGAGCCTTCGCTATTGTTGTGGCTACGTGCCAGTTTTGTTATGGCATTTGCCTCTGCATGTAGCACGTATGGAAATGATACATTGTTTTCCTCGCACACATTTTCAAAACCGCTTGGAGTACCATTATATCCATCGCTGATTATGCGTTGTTCTTTTACTACCAGCGCACCAACTTGTCTGCGTTTGCAGTAGCTGTTTTCAGCCCATATCCGCGCCATGCGGAGGTAGCGTTTGTCTAAATTTGTCTGTTTGTCGTTCAAGGGTTTGTATGAGTTATTTAATTATTATTATTTTCAGTCTTTGCTATTCCATTTCGTTCGAGCAGAGCATCAATGCTGGGTTCTGCACCTTTAAAATCCTTGTACAAAGCCATTGGGTGGCGTGTGCCTCCCTTTGAAAGGATACAATCTCTGAAACGTTGCGCAGTGGAAGGGTTGAATACGCCCTCTTTCTTGAATACGGCAAAGGCATCGGCATCGAGCACCTCTGCCCATTTATAACTGTAGTAACCAGCTGCATAGCCTCCTGCCATTATGTGTGAGAACTGTACCGTCATACATGTGTTAGGTAGCTGATTGCCAATGATAGCGTCTTTCCAAGCCTCTTTTTCAAAAGCTATGATATCGTCAGCAAACTCATCTCTTTTAGTGTAGTAAGCCATGTCAAGCAGTCCTAAACTTACTTGTCTCAGACAAGCCCCTGCGACGTTAAAATTGCGGCTGTCAATGACACGTTGTATCAGTTCGTCAGGCATTGGCTCGCCCGTTTCGTAGTGGAATGCAAAAGTGTTGAGGAATTCTCTTTCAAGAGAGAAATTCTCCATAAACTGTGATGGCAGTTCTACGAAATCCCACCAAACACTGGTGCCGGAAAGAGACTCAAACCTGGTGTTTGCAAACATACCATGCAATGAGTGGCCAAACTCATGCAGGAATGTTTCGACCTCTCCGAGTGTGAGTAGTGCGGGTTTGTTTTCCGTTGGCTTTGTGAGGTTCATCACTACGCTGACGTGAGGTCGTATATTCTCTCCTCTGCAGTTTATTGACTGCCCCTGGTACTCTGTCATCCATGCACCTCCCTGCTTTCCTTTACGAGGGTGGAAGTCGGCATAGAATACAGCAAGGAAACTTCCGTCCTTATCAAAAACCTCATAAGCCTTGACATCTGGATGATATACTGGTATGTCCTTATTCTCTTTGAAGGTTATACCGTACAGTCTGTTTGCCAGTCCGAACACACCTTTTATGACTTTTGATAGTTCCAAGTATGGTCGTAGCATTTCGGAGTCGATGTTGTACTTCTCCAGTTGTAGCTTGTGCGAGTAGAACGCAGTGTCCCATGGCATCATCTTAAAATCGTCGCCTTCTGCTTTCTTCGCCATAGCACGTAGTTCGTCACGTTCTTTTATAGCTGTAGGCTTGTAGGCATCGATGAGGTCATAGAGTAATTTATATACATTCTGCACGTTGGTAGCCATACGTTTTTTCAACACGTAGTCAGCAAACGTCTCGTAACCCAAAAGCTGGGCTACCTCACGACGCAAGTTGATGAGTCGCTTGCAGATTTCAAGGTTGTTGGAGTCATTCTCGTGTGTGCATTCTGTATTTCGTGCCATGTATAATTCCTTACGAAGGTCACGATTTACGGCATACTGCATAAACGGACCGTACGAGGGACTGTCGAGTGTTATTACCCAACCGTCCATATCTCGTTCTTTGGCGGCTTCGCGTGCCGCTTGAATCTGAATATCGGGCAGGCCTTCCAGATCTTTCTCGTCAGTAATATGCAGGGTGAATGCTTTGTTTTCTTTAAGCAAGTTTTGTGAGAACTGCAGCGACAAGAGGCTTGCCTCTTCCGTTAGTTTGCGCAGTTTCTCTTTTCCTTTCTCATCGAGTAGGGCTCCAGAGCGCACAAATCCATCGTAAGTATTGTTGAGCAACATCTCCTCCTCTTCGGTCAGTGGACGGTGGTGCTCATACACGTACTTTATACGTTCAAAGAGTTTGGGATTGAGCGATACATCATTCTCATGTTTTGTGAGTATCGGTTGTATCTTCTCTGCGAGTTCATCCATCTCGTCGTTTGTCTCTGCAGAGAGAAGGTTAAAGAATACCGTTGAGACGTTATCGAGTAAGGAGAAGTAGCATTCCTTCTCTTCATCGTAGTCTATTGCTATGGTATTTTCAAATGTCGGCTCGTCGGGGTTGTTGATGATATTTTCAAGTTCCTCATTATCACGCCTTATACCCTCCATAAAAGCAGGTTCGAAATGCTCTAGTTTTATTTTGTCGAACGGTGCAGTATCGTGAGGTGTATTATATTTCTCGAAAAAAGGATTATACATTTTCTGAAGAATGTTTAATGTTATATAGTTAAAGCAGTGTTTAAAGCAGTTGTAGTGCAGGAATTTCTATTATGCCGCGCCGTAATATTATGCGCTCCTGTTCAGCCAGTGTGTTAAGAGCTTGCGATACTGCCCCTCTGCTGGCAGATAGTTCGTCAGCGAGGTCCGTCATTTTTATGTGTAGGCTTTTACTGCCGGCAGGGTGCTTTACCCTATTTTTTATAAAGGCGACTATAGCCTGCTTTGTGTCTGTGGGATGTGCTTTCCACGGATTATGCTCATGCATCTGCGTGTTGCGACATATTATATTAAGGTAGTTTATTCTCATGATGAGATATTTACCAATGAGTTCGAGCAAACTGTCCTTGCTTATCTCAACAGTGTCGCATGATGTCAGGGCACGATATGTGGAGCGGTATCTCTGTTCCAGCCCGAATACCTTATCTGGTTCTATCATGTAAACGGCATGCAGGTTCTCTGTCAGTAAGTAGGAGTTGTCATCAGCTACAGTCTCTGCTTCCATAGTGCCGTTAGCAACAGTGATAAGCGAAGCGCATCTGTTTCCGGCGCGAGTTATAGCGGCTCCTTTCTTGTGGTGGTGTTGAGTGAATGACACCTTTTGGGCTATCTCGTTCAGTTCATTATTTGATAGTCCCATAAACAGTGGTAGCTGCGCTATGATGTTTTTGTTTATTGCCATAATCGTTTACTTTGATATATTCAACTCACGGCTCACCACCCATTCGGTCTTACCGTTGTTGTCGTATATTAGTATGTATCGTTTTTCTTTTTGCAGTTTCAGCAGTTCGAGAGCTTTCTCTTTTCCTATCACCATAAAGGCTGTAGCATAAGCATCAGCTTCTGCACAGGAGCGGGCTGTCACGGTAGCCGATAGCAGATTGCTTTCTGCAGGCTGTCCTGTCGTGGGGTCTATGGTATGTGCATACTTGTGTCCGTCTTTGATATAGTAGTTACGGTAGTTGCCTGATGTCGCTATGGCGCAGTCGCTTATCGTCATCACCATTTGTATATCGCTGTTTACCGACAGTGAGTCATCCTCTGGCTTTGTGACTCCTATGCTCCATGCCTTGTTGTGTGCATTGACTCCGGCTGCTACTATCTCTCCTCCAATCTCTACCAGAAAATTTTTGACACCCTTATCCCTTAGCATGTTGGCAACCTTGTCCACAGCATATCCCTTTGCTATGGCTGAGCAGTCAAGCATTATGCGAGGGTCATCCTTGATGACCTTTCTGCCATTCAGCCTTACCTTATCCATGCCTACGAAAGTCCTGATGCTATCAGTCTCTTCGTTTGTCGGAAACGTGCCGTTCTTAAATCCAAATCCCCATGCATTGACAAGTGGTGCCACGGTGATGTCAAAAGCTCCGGATGTAGCCTCGCTTACCTCTTTTGCTAATGTAAACACCTTTATAAAGTCATCGTTCACGTTGACGTCTATGTTATTGTTCACGGCTGTTATGATGCTCGCCTTGTTGAAGGGTGATAGCGCGTAGTCGATGGAGTCAAGCACTTCTTTTATGGCGTTTGCGTAGTCTTTGTCGCTCTGGTATGTTATGTTGTATGATGTGCCAAATATGAAGCCGGAGTTTTTGTGGTATGTCAGTTTGCTGTCACTATTGCCACAAAAAGCCATCAGCACCATTGTCACTACTACCACTATGGGTAATAATATAGCTACAGTTTTCTTGTCATTCAAACGCAGTATGTCAGAAAGATCCTTACCCATTATATCGTCTTTTCTATTTGATACTCATTCCTGCCTTGTGACGAACGACTGACGAGGTCAGCTACGAATCCGGCAAGAAATAGCTGTGTGCCTATGATCATCATCGTCAACGATATGTAGAAGTATGGCGAGTCGGTCACCAGTCGTGCAGGTATGCCATTACTAAGTGCCCACAACTTTTGTGTTCCTATAACCATTGCAGCTATAAAACCAATGAAGAACATCAGCGAACCGAGGAAACCAAACACATGCATGGGTTTTCTGCCAAATGAGCTGAGAAACCATAGCGTGATGAGGTCGAGATATCCATTGACAAATCTGTTCCAACCCATAAATTTCGACTTGCCAAACTTGCGTGCCTGGTGGTGTACGGGCTTCTCCACTATCTTGTCAAAACCAGCGTTCTTGGCTAAATATGGCATGTAACGGTGCATCTCGCCATATACCTCTATGTTTTTCACCACATCGCGACGATATGCTTTCAGACCGCAGTTGAAATCGTGCAGGTTTTTTATACCGCTCACCTTGCGTGCTGTGGCATTAAAAAGTTTTGTTGGTATGGTTTTTGACAGTGGGTCACCCTGGCTGCGATTTTGCTTATAACCGCTTACCAGGTCGTTTCCCTCTACCGTTATCATGCGGTATAGTTCGGGTATCTCGTCAGGCGAATCCTGAAGGTCGGCATCCATGGTTATCACCACGTCGCCCTGTGCTAATTCAAAACCGCAGTACAGCGCTGGTGACTTGCCGTAGTTGCGACGAAACTTTATGCCACGTACATGTTCGTCATCTTTAGCGAGTTTCTCTATCACCTCCCAAGAATGGTCGGTGGAGCCGTCATTTACAAATATTACCTCATAACTGAAGCTGTTGTCGTTCATTACTCGCTTTATCCATGAGTAAAGTTCAGGTATCGATTCTTCCTCGTTATACAGAGGTACTACAACTGATATGTCCATTGTTCTCTTATTCTTGATTTTTGATTTTCTTTTTTCCTAATAGACCGATGAGTGCTGCGTGTATCACGGCTATGATGATGCCTTCAAATAATACGCTGAATGCAAAGTCGATAGGACGCGACTCCGATACGAGTGCCAGTTGTTCCTCAATCTCCTTTGGACTCATGCCTGCATCTGTAAATACCTGCTGTACCTCGGGCAACTTAATGTTTGCCATCAGCGTGCCAAAGAACGTACCATTGTCGATGAAATGAAAATATGCAAATGTGGCAGCAGCCAACAAGAGCGAGGCGTACGTCATTGTGTAGGCTATAAAGGCAAATGCACGCCTGTATGATATCGTACCCGTCAGCACCTTATCGCGATAGTGGCGCAGCATGTAGTAAACTACAAAAGGAGTTGATATCATGCCCGTTGTGAAGCCTAATTGCAACGAGGCGTCGTTCATGCTGCCTATAAAGCAAGCAAAGGCAATAATCCATACTGCTCCCAGTATTAAACCGTCTTGTCTTGCGTATGCTTTAAGTTGTACTAATTCTATTGTTGAAATCATAAGTGCAAAGTTAATCATTTTATTTCAATTAACTAAACTACAGGGTGGTAATTTTCTTAATAAATCATAAAAAAAGTGTTTCTCTGATTTACTTTCAACATTTATTAGTACCTTTGCATTCGCAAAATCTGAGAGTGACCCTCTTTTGTCGCTCTTCAATAGGCAAACAATACGGGCAGTCTTGCACGACCAGCTCCCTCGGAATCCTCCAGGATGGGAACATAGCAAAGGTACTTGGTTGTAGCGGTGCGATGTAAGTAGCTGCCCACCCGCCTCTTTAGCTCAGTTGGCCAGAGCACGTGATTTGTAATCTCGGGGTCGTTGGTTCGAATCCGACAAGAGGCTCAAGAAAAGAAAAAGAATGTCATCTGAAAGTTCGTTTTCATGTGACATTCTTTTTTTATTATGACTTCGTTATGTCGTTATATCGAAATGTCGATATTCCGTTATTTCGTTATGACGATGTTTCGACCTTTCGTTACACCATACTATAAACCACGTCCATTATCTTTTTGCCGATCTCCTCAGCCTCTTCCATGGAGTGTGCTTCGCTATATACACGTATGATAGGTTCGGTGTTTGATTTTCTAAGGTGTACCCACTTATCTGGGAAGTCCAATTTTACACCATCTATATCATTAACTGCCACCTCTTTATCTGCGCTGTACATATCTTTTACTTTAAGCAGTATAGCGTCCACATCGGTGTCAGGTGTCAGGTCTATGCGATTCTTTGCGATAAAGTACTCGGGGAATGTCTTGCGTAGTCCGCTGACCTTCTGATTCTTCTCTGCCAACAGACTCAGGAATAGTGCTATACCTACCAGGGCATCTCTGCCATAGTGGCTGTCGGGGTATATCACTCCGCCGTTTCCTTCGCCACCTATTACGGCACCCACTTCCTTCATCTTTGTCGTCACGTTTACCTCGCCCACGGCAGCGGCTGTGTAGGTGCCTCCATATTTCTCTGTCACATCACGCAGCGCACGTGTTGATGATAGGTTTGATACCGTGTTGAGTGCTGGGTGAGCAGGATCCTCTTGCATCTTGCTGAGTATGTAGTCAGCCACGCTTACTAGTGTATATTCCTCGCCGTACATAGTGCCATCCTCGCATATAAATGCCAGTCTGTCCACATCAGGATCTACCACGATACCGAGGTCGTAGCCCCCCTCTTTGAGTTTCGACATTATGCCCGTGAGGTTTTTCTCAAGGGGTTCTGGGTTGTGCTGGAAGTCACCGTTCACTTCTCCGTTGAGGAAGGTGTGCTTCACACCGAGGCGGTCGAGTAGGGCGGGGAGTATCAGTCCTCCCACGGAGTTGATGGAGTCAACCACTACGTTAAAACCAGCCTTCTTTATCGCCTCTGCATCGACGAGTTTGAGGTTCATGACGGCATCGATGTGCTTCTCGTCAAAACTCTCCTCGGTGTATTTGCCCATATGGTCCACATCGGCATATTCAAATGCCTCCTCTTCTGCTATTGACAGTACCTCGTTGCCGTCAGCGGCAGTAAGAAACTCTCCTTTGCTATTGAGCAACTTTAGGGCATTCCAGTGACGTGGATTGTGCGATGCTGTTATTATGATGCCACCGTCGGCTCCTGCCATCGTTACGGCGAGTTCGGTGGTGGGTGTTGATGCGAGTCCGATGTTGATGACGTCGTATCCCATTCCCATCAGCGTACCGCATACCACGTTCTTTACCATCTCACCTGATATGCGTGCATCTCTGCCTACTATAATCTTGTTGCTACCATTAGTTGTTGACTTGCGTATAAATGTAGCGTACGCAGAGGTGAATTTTACGATATCGAGGGGATTCAGTGTATCTCCTGTCTGTCCGCCTATTGTGCCGCGGATGCCTGATATGGATTTTATTAATGACATATGATGCTTATATATAAATGATGTATCTTTCTTCTTCTTGCTTATCTGTCTATCTCGTACGTCATGAAGTAGTAGCATGCGTACACTCCTGATGATGCAGCAGTCGTGCCCTGGTCATGCGGTACTATAAGTCGTACGGTGGCATATCGGTCGTCCTCCTCTATGAGTCGTCCCAGTTTGATGTACTTCAGTGGCACCAGCCATCCTCCTGGCACTTGTGTGCTTTTATAGTAGTTGTTCATCAGTCCGTATATGAATGTTGCCACGTATGTGCCGTAGTAGTTGCTCACCGCAAATTTTTCGCACAGTGTGCCGTATAGCGGTATGCGGTTTGTCGTCTGTATGGAGTCACCTTTGAGGTTGTACTCCTGATATCTCACCAGCACGTCGGCCTTGTCGCCGTTTTTTGACAGCACCGTGCCATCTTTAGGACCACTATTGAGTATGTTCATGTACACACCACTATTGTTAAAGAGCACATACTGGTTTTCCCCAGTGGTGTAGCCCTGTTGAGCGAATGTGGTTTCGTCGATTACCTGTATATTTTTTTTTGAGATAAAGTTTGATATACTGCTTATCTCCCTCTCACGCTGTTCTGCATAAGTTTCCTCACTTGAGCATGAACTCAGGCATATCAGAAATGTTATCATCGCAAGGACAGCGTACAGCGTATGCTTCATATTGTTGGCGTTTCTTTGTTTTTTTTCTGGAAAAGTGTAAAAATAACTCCTGCAAAGTTACGTTTTTTTTCTTATATGTGCAAATAATATATGGTGTGTATTTTGATTTTAGTCAAAAATTGCGGTAGTAATGTACAATATTTCATTTGTTTTAACATCAATTTCATTGAATAATAGTAACTTTGCATTGCGATTGGGACATACCGCTCCCGAGAGCAGTAATAATTCAGGTAAACACTTACAAAAAAGTAAACAAAAAAAGGTAAAAAGATTATGGCAGAAAAGAAGATTACAAAGGCAGCTGCTACAAAGGCAGCTAACAAGGCAGCAAAGGCAGCTGAGGTAAAGGAAGCACCTGCTAAGAAGGCTCCTGCTAAGAAGGCTGCAGCTAAGTCATCTGTAGTTTATGTTAACGCTGAGAACGCTGGTTTCAAGGCTGGTGACGTTTATCAGGCTCTCGCAGCTGCTGAGAAGGCTCTCACTGTTGCTGAGGTAGCTAAGAAGGCTAAGGTTGCTGTTGAAGAGGCTTACCTCGGTCTTGGCTGGCTCTTCAAGGAGGGCAAGGTTGCTACCACTGAGGACAACAAGATTGTTCTTGCATAAGCTTTGTAAAAAAAAACACTTAAACGTTTTTGATATAAAATGGGTGAAGGGTGACACATCTTTTTGTACACTCTTCACCTGTTTTTTTTCTATTTCTTCTTATGAGGGTCGATTGCGAACACGAGATATTGATGGTGCTTGACGAAGTAGGGCCAAAGGGTATGCCTCTGCGTCGTATCGCATTAAACGTGTTTAATATGCGCAACTCCCTTTTCGAGCCCCTGTCTAAGGAGAAGATGTACGATGAGGTAGCCCACTACCTACACAGGGAGAGCACCCTGAGTGGTTCGCCGGTAAAAAGGATGGATAAGAGGGGATGGTATCGCATCAACCCTCGCTCTGCCAAGGTGAGACAGATGCACTTAGAGTTTAAGAGTGAAGACGCCGACTAAGCGGTCGGCACGATCGAGTATGCCTCGGTAGTAGAATAAGGTGGTATATATGTTGTGAGTTTCGTAGAACGAGCCTTCGGTGGGAGGTGTAACTGTGGTTCCGTCAGGACGTTGGCATATATACTGGTAAGAATAATATCCGTATTTTAATGGTATCTCACATGTGTAGGCTCTCTGTTCCTGAGAGTACTTCATGCGATATCTGTTCCCATTATCGTTATCGTTTTCGTTAACAACCCTCCACATTCCGTCTATATAAACGGGGTAGGGGAATGGCTCTTCCGTCTGTAGTGTGAAGTGTGCTATGACATACTCCGAGGTGATGTCATTCTCGCTGTTGTAGGAATTGCGTATGTAGAAGGCACCCTTAGGTACCTCGTCATATACGTATGCCGTACGTCGGTAGTCGGGCCACACCCATGTGTGCCATGTCTCGGTGGTACGGTCCCATGTGTTGTTTTCTACGTTCAGGGAGTTGCGGTGTATGTCGAGTATCTCAAATTTATGATACTCATTACCGCCGTCGTATATGAGGTCTCTGCAGTGGCGCCACTCCATATACTGTTGGTTGATGCTGGTGGGGTTGGGCAGTCTTACTATATTGTCCCATCGGTAGTTTTGCATCACGTAGCCCGTTATCTGCTCACGCGGATTGGTAGCCTTCAGCGGACTGTAGTCGGCCTTCACCGTCACTTGCTGGTGGCTGCGCCTCACGTCGATGTCGGTATCGCCAGTGACGTTGAGTCCTACGTTGATGATATCCTCGTTGACGAGGAAATACACCGACAGCACCTTCCCATCGTTTTTGTTATCGTTTTCGTTATCGTCATAGATATCCACACGGTAGTTGCCCGACATGGTGATACGGCAGTCTCTGTTGGGCAACTGCAATTGGTAGTGTGTATAGTTCTGTGTGGTTCCTATTGACTCCTCGCAGTCCTCTATGGTGAGTCCGCTACGAAATCCCCTTATGTAGTCTGCCGATGTCAGGTCTTCCGTCTCCTGCCAGTCCTTGTCCAGATGCACCACGCTGTATGTGTAGCGATGATACTCGTGTGACAGTTGGTCGAACGATATGTGCACCTTCTCGTTGCCTCCAAGGGTTATGATGGGCACCTCCTGCCATCGTGTGCCTGCCACCACCTGCACTGTTCCTATGTCGTCAGCATACACAGTGTGGCGCTGGGCCCTGCAGATATAGAAAATTGAAAATTGAAAATTGAAAATTATGATTAGCATTGCCACCCTTAACAGACATTTTTGTACGATGTGGTACAAGGTTGTTCCACAGACTCCATGTCGGCTGTGTAGAACAGGAAGACAACTGTTAGTAATCATAATTCTCAATTTTCAATCTTCAATTTTCAATTTTACTTCAGCAACTCTACGCTTCTCTTGAGGAACTTATCCAACGCTTCGCCCTTGAGCATACCGTTTTGCAGCAGTGCGAGGTCGATGAGCTGTGATATAGTCTCAACCTTGTCAGTATCAGCGATTACCGACTTTATGACAGCGTTGTCGCTATTGAGTATGAGGTTGTAGGAGTCAGGCATCTGACCGTAGAATGCCATTCCGCTCTGGTAGCGTGACATGTCCTTCATACGGCGCATGTACTCCGACTGTGTGAACATCACTGGTGCAGCCGTCTCACCGAGGGCCTGTATCTCCACGTTGAATGTCACCTTGTCCATCTGTGGCAGTTTTGCCTTGAATGCCTCTGTCAGTTTGTCACTGTCCTCCTTGCTCAGCTCCACTTTCTTCACGTCCTCTTTCTGTATCAGGCGCTCCAGTATGT
This sequence comes from Prevotella sp., assembly GCA_017642485.1. GTDB lineage: Bacteria > Bacteroidota > Bacteroidia > Bacteroidales > Bacteroidaceae > Prevotella. Next base: position 45,501 of record JAGCPC010000116.1, on the reverse strand, counting down.
CGCCATCTACGCGAGTGAAGCGGCACTTCTCAAACTTCTGCTCGAAGAGTCCCAGAGTGGCGTTGTCCAACTGCCCATCGAACATGAGCACGCTGTAGCCCTTAGCCTTGGCAGCCTCGATGTAGGTATATTGCTCGTCCTTGTCGTTGGCATAGAGATATACGAGTGTGCCATCTTTATCAGTCTGCTCGTCCTTGATGAGGGTCTTGTACTCCTCGAAGGTGAAGTGCTTGCCCTCAGTATCTTTGAACAGGGCAAAGTCCTTGGCACGGTCGTAGAAACTCTCCTCCGTCAGCATGCCGTAGTTGATGAACACCTTCAGCGAGTCCCATTTCTCCTCGTAGTCCTTGCGGTCGGCCTTAAATATGCCGCTGAGCCTGTCAGCCACCTTCTTGGTGATATAGCTTGATATTTTCTTTACGTTGGCATCGCTCTGCAGGTACGAACGGCTCACATTGAGCGGTATGTCTGGTGAGTCTATTACGCCATGCAGCAGGGTGAGGAATTCAGGCACGATACCCTCCACCTGGTCTGTTACAAACACTTGGTTGCAGTATAGCTGTATCTTGTTGCGCTGCAAGTCGAGGTTTGACTGCACACGTGGGAAGTAGAGTATGCCCGTCAGGTGGAATGGGAAATCGACGTTCAGGTGTATCCAGAACAGGGGCTCATCCTGCATAGGGTACAGTGTAGAGTAGAACTGCTTGTAGTCCTCATCCTTCAGCGTTGAGGGCTGCTTGGTCCACAGAGGCTCGGTAGAGTTTATCACGTTGTCCTCAGCGGTCTCTACCATCTTCTTTTCGTCAGAGTTCCACTCCTTCTTCTTGCCGAACACTACAGGCACAGCCATAAATTTGCAGTACTTGTTGAGCAGTTCGGTGATTTTACTCTCCTCAAGAAATTCCTTGCAGTCCTCAGCTATATGGAGCACTATGTCAGTACCCCTATCAGCCCTCTCGGCAGGCTCTATCTCGTATTCAGGCGAACCATCGCACGACCACTTCACAGCCTGTGCGTCGTCCTTATATGACTTTGTTATGATATCCACCTTGTCAGCCACCATGAAACTTGAGTAGAATCCCAGTCCGAAGTGTCCTATGATAGCATTGGCGTTGTCCTTATACTTGTCGAGGAAGTCCGTCACGCCTGAGAATGCTATCTGGTTGATATAGCGGTCTATCTCATCCTCCGTCATGCCAATGCCGTTGTCTGAGAATGTGAGTGTGCCAGCCTCCTTGTCGAGACTTACGCTGACCTTCAGCTCGCCAATTTCGCCCTTGTAGTCGCCTTTCTCGGTGAGGGTCTTGAGTTTCTGCGTAGCATCGACGGCGTTGCTCACCATCTCGCGCAGGAATATGTCGTGATCACTGTAGAGAAACTTTTTGATGACGGGGAAGATATTCTCTGTTGTAACCCCAATGTTACCTTTTGCCATAATTTATATAATAATGTGTAAAATATTCCACTCTGAACGGTTTATTATCAAAAATCGTGCCAAAGTTACACAATATAAATCAATTATTCAACATTTATGAACCACAAAATCAACGATACGGCTCTTTTTTTAAATTATTTTTCCTAATTTTGCAATCGCAAATATCGAAACACATATATGGAAAGAGATATGATAAAGCCAGACTTCATATTCGAATCGAGCTGGGAAGTGTGCAATAAGGTAGGCGGCATTTACACGGTACTTTCAACCAGAGCCAAGACATTGCACGATGCAATCGATGATAACCTTATCTTTATTGGCCCAGACTGCTGGGGAGAAAAACATTCCCCATTCTTCAAACAAGACGACACCCTTCTCGCTGATTGGCAGGAGGAGGCAAAAAAAGAGGAACTCAACGTCAAGGTAGGACGCTGGGACATTCCTGGTCAGCCTATTGCCATACTGGTTGACTTCCAGCCTTACTACGCCAAGAAGGATGAGATATACGCCAAGTTGTGGGAGCACTTCAAGGTTGACTCCCTCCATGCCTATGGCGACTACGACGAGGCAAGCATGTTCTCATACGCCGCAGGTTTGGTCGTAGAGTCGATGTATAATTTCCTCAAGCTTCAGGACAAGAAGGTCATCTACCACGCCAACGAGTGGATGACGGGTCTCGGCGCGCTATACATAAAGTACAAGTTGCCTGCCATCGGCACCATCTTCACCACCCATGCTACATCAATCGGTCGTTCCATAGCAGGCAACAACAAGCCGCTCTACGACTACCTGTGGGCATACGATGGCGACCAGATGGCTGACGAGCTCAACATGCAGTCAAAGCATTCCATTGAGAAGCAGACGGCATACAATGTGGATTGCTTCACCACCGTCTCTGACATCACCGCCAAGGAGTGTGAGGAACTCATCAAGCCTGTCGATGTGGTGCTGCCCAACGGTTTTGAGGACGATTTCGTGCCAAAGGGTGCCAAGTTCACGGCAAAGCGTAAGGCTTCACGCAAGGAGGTTCTTCGTCTTGCCAACGCCCTCACTGGCTGTCAGTTTGATGACGACACACTCATCATCGGCACTTCTGGCCGCTATGAGTTCCGCAACAAGGGCATCGACGTATTCATCGAGTCGCTCAACCGCCTCAATCGCGACCCACGTCTCAATCGTCGGGTACTCGCCTTCGTCGATGTACCGGCATGGGTAGGCGAGGCTCGCGAAGACCTCAAGGCACGTCTTGCCGACAAGAAGGCAGTCTATGACACCCCCCTCGAGATACCTATGATAACCCACTGGCTCCACAATATGAGTCACGACAACGTGCTCGGTATGCTCAAGTATCATGATATGTGGAACCGCAAGGAGGATAAGGTAAAGCTCATCTTCGCACCATGTTATCTTAACGGTGACGACGGTCTGCTCGACATGCTCTACTATGACACCCTCATAGCCAAGGACCTCACCGTCTATCCTTCTTACTACGAGCCGTGGGGCTATACTCCGCTGGAGTCGGTAGCCTTCAAGGTGCCTTGCATCACCACCGACCTCGCAGGCTTCGGACTGTGGGCAAACAGCGTCAAGGGAGCTTATTCGGAGATTATTGACGGTGTGAAGACCATCCACCGTACCGACTACAACTACTCCGAGGTGGCTGATGTCATAAAGGACACCGTGGTGGAGTTCTCGCAGTTCACACCCGCGCAGGTCAAGAAAGCGCGCACAGCTGCTGAGAAACTCTCAAAGAAAGCCCTCTGGAGCGAGTTCATCAAGTACTACTATGAGGCTTACGACATAGCTTTGCGCAAAGCGCAGAAAGCATAAGTGATTCTCCGATTACTCCGATTATTCAGACTATTCAGATAATTAAAATAATTAAATTATGAAAATCAAAGCAGATTATGTTAATACTCCTATTTGGAAGGAGTTTCATGTAAAGTCAACCCTCCCAAAGGAGTTGGAGTGTCTCGACGAGATAGCTCACAACATGTGGTGGGTATGGAACTATGACGCACGCGAGATGTTCCGTTCACTTGACGAGGACATCTACGAGCAGGTAGGTCACAATCCAGTGCAGCTCCTCGAGCTCCTTTCCTACAAGCGCAAGGAGGAGATTGTGAAGGACAAGAAGATTATGGCTAACGTGAAGGCTGTATATCAGCACTTCAAGGATTATATGAGCGTTAAGCCAGACAGTAAGCGTCCTTCTGTGGCATACTTCTCCATGGAGTTTGGTATCCACAACTCACTCAAAATCTACTCTGGTGGTCTCGGCATGCTTGCCGGCGACTATATCAAGGAGGCATCCGACTCCAACGTTGATATGTGCGGCATCGGCTTCCTCTATCGTTTCGGCTACTTCAAGCAGAGCCTCTCTATGGATGGTCAGCAGATAGCCAACTACGATGCGCAGAACTTCAACTCCCTGCCTATCACCAAGACTCTCGACAAGGACGGCAACCAACTCGTTGTCGATGTACCTTACATGAACTACGTAGTACATGCCCTCGTATGGCAGGCAAACGTAGGTCGTGTCACTCTGTATCTCCTCGACACCGATAACGATATGAACTCTGAGTTCGACCGTTCCATCACCCACGCCCTCTATGGTGGCGACTGGGAGAACCGTCTCAAGCAGGAGATTCTCCTCGGCATCGGTGGCGTGCTGCTGCTCAAGAAGCTCGGCATCAAGAAGCAGGTATATCACTGCAACGAGGGTCACGCAGCACTCTGCAACCTGCAGCGTCTCGTGGACTATATCAAGGAGGATGGCCTGTCATTCAACCAGGCTATGGAGGTGGTTCGTGCCTCTTCACTCTACACCGTTCACACTCCAGTGCCAGCAGGTCACGACTACTTCGACAAGGACCTCTTTGGCAAATATATGGGTGGCTACCCACAGATGCTCGGCATCTCTTGGAAAGAGTTCATTGGCATGGGTCGCGTAAACCCTGACGACGACAACGAGCGCTTCTGTATGTCAACCTTCGCTTGCAACACCTGTCAGGAGGTCAACGGCGTGTCTATGCTCCACGGATGGGTGTCACAGAAGATGTTCTCAAGCATCTGGAACGGTTACTACCCAGAGGAGAACCACGTGGGCTACGTCACCAACGGTGTTCACTTCCCATCATGGTGTGCTACAGAGTGGCGTAAGATTTACGATAAGTACCTCGGACAGGGCTTCTACGAAGACCAGTCAAACGAGGAGCTCTGGCACGGCATCTACGACTGCCCTGACACAGAGATATGGGAGACCCGCAAAGCTCTGAAGAACAAGCTCGTCAAGTACATCCGCGAGAAGTTCACCGAGTCATGGCTCAAGAACCAGGGCGACCCAGCACGCGTAGTATCACTCCTCGAGCGCATCAACCCTGATGCCCTCATGATAGGCTTCTGCCGTCGTTTTGCTACCTATAAGCGTGCACACCTCCTCTTCACCGACCTCGACCGTCTCTCTAAGATTGTCAACAACCCAGAGAAGCCAGTACTCTTCTTCTTCTCAGGTAAGGCACACCCAGCTGACGGAGCAGGACAGGGCCTCATCAAGCGCATCTACGAGATAAGCCAGCGTCCTGAGTTCCTCGGCAAGATTATCTTCCTCGAGGACTACGACTTCCAGCTCGCTCGCCGTCTCGTGTCAGGCGTTGACATCTGGATGAACACCCCAACACGTCCTCTCGAGGCATCAGGTACATCAGGCGAGAAGGCCGAGATGAATGGTGTTGTCAACCTCTCAGTCCTCGACGGCTGGTGGGTAGAAGGCTACCGCAAGGGTGCCGGTTGGGCTCTCAAGCAGGAGCGTACCTACGAGAACCAGGGCTATCAGGATCAGCTTGATGCTACCACCATATATAATATGCTCGAGAACGAGATAGTACCTCTCTACTACGATAAGGACAAGAAGGGTCTCTCAAAGGACTGGATCAAGGTCATCAAGAACTCTATCGCTACCATAGCACCTCACTACACCATGAAGCGTCAGCTCGACGACTACTATTCTAAGTTCTACACCAAGCTCGCCGCACGCTCTAAGAAGATGAACGCCAACGAGTACCAGATGGCTAAGGACATAGCACAGTGGAAGGAGACCGTAGCAGAGCGTTGGGACAGCATCCGCGTAGTCGATTCAGAGACCTCTGTCTTCACCCAGGGTGCTGAGACAGGTAAGAACACCCAGATCTCTTACACCATCGACGAGCAGGGTCTCAACGATGCAGTAGGCCTCGAGCTCGTAAGCATCAAGGACGACCAGTCAGGCACCGACCGCATGATCAACCGCGTAGTGCCATTCAAGCTCATCAAGCAGGAGGGCAACCAGTACACCTTCCAGTGTGACATGGAGATAAGCCGCGCTGGTCACTACAAGACCTGCGTGCGCATGTTCCCAAAGAACGACCTCCTGCCACACCGTCAGGACTTCTGCTACATCAAGTGGCTCGACTAAGTCCCTTAGCATGTATCCTCTCAACTTCTTCAAAGTTGAGTGACAAATAATCACAAGCCGGTGGAGCTTCAGCGCTCTATCGGCTTGTTTTTTTGTTTTCTTCCGTACCTTATATTATAGTCAGCGAAGCACACCTTTCAGCATGCAAAACAAACTTCTCTGCATGTTGAAGCTAATCATTCAAATATAGACACTTAGCAACTGCCAAAAATTAACCAGTAAATTTTAAGAATTAACTAGTAAATTTGCGAAATTAACCGGTTAATTTTACTCGGAAGCTTAGCCTCTGCATTTAGAAGCATAACAACAACATTTAGAATCTCAGCACATGCAAGCAGAAAAAGTGGAGGTTTATGGAGGTTAGAAAATCCACCTCCACTAAGTTAATATGCTAACCTATAGAAAGTTACCATCAAAAAGTGGAGGATGGAGGTAGAAACACAAACTTTCATGAGAGAGACAGATTTAGTATTACGAATCCTATGGGATTATGTGCCCGTACCTTATATCATTACCGTAAAAATAAATGAATTTATTTTGTGTATCTCATATTTTATTTGTACCTTTGTAGAGAAATAGAAATTACATCTTTATATCACACAAAAAAACATAAAACGTTTTGGATAAGAATACTATCATAGGATTTGTACTCATCGCAGCAGTACTCTTTGGTTTCACCTGGTATAACCAGCCTTCGCAGGAGGAGATGGAGGCCATGCGCACGAAGGACTCTATAGAGAATGTGGCAAAGCAGAAGGCTGAGGAGCAGCAGAAGATAGCTGAGATACAACGCAAGGCAGAGGCTGCTAAGCGGGCAGTGGCTGATACTACGGCACTCTTTCATGATGCCATGCAGGGCAGTGTGCAGAACGTGGTGCTTAAAAATGACAAGGTGGAGCTGACACTGTCAACAAAAGGTGCTACAGTGATCAAGGCAGTGATAAAGGGTTTCGAGGACAATGAGGGCAACAAGGACGTGACACTCTTTGATGCTGAGACACAGAAACTTAACTTTACCCTTGTAACTAAGGAACAGAATATAGCAACCGAGGAACTATTCTTTACCCCCTCGGAGGTGACACCAAGCACGGTGACTTTCACCGCAGAGGCAGGCGAGGGCAAGAATATAGTAATAAGGTACGCGCTGAGCAAGGACTACAAACTGAGTTGCTCTATACTCGCCAACGGTATGGCGGGACTGTTTGCACCTAATGCATCAACAATAGACATAAACTGGCAGGACGTATGCAAGCAGCAGGAGAAGGGCTTCACCTTTGAAAATCGCTATAGTTCGCTCACCTACCACTTCACGGAGGGTGGCACAGACTACCTCAACGAGACGAGCGAGAAGAAGGATGAGACGGTAGAGGAACCTATAGACTGGGTGGCATTCAAAAACCAGTTCTTCTCTGCCGTGATGGTCACAAAAGGCAATTTCGGCAATGACGTGCGCCTCACCTCCATACCCCAGGAGAAGGGTTCGGGATACCTCAAGCAGTACGAGGCTAAGCTAAAGGCTGACTTTGACCCCAAGGGTGTCAGTGCTACAGAACTGGAGTTTTACTTCGTACCCAACGACTTCCGTCTGCTGCAGAGCGTAGAGGAGGAGAGCACCATGGGCAAGGATCTGGAACTGGAGCGCCTGGTGTACCTCGGGTGGCCACTATTCCGCTACATCAACCGCTGGTTTACGCTGTATGTCTTTGACTTCCTGCGCTCGATGGCGATACCTATGGGCGTGATACTGATACTCATCACGTTGCTGCTGAAGGCCATCACTTACCCGATGGTGAAGAAGAGCTACATGTCATCGGCAAAGATGCGTGTGCTCAGACCGAAACTGGAGGAGGCGACAAAGCACCTCGACAAACCCGAGGATGCCCTGCAGAAGCAGCAGGTGCAGATGCAGCTGTACTCGGAGTATGGCGTGAGTCCGCTGAGCGGATGTCTGCCCATGCTGATACAGATGCCTATCTGGATTGCAATGTTCAACTTTGTGCCTAATGCGATACAATTGAGGCGCCAGTCATTCCTGTGGATTGACGACTTGTCAACATACGACCCCATAGTATCATGGCAGCAGAACCTGTGGCTCATCGGCGACCACCTGTCATTGACGTGCATACTATTCTGTGGTGCCAACCTGCTTTACTCATGGTTTACCATGCAACAGCAGAAGGATCAGATGATAGGCGCACAGGCTGAGCAGATGAAGATGATGCGATGGATGATGATGCTCATGCCGCTGATGTTCTTCTTCATGTTTAATGACTACTCATCGGGCTTAAACTTCTATTACTTCGTATCACTATTCTTCTCGGCTGCTATCATGTGGTTGCTCCGCAAGACCACCAATGACGAGAAACTCCTTGCCATACTTGAGGCAAAACGTGCTGAGAATAAGAAGAATCCGAAGAAGATGTCAGGATTTGCCGCTCGCCTGCAGGCTATGCAGGAGCAGCAGCAGAAAATGCAAAGGGAACGTGATGAGCTCCGCAGAAAAAGACTCGGGAAATAGCAAGTATAGCTATAGTAGCTATGGTAACTATAGTAAATAGAATCAATAAAACCTCACAGAGGTGATAATCTGTGCTCCGACCTTGTTGTTCAATGTGGCAACGATGTCGGAGCATTTCATTAGTAGGTCGGCACGTACGGCAGGTGATATAATCTTTACCCACAGGGTCTGATTGCGTATATCCTTCGACTCAGTGCTCTCGATGACATACTCAGCCATATCGGCATCAAGGAGTGAGCGTATCACCTCATCCCATGCGCCGATGACACGACGCTGGAGCAGGGGAGTCTCAAGCCCCTGATTGCGCAGTATGCTGTGCAATATGCTGTCAACTGATATGGGGTATCTCTTGAACATAATAGATATTATAGTGGCTATAGATACTATAGATACGATAGTGACTATAGAAAAGATTAGCTGAAAACTCCCTCCTCAACATGGAAAATCTTGTACTCCGACTGTGAGTGGGATAGTATCTGGTCGAGGTGGTCGCGGTTGGTGTCGGTGATGAATATCTGACCGTAGTTGTTGCCCGATACCAGTTCTACGATATTCTTTACTCTATGGGCATCGAGCTTGTCAAAGATATCATCAAGCAACAAGAGTGGGGTGGTGGCATTGCTTGTCTTGCTTAGGAAGTCAAACTGTGCCAGTTTGAGTGCTATGACGTATGTCTTGTTTTGTCCCTGACTGCCCTCGCGCTTCATGGGGTAGCCGTCAATCATCATCTCGAGTTCGTCACGGTGTATGCCATGCAGTGAATAGCCTACTGCAAGGTCCTTCATACGGTCGCGCCTTATGACATCGAGCAGCGGTCCTCGCTGGCAGTGTGACACATATCGCAGGCTGACGCTCTCTCCATCGCCGCTTATCTGTCGATATACCTCGTTGAAAACGGGTATGAAGCGTTGTACAAACAAGTTGCGCTGCTGGTAGATATACTCCCCTTCGCGTGCCATCTCCTCTTCCCACAGTGACATGAGGGTGGGGTCGGGTTCCACATCCTCCATCTTGAGCAGGGCATTGCGTTGCTGCAGTGCTTTATTGTAACGGTTGAGCGAATTGATATAGTTGTTGTCATACTGTGATATGACGATGTCAAGCAGTCGGCGACGTTCCTCGCTGCCTCCTGATATCAGTATGGCATCATCGGGCGAAACGATTATCAGTGGCACTATGCCGATGTGCTCAGAGAGGCGCTTGTAGCTCTTCTTGTTGCGTTTAAACTGCTTCTTGCTACCACGCTTCATGCCGGCATATATCTCCTCGGTAGTCTCGCCGTCATCGTGAAGATACTCTCCTTGTATCATAAAGAAGTCGGTGTCGTGCTTCATGAGCTGCGAGTCGATGTTGGAAAACATGGAGTGGCAGAACGAGAGGTAGTACAGAGCGTCAAGCAGATTGGTCTTTCCCACGCCGTTGTTGCCGATAAAGCAATTAAACTTGGGCGAGAAGTCCAATTTTGCCTCGCTGATATTCTTATAATTTAGTATGGAAATGCTTTTTAGTATCAACTCTGAACTATGAACTGTGAACTATGAACTGTGAACTCTGAACTATGAACTATTAACTATCAAGCAGGTCTGGTCTGCGTTCCTGCGTGCGCTTTAATGCCTGCTCCATTTCCCATTCCTTGATTTTTGCTTCATGGCCCGAGAGCAGTATCTCTGGTATGCCCCATGTCTCGTCAGGATGGGCTACGGGGTGGTACTCAGCAGGACGGGTATATACAGGTGGCTCGAGTAGATTGTCCTGAAAGGAGTCGGAGAGGGCACTCTCCACATCGCCTATGACGCCAGGGATGACCCTCACGATGCTGTCGGCCATCACGGCAGCAGCCAGTTCGCCACCCGTCAGCACATAGTCGCCGATACTGATCTCACGCGTCACGAGGTGCTCCCTGATACGATAGTCTATACCCTTGTAGTGGCCACATATTATAATAATATTCTCCTTAAGCGACAACTCGTTGGCGATACCCTGATTGAATGTCTCGCCATCAGGAGCTGTAAATATTATCTCATCGTAGTGACGCTCAGCCTTGAGTGCTGCTATGCATGCATCGAGCGGTTGGCATTGTATCAGCATGCCCGCTGCACCACCATAGGGATAGTCGTCCACTCTGTGCCACTTGTCGGCTGTATAGTCACGCAGATTGTGCAGGTGGATTTCTGCCAACCCCTTCTTCTGTGCCCGTGCGAGGATTGACTCGTTGACAAATCCTGTAAGCATTTCGGGCAGTACTGTGATGATGTCGATTCTCATTATGGGTGTAATTTTGTTGCAAAGGTAATAAAAATAATTCATAATTCGCAATTCATAATTCACAATTCATTATTCTTTCAACTTTCAACTCTCATCTTTCAACTTTTTTTAGTACCTTTGTGCAAGTTTTTTTTGAGAAAACGTATAGACAAGATGACTGAAACCGAAAAGATACAAACCCTACGAAGGCAACTGCACGAGCATAATCATAGGTATTATGTTCTCAACAGCCCCATAATATCCGATCAGGAATTTGACTTCATGATGCATGAGCTGCAAGACTTGGAGGCAAAGCATCCTGAGATGTATGATGCCAACTCGCCAACGATGCGCGTGGGTAGCGACATAACAAAGGAATTTAAGCAGGTGAGCCACAGATATCCCATGCTATCACTTGCCAATACCTATAATGAGCACGATATAGAGGAGTGGTACAACCAGGTGAAACGTGGTCTGGAGGGTGAGGACTTTGAGATATGCTGTGAGATGAAGTACGACGGCCTGTCGATATCGCTCACATACGAGCAGGGACGACTGGTGCAGGCAGTGACACGCGGTGACGGCACACACGGCGATGATGTCACTACCAACGTGAAGACGATACGCAGCATACCACTCGTGCTGCAACCTGACGGGGGGTATCCCGACACCTTTGAGATACGTGGTGAGATACTCATGCCGTGGGCGAGTTTCAACCGTCTCAACGAGGAGCGAGAGGATATAGGCGAGCAACCATTTGCCAACCCCCGCAACGCTGCTTCGGGCACGCTGAAGAGTCAGGACTCGCGAGTGGTGGCAGAGCGCGGACTCGATGCATATCTGTACTACCTGTTAGGCGATGAGGTTCAGGCCGAGGGACACTATGAGGCACTGGAGATGGCACGCTCATGGGGATTTAAAATATCCGAGGGGATAAAGAAGGTGAAGACCCTGCAGGAGATATATGATTATATCAACTACTGGGACACGGAACGCAAGAAACTGCCTGTGGCGACAGATGGCATAGTACTCAAGGTCAACTCCCTGCGCCAACAGCGCTCTCTCGGCATGACGGCAAAAAGTCCACGATGGGCTATAGCATATAAATATAAAGCTGAACGCGTGAGCACACGACTGCTTGAGGTGACATACCAGGTAGGACGCACTGGTGCCATCACACCCGTAGCCAATATGGATACGGTGCAACTGGCAGGCACCAAGGTACGTCGCGCAACGCTCAACAACGAGGACTTCATACGCTCATTTGACCTGCATGAGGGTGACTATGTGTATGTAGAGAAGGGGGGCGAGATAATACCCAAGATAGTAGGCGTGGATGTAAGCCGACGTCAGCCCGATGCCAAACCCATACAGTTTATCACCCACTGTCCAGAATGTGGTGCTGAATTGCGCAGGATAGAGGGTGAGGCAGCTCACTACTGTCCTAACGATACAGGCTGTCCACCTCAGATAAAGGGTAGGATAGAGCACTTCATATCACGACGTGCGATGAACATCGACTCGCTGGGACCTGAGACGGTAGATGCTTTCTATGAAAGAGGTATAATAGAGAATATAGCTGACCTATATACTCTCACCGTAGTTCAGATAAACTATGAGGGAAACAGAGAGAAGTCGGCACGTAAGGCAGTGGAGGCGATAGAGGCTTCCAAGAAGGTGCCATTTGAACGTGTAGTGTTTGCCCTGGGCATACGTATGGTGGGCGAGACAACAGCGAAACTCCTCGCACGCCACTTCAAGAATATCGACACACTGCGCCATGCAACAGTAGAACAACTCATGGAGGTGGACGGAGTGGGTGAGATAATAGCCGTGAATGTGGTGGAGTACTTCCAAAACGAGAAGAACAAGGAGATTGTTGACCGACTGATTGCCTACGGACTGCAGATGCAGCTTAGTGAGGAGCAACAGAAGTCGCTTGGAACCGAACTGGAGGGTATGTCGATAGTGATAAGCGGAGTATTCTCGCATCATAGCCGTGATGAGTACAAACTCATCATAGAACAACACGGGGGAAAGAACATCGGTTCGATAAGTGCGAAAACTTCCTTCATACTTGCTGGTGACAATATGGGACCGGCAAAACTACAGAAGGCTGAGAAACTGGGCATCAGAATAGTATCAGAGGACGAGTTTTTGGACTCGCTGCGCTCGTACGATAACCATAACCATAACGATAACCATAACGAAGACGATAACGAAAACGAAAAAACTCCCGATGATAAGCCCAAGGGACCAGTACAACTCTCTTTGTTTTAAGTGATGACTGTCAGCATATTCAATCCCGAACACGACCTCGCTCTGGCAGACGGCACGAGCAACTACACCCCTCCAAAGGTGGTGCGCCAGCTACGTCAAGAACTGGGAGAACTCTCTGCCCTGTGGCGGAAAGAGGGAGAGGTAACAGTATGGGGATGGGACAAGGCGATAGTACGAGAACTGAAGCAGATGGGTGTGGCGGATGAGCAGTTGCCTACCGAGAAACAGTTGGAGGCTATACGCACTCTGTCCAACCGCAGCCTGGCAGTGGAGCTGCTTGCCTCACTACGACAGATGGAAGGCACTACGGGCACTGCTAAGGTGTGCTACTCCTATGATGATGTGCTACATTTCCATGCAGAGCATGGGGCAACGATAGTCAAGTCACCCTGGAGCAGCAGTGGCAGAGGGGTGAAGGAGTTTAAGGTCGGTGGTGATAGCGATAAGAGCAGGTCATTCGTAGAAGGCACCATAGCCAGACAGGGTACGGTGATCGCTGAGAAGAAGTGTGATAAGATTGCTGACTTGGCCCTTGAATATGTAATGGACAAAGAAGGCGAAACACATTACGAAGGGCTATCAGTATTCAGTACGGTACATGGTGCATACTCAGGTAATCTGCTCTTGCCCGAGGAGGAAAAACGTGAAAGGGTAAGGCCCTATATCTCAGATGACCTGATGCACGAAGTGTCTTACCAGATAAAGCAGTTTATAGCTCCAAGACTGAAGGGAGTGTATTGGGGACCTCTGGGAGTTGACATGATGATATGCAAAAGTGCTTCAAGCGGCACATATTTGCTCAATCCATGTGTGGAGATCAATCTGCGACGCACTATGGGACATGTGGCGATAGCACTGACGAACAAAGGGCACAGAGGCATGATGAAGATAATGTATGATAAAAATGAATATAAGTATAAGCTAATTATAGAATAATCAATTATGAAGAAAACTATCCTGACACTTTTTGTAGCATTACCACTTATAGCATGTGCAGAAAACTATAAGTCGCAAGTGTGGTCACCAGACAACGGAGATGGCACGTTTACCAATCCTGTAATAGATGCCGATTACTCCGACCCCGATGTCTGCGTGGGTGCCAGCGGAGAGGACTTCTACCTCACTGCATCATCGTTTGCCCACATTCCTGGTCTGCCGATACTGCACTCCAAGGACCTCGTCAACTGGGAGATTATCAACCATGCAATAAAGAAACTGCCACCCTATGACCGCTATAACGTGCCTCAGCATGGCAACGGTGTATGGGCGCCGTCTATTCGCTACAACCAGTACAACCAGACATATTATATATACTGGGGTGACCCAGACCTCGGCATATTTGTCACTACGGCAAAAGACCCCGCTGGTGAGTGGACCGAACCACAGTGTATATTGTCAGGCAAAGGCATGATAGACACTTGTCCGCTGTGGGATGAGGATGGAAGATGCTACCTCGTCAATGGTTGGGCAAACAGCCGTTGTCAGTTCAACTCCGTGCTCACAGTGCGTGAGATGACAGCTGACGGTATGAAGGCTATCAGCGACCCAGTAATAGTGTTTGATGGCAATGGTACCAACGACCGTACCTCAGAGGGCCCGAAGTTTTACAAGCGAGACGGATGGTACTGGATAATGAATCCTGCAGGCGGTGTGCCCATAGGACACCAGTTGGCTATGCGCAGTCGTTCGCCTTTTGGCCCGTATGAGAGCAAGACAGTACTGGCACAGGGTGATACTGATATTAACGGTCCTCATCAGGGTGGATGGGTACACCTGAAGAGTGGTGAAGACTGGTTCCTGCACTTCCAGGATAAGGAGGCATACGGCAGAGTGGTGTGGCTCGAACCAGTGAAGTGGATTGATGGGTGGCCTGCAATGGGTGAGAATATCGGTAAAGTAAAGGCTTACGGCAAAACAGAGAAGTATTGCGGACAGCCAGTGCTCAAGTATAAGAAACCAAACGTAGGAAAATCATATCCCGTTTGTAATCCTGTGGAGAGCGATGAGTTTAATACTACTACACTCGGCAGGCAGTGGCAATGGAATGCTAACTATGACCAAACATACGGTATGCCAACACCTTACGGATACTACCGCGTGTTCTGTCATCGACAGTCAGCAGACTATAAGAATATGTGGGAGGCAGGCAATCTGCTACTGCAGAAGACTCCAACCAACAATTTTACTGCTACAGCAAAACTTGAAGTTACTGCTAAAGAGGCAGAACAGTATGGTGGCATCACCGTGTTTGGAATGGATTATTCTGCACTCGTGCTATGCAGAGTGGGGGATGAGTTTCAACTCCAACAGATCACTTGCAAAAGTGCTGACAAGGGAAAGCCAGAGGAGATAAAGGTAATAAAGACCTTCAAACCAACGGCAGCTGATAAGGTGGACTATCAGCCAGCACTACACTGCGCTATGTATATGCGTGTCAACGTGAAGTATATAGGTGGAAAAGACAGCGATGGCAACAATAAGCACGAGGCACATGCGACCTTCGCATACTCTACTGACGGAAAGAAATATACTGAGTGTGGCGACACATTCCGCATGCGTCAAGGCAAATGGGTAGGAGCTAAAGTCGGCATTCTCGCTGCAGAAAAGCCTGGCAAGAAAGTTCGCGGATGGGTGGACGTTGATTGGTTTAGAATTAGGAACTAGTAATTAGAAATTAGGAATTAGGAATTATAAACACGAAGTGATGAGCTTCAGCGAATAATTAGGAATATAAAAACAGGTTACTTGCGAAAAATGAAGTAACCTGTTTTTTTATCTATTATCTATTATCTGTTATCTATAAACTACGTGTAGAGGAAGCGCTTGATAGACTTTTTAGGAGTTTTTTCAAACTCTTCATCACGTATCTCTATATATGCGACCTTGCAGTATGCAGGCTGTGAAGCGTTGAGCTGCTCCAGATTGAGTTTCATCTGCTTGTCAACATCGTCACTGCTCATATTACGTGCAGCACAGGCCTCAAGGTCTGGGTGAACAAGGGCTACAAGCTTCTGGTCACGCTGTACTACAATACTTTCCATGACAAGTGGCAGAGAGTTGAGTGCATCTTCTATCTCCTCAGGGAAGATGTTCTGACCAGAAGGGCCAAGTAGCATATTCTTTGAACGTCCCTTGATGAAAACGTTGCCTTTCTTGTCCATTATGCCAAGATCACCAGTATGGTACCATCCTTCTTTGTCGAGGGTCTGTGCAGTTACTTCATCATTCTTATAGTAGCCCAACATGACGTTCATGCCTCGTGCCAATATCTCACCTGGTTCGTTATGAGGATGCTTAGAATCAATCTTGACCTCCATGTGTACAACAGAACGTCCACAAGAACCAGCCTTATGTTCCTTCCAATCGGCATAGGTAATGATAGGCGCACACTCCGTTGCTCCATATCCTACGGTGATAGGGAAGTCGATATCCTTGAGGAATTGCTCCACCTCCTGATTGAGGGCTGCACCACCTACTATGATCTCATATAGTTTGCCACCAAAGGCATTATACACCTGGTCATGGATTTTCTTCTTTATCTTGGTGCCTACGACAGGTGTCTTCATGAGCAACCTGATAGTTGGTGTAAGCTTTGGGAAGACCTTCTTGCGTATTATCTTCTCTATGACAAGAGGTACGGCGATGATGATAATCGGTTTTACGTCAGTGAAAGCTTGAGCAACTACAGCTGGTGATGGAACGCGTGTAAGATAGTATATGTGACAACCGCTCATAAACTCCTTGATAAACTCAAACGCCATACCATACATGTGAGCCATTGGGAGAATGGATATGGTATTGTTACCAGGGTGCAACTGATCGTCAAGTACCTTACCTGCAAAATCGAGGTTTGACCACATAGCACGATAGGGAATCATCACACCCTTGGAGAAACCTGTGGTACCCGAAGTGTAGTTGATGATACAAAGTTGCTCTGGGCTCTCCTCCTTATAATAGTTGACAAACTCCTTGCGGAAGTATTTGGGGTATTTCTTGCCAAAAAACTCATTGAGGTGCTCTCGGGCATAGGTTAGCTTGTCTGTTCGAGAAATCATCAATGAGTAGTCAATGATATTGATAATACCCTCAAGCTCAGGCATTTTTGTAGGGTCTATCTGTTTTGCCACTACATCACCTACAAAGAGGAGTCGAGCATCAGAATGATTGACTATGTGGTGTATCTGATCGGCGGTAAACTCATGGAGTATAGGTACTGCTACAGCACCATATGTCAGCGTAGCGAGAAAAGCTACAGCCCAATTGCTCATGTTTCGTCCACATAATGCTATCTTGTCGCCTTTCTGTACTCCACTGTTCTCAAACAGTATGTGTAGTTTTTCAATCTTGCGTGCTACATCCTGATACTGTAATGTGGCGCCCTTGTAATCAGTTAGCGCATCGAGATTCCAATAATTTTTGACGGCTTGCTCGATGCAAGCATTGAAGCCTGTTATATTTTCCATTGATTGCACAATTTTTCTTAGTTTGTGCAAAGGTAACTATTTTTTGCACACTAACCAAATAAAATGTGCAATTTTTTCTTGCAACTCAAAAAAATATATTTAAATAAGGTGTATTCTTCGATGAAATGGATAATTTTTATTACCTTTGCAGTCAAAACGTAAAAAAGTAACGATAAAATGGGATTTTTTGGATTTTTCAACAAGAATAAGAAGGAAACTTTAGATAAGGGACTTGAGAAAACAAAGCACAGCATGTTTGAAAAACTGACTCGCGCCGTAGCTGGTCGTGATACTGTGGACGACGATGTGCTCGACGAATTAGAGGAAGTACTGGTAACAAGTGATGTCGGTGTGGACACTACACTAAAAGTGATAGAGCGAATAGAGGCAAGGGTGGCACGTGACAAGTATGTGTCAACATCGGAACTCAACAATATATTGCGAGAAGAGATAGTAGGACTACTTGAGGAAGTAGATAATGGTAACAAGCATGACAATGGAACACAAGGCGGTGACTCCCAACAAACAGACAGCAACACCCCATACGTCATACTTGTGGTAGGTGTAAACGGAGTAGGTAAGACTACAACCATAGGCAAACTGGCATATCAGTTCAAGCAGTCAGGCAAGAAAGTATATCTTGGTGCAGCTGATACCTTTAGGGCTGCTGCAGTAGAACAACTTGTAGCATGGGGCGAACGTGTAGGGGTGCCTGTAGTAAAGCAACAAATGGGCAGTGATCCGGCAAGTGTGGCATTTGACACTTTGTCATCAGCTAAGGCTAATAATGCCGATGTAGTCATTATAGATACAGCAGGCAGACTGCATAACAAGGTAAACTTGATGAACGAGCTGAAGAAGATTAAGGAAGTGATGAAAAAAGTAATACCCAGCGCACCAGATGAGGTGCTCTTGGTACTTGATGGCTCCACTGGACAGAATGCTTTTGAGCAAGCTAAACAATTTGCTGCAGTAACACAGATATCATCATTGGCCATAACCAAACTTGATGGCACAGCCAAGGGAGGCGTAGTAATAGGTATATCTGATCAGCTGAAAGTTCCCGTGAAATATATAGGATTGGGTGAGGGGATGGAAGATCTTCAGCAATTTAATCGCCGAGAATTTGTGGACAGTCTCTTTGGAGAATGATACATAATAGAATAGACATAGTCACGCTGGGATGTTACAAAAACCTTGTTGACAGCGAATGCTTGCAGAAAATGTTTTGCAAGAAGGGCTACGAGTGTTATGTTGATGCACCAGAGGTCAAAGGTAAAACAGTAGTGATAAACACATGCGGATTTATTGGCGATGCCAAAGAGGAAAGTGTTAATACTATCCTGCAATTTGTGGAAGCAAAGAAGCACGGTGAGATAGATACACTGTACGTGATGGGATGCCTCTCGGAACGTTATCTCGCAGATTTGCAGCAGGAAATACCTGAGGTCGATAAGTATTATGGGAAGTTTGACTGGAGCAGGATGGTGGATGAGATGCCTGAGAGTGAGGGAACCAAGCAAAACCATACGGAGATCACTCCAAAGCGTAACATAAACCATTATCGATACATAAAGATTTCGGAGGGTTGCGACCGTCATTGTGCCTATTGTGCTATACCTGCGATGACGGGAAAACACAAGAGCCGTCGAATAGAAGATATCATCAGCGAGGTCAAAGAACTCGTAAGTGAGGGCGTAAGGGAGTTTCAGATCATAGCACAGGAACTGACTTACTATGGTGTGGATATATATGGGAAACGTAGTATTGCCGAACTAATATCGCAAATGGCAGATATAAAGGGCGTGGAGTGGATTAGGTTGCACTATGCTTACCCTAACCTGTTTCCTATGGAACTACTCGATGTGATGCGTGAGAAAGATAACGTATGCAAGTATCTGGATATAGCCTTGCAGCACATATCGACATCAGTACTCAAACGCATGAAGCGAGATACCACCAAAGAAGAAACCATGCAGCTCGTATCGGACTTGCGAAAAAGGGTGCCTGGTATAGTGCTACGCACCACTTTGATGGTAGGCTTCCCTGGCGAAACGGACAAAGACTTTGATGAGTTGGTGGAGTTTGTAAAATGGGCACGCTTTGAGCGGATGGGAGCTTTTGCATACTCTGAGGAAGATGGCACCTACAGCGCAGATCATTATGAAGATGATGTGCCAGAAGAAATAAAGCAGCAACGCCTGGACAAACTTATGAGAGTGCAGCAACGTATTTCTGCTGAAATAATGGAAGAAAACATCGGAAAGACGATGAAGGTAATAATTGACCGCAAAGAGGGCGAATGGTATGTTGGACGCAACGAATACTCGTCACCAGAAGTAGATCCCGAGGTGCTTCTTCATGCAGATAACGAACTGAAAACAGGCGAGTTTTATAATGTCAAGATAACCGCTGCTGAAGAATTTGACTTGTATGGAGAATTAGTAAAATAGATGACCACAAAATAGTAAAGTATAGTACAGTATGAATAACAAAGAGTTTATTGCAGCTCTGTCGCATAAATCTGGACTGACTGCGAGTGAGACACAGAATGTAGTAAGGACGGCTATGCATGGTATCGTCGATATGTTGTGTGATGATACAAGCGTCACAATATCTGGCTTAGGTAGCTTTGATGTAAAAAAACGTCTGGAGCGCATTATATCTAATCCTCTTACAGGGCAGAAAATGCTCGTACCACCAAAACTTGTGGTCAATTTCAAACCAATGACTTCACTCAAGGAAAAAATAAAGTAATATCATACCCCCTACATAGAATCATGGCTACAATAAAAGATATAGCACGAATAATCGTCGAAAAACATAAGATGAAACTTGGAGCTTCCGAGGCTTTCATGCAACAGGTCGTAGAGGTAATCAATGAAGGACTGCTGCAAGACCGCATAGTAAAGATAAAGGGCTTCGGAACATTTAAACTGCAAGAGGTAAAAGAACGTAACTCCGTGAATGTCAATACGGGAGAGAAAGTTGTCATAGCAGCGCACGATAAGATAATATTTACTCCAGACAATGTCATGCGTGATATGATAAATAAGCCCTTTGCACACTTTGAAACAGTTATAGTGGATGGAGACACAGCTACGGCAGAAAAGAAGGAAAAAGAAGAAATCACTCCAGTAGTGGCTCCCGTTGCCGATATTCCTGCGGAGAGTGATGAGCAGGAGGTAGCTCCTGTTGTGACTCCCGTTGTGGCTCCTGTTGCTGATATTCCAACAGAAAACGGTAACTCTACGGCGGAAAACGAACCAGCAGAGAATAATCCTGTAGAAGAAGAGACGGAGGATGAAACCCTCGTTGAAAAAGAAAGTAATGTTAAGCTATATGCCATCCTCGCATGTGTGATAATGTCAGTACTATTTTTTGCTATAGGATATTTTGCAGCACAAAAAGGATGGTTCACCCAGGAAGAGAAACAGAACGCCGAAGAGCCAGCAGCGGCGCTGGATACCACCACAACTAATAAAACAACAGTCGATACTGCTGTAGTGAACACAGAGAAAGATATAGTTAATACAACAGCGGATGTCGTTGAGAAAAAATCTGCTGCTGATGAGCAAGAGGATGTTGCACAGGAAACATATAATGCTGATCCACGTGTAAAATATGGTGCCTACACTATTATCGGAACAGAAACAGAGGTAAAAGTTTTGAAGGGACAGACCCTAAAGGGTATATCAAAGGCTTATCTGGGTCCAGAAATGGAATGCTACGTAGAGGCATACAACAATAAAAAAGAGGTAAAAGAAGGCGATGTGCTTCTTATTCCAAAACTGAAAATAAAAAAACGTAAATGAATATATTCAACGACATAATGGGTGAGCCACAGGAATCACAAATGCGTATGTTTGCAGAGTTTGAAGGTGACATCGAAAAGATGTTCAGCATGGGAAAAGAAGGTGATATGCCTGTTCTTATAACTCGCAACATTGTGAGTTTTCCAGGAGTGCTGGCATCGGTCACTATAGCTCGTGACACCACACGCCAACTGGTAAAATATATAGAGAAACATCCCAAACAGCAGTTTGCTATGTTCTGTCAGAAGGACATAAGCATAGAAGAACCCTCCGCAGAGGACCTGTGCGAATATGGCGTAATATCGCAGTTCCTCAAGGTATTTGAGATGCCTGGACAACTCAACCGTTATGCCTTTATAGCACAAGGATTGACACGCTGTCGTATAGAGAGCGTAGTGAAGGAAGAACCATTTCTTCGTGCACATGTGGTGCCAATGCCAGAAGATAAGCCTAATGGAGAAGATATGGAATTTTTCACTGTTGTAAGCGACCTGAGAAAGCGAGTTTCAGAGTTGATCGACAAGAGTGACACCTTCCCTTTTGAATTACAGTTATCGCTGCATAGCATAGATGACCCAGAGCTGTTTATAAACATGGTAGCTTACCATATCCCGTTGAAACTCAACGAGAAAATGGAGTTGCTGTCAGCAAACAGCATCATGAGTCGAGCCTTTAAACTACTTGAGTACGTCAACAGAGAGATACAATATGCCAACCTCAGGCTGGACATACAAAATCGCACACAACACACCATCGACAATGAACAGAAAGAGTACTTTCTGCGTCATCAGCTCAAGATGATTAACAAGGAACTGGGTGACGAAGAGTCATCACCAGAACTTGCTAAACTGCGTGAAAAGGCTGAAACAAAAAAGTGGGATGCTAAGGTAAGGGAGACATTTGACAAAGAAATGGAGCGCCTCAAGCAGATGCACCCACAGTCCAGCGACTACAATGTACAGTTGTCCTATCTGCAACAGATAGTGGAACTACCATGGGGCGAGTTTACCAAGGATGACATGGATATAGCACGTGCTCAGAAAATACTTAATCGCAACCACTATGGCATGGAGAAGGTTAAGGAGCGCATATTGGAGTATATAGCTGTGCTCAACCTGCGTGGCGACATGAAGTCTCCCATACTTTGTCTGTATGGTCCTCCTGGAGTGGGCAAGACAAGTCTTGGAAAAAGCATCGCTGATGCACTAAAGAGAAAATATGTCAGAGTTAGTCTGGGCGGACTGCATGACGAAGCCGAGATACGTGGTCATCGCCGTACATACGTAGGAGCTATGCCCGGACGCATTATAAAGAGCATAGAGAAGGCAGGTTCAAGCAACCCCGTATTTATTCTCGACGAAATCGACAAAATAACGCAAAACACCAATCATGGCGACCCTGCATCAGCTTTATTGGAGGTTCTCGATCCTGAGCAAAACAATGCCTTTCATGATAATTTCCTCGATCTCGACTACGACCTCTCCAAGGTAATGTTTATTGCCACTGCCAATACTCTATCTACTATACCAGGTCCATTGTTGGATCGTATGGAGATAATAGAACTCAGCGGATATACTACAGAGGAGAAGATAGAAATCGCCAAGCGCCACCTCGTGCCACGCGAGAAGGAGAAAACGGGAATGGCAGCAAATAAGAAGCTCAATTTCAAAAAAACGGCGTTGGAGAAAATCATCGAGAGATACACTCGCGAGAGTGGTGTGCGACAGTTGGAGAAACAGATAAACAAATGTTTCAGAAAACTCGCATTCTACCTTATGCGTGATACTGATTTACCATACGACAAGATTACCCCTGAGAACGTAGAGGACCTAATTGGAAAACCGCCATTCTACCGCGACATATATCAGGGTAACGAGTATGCTGGCGTAGTGACGGGACTAGCATGGACAAGTGTAGGAGGAGAGATACTCTTCATAGAGACGAGCCTATCCAAAGGCAAGAGTGGAAAACTAACCCTAACAGGTAATCTTGGTGACGTGATGAAAGAGAGTGCCACGATAGCTTTAGAGTATATCAAGGCTCATGCCGAATTGTTGGGTATAGATTCCAGAATATTCAGTCATTGGAACATTCATATACACGTTCCTGAGGGTGCAACGCCAAAAGACGGACCTTCAGCAGGTATCACAATAGCTACTTCTATAGCATCAGCTCTGACACAGCGTAAAGTACGCAAAAACGTTGCGATGACAGGCGAAATAACCCTGCGAGGCAAAGTGCTGCCAGTAGGTGGTATAAAGGAGAAAATACTTGCTGCCAAGCGAGCAGGTATCACAGATATCGTGCTTTGCGATGCTAATAGGAAGGACATTGAGGAAATTGCACCAGATTATCTGAAAGGTGTATCATTCCACTATGTGGAGAGCGTATCTGATGTACTCGATTTTGCCTTAACAAAGCAAAAGGTGAGCAATCCTCTTGACTTCACCATTCCCGAGGATGAGGAGCACGATGCCAAGTAAGGTGATATAGAAAAGAATATGACGTTTGAGTTGCAACATACAGATGCCAATAGTTGGGCACGTGCTGGTAAGATAACTACCGATCATGGTGACATTCTCACTCCTATCTTCATGCCTGTGGGTACGGTGGGTAGTGTAAAGGCTGTTCACTTTGAGGAACTGCGTAAGCAGGTGCTGGCTCAGATTATATTGGGAAACACCTATCACCTCTACTTGCGTCCAGGTCTTGACATCTTGCGCAAGGCTGGAGGACTACACAAGTTTATAGGGTGGGAGAGACCTATCCTGACTGATTCTGGTGGCTTTCAGGTGTTCTCGCTCTCCAGCATACGTAAGTTGACAGAGGAGGGATGCGAGTTTCGCAGTCATATCGACGGTTCGAAACATTTCTTTACCCCTGAGAATGTCATTGATACAGAGCGTATTATAGGTGCTGATATCATCATGGCGCTCGACGAGTGCCCATCAGGAAAGAGCGATTGGCAGTACGCTCGCAAGAGTCTCACATTGACCAACAAGTGGTTGGATCGCTGTGTGAGGCGTTTTGACGAGACACAACCCCTGTATGGATACCATCAAAGCCTCTTTCCGATTGTGCAGGGATGCACATTCAAGGATCTGCGGCAGGAGTCGGCAAAATATGTAGCTGACAAGAATTGTGATGG
This sequence comes from Prevotella sp., assembly GCA_017642485.1. Taxonomy (GTDB): domain Bacteria; phylum Bacteroidota; class Bacteroidia; order Bacteroidales; family Bacteroidaceae; genus Prevotella. The sequence continues at coordinate 21,145 of JAGCPC010000116.1, read as the reverse complement.
CAATGCGATTGGTGGGTTGGCTGTAGGTGAACCTGCAGAGGTGATGTATGAAATGGTGGAAGTGGTCAACGATATCCTACCTAAGGATAAACCACGATATCTCATGGGAGTGGGCACACCTTGGAATATACTTGAGAATATTGAGAGAGGAGTCGATATGTTTGACTGCGTGATGCCTACACGTAATGGCCGTAATGCGATGCTCTTTACCTATGAGGGTACGATGAATATGAAAAACAAGAAGTGGGAGGATGACTTCACCCCCCTTGACCCTGACGGCTGCGATATCGATAAGATTACCACAAAAGCATATCTGCACCATCTCTTCAAGGCTCAAGAGTATCTTGCTCTGCAGATAGCATCCATACACAATCTCGCTTTTTACCTACGGCTGGTGTCTGATGCACGCAAGCACATAGAAAATGATGATTTCACGCAGTGGAAGAAGAGTGTTGTTGATAATATGCAGAGAAGATTATAAGTAACTACATGTTAAAAAGACTTTCCACAAACAAAATATTTGCCTCGCTTCGCTCCTATGATTTTTCGAAAATTATAGGACGCTTGGATCGTTATATCATAGGAAAGTTTATTGGTACATACTTCTTCTCTATCTTGCTGATAATCAGCATAAGTATTGTTATAGACTTCAACGAAAACCTTAACAAGTTTGAACAGTTTCATACACCTTGGAAAGCAATAGTATTTGATTACTATGCAAACTTCATTCCCTATTTCGCCAACCTCTTCTCGCCCCTGTTTGTATTTATTGCTGTGATATTCTTCACATCCAAGATGGCAGGCAATAGTGAGATTATATCAATTATGGCATCTGGCGTAAGTTTCAGAAGGATGATGAAACCATATATGATCTCCTGTATGTTCATCTCGGGTCTAAACTATTGCTTGTCAGCATATGTCATACCTCACGGAACAGTAATACGTCAAAACTTCGAGGCACTATACAAGAATAATAAGAAAAATACTTCTGCTGAAAATGTTCAGCTACAAGTTGACAAAGGTGTCATAGCCTACATGCAACATTATGATAATGTTCGTAAACGAGGATATGGATTTTGTCTTGACAAGTTTGAAAACAAGAAGTTAGTGTCGCACATGACGGCAATAGAAATACAGTATGACACCATTTCTGACTCTAAGTATCATTGGAAAGCAAGTAATTGGAAAATACGCAACATGCGGGGAGTGCGTGAACAAATCACATCAGGCACAACTATGGACACCATAATCTTTATGGAACCAACGGACCTCGTATATTCGAGAGGTCAGCAGGAGACATTTACCTCACCACAACTGGCAGATTACATCTCAAAGCAAATCGACAGAGGGTCATCTAACGTTGTGAGATACCAAGTAGAATATCACAAGCGAATCGCCACATCATTTGCATCGTTCATTCTCACAATAATAGGTGCTTCGTTGTCTTCCAGGAAACGTAAGGGAGGCATGGGAATGTATCTCGGATTGGGATTGGTGCTGAGTTTCGTGTACATCATGCTCCAAACGGTGTCATCATCATTTGCTGTCAATGCTGGAGCACCACCGATGCTGGCAGCATGGATGCCTAATATCATATTCGCCTTTGTGGCATACTTCTGCTACCGTAAGGCCCCCAACTGATCGAATCTATTTTTATACTCTATATTTCGTACAAACATATAAATCGAAATCCCCGAACAAACAATATGACTGAAAGAAAAAACGACAACATAACACAACAGAAAAGTTCCAATGGTACGGAAAATGCAGACAGATTGCATTTTGACGAGACATTGCTTAACGACAATATTCTCGATGCCCTGTGGGATATGCACTTCGATGTGTGTACACCCATTCAGGAAGCATGCATCGATCATATAATCGAAGGACACGACATCATGGGTGTAGCGCAGACTGGTACAGGAAAGACTGCTGCATACCTGCTACCAGTACTGTCACTCCTCGACGACGGCGGTTATCCAGAGGATGCAGTCAACTGCCTCATCATGGCACCCACACGAGAACTTGCACAGCAGATAGATCAAGCAATGCAGGGTTTTTCATACTACCTCGACGGCATTAGTTCGGTGGCAGTATATGGAGGCAACGACGGCAACCGTTACGATCAGGAACTGGAAGCTTTACGAAAAGGTGCATCTGTCATCATAGCCACACCAGGACGCCTCATCTCACATATGCAGATGGGTAACCTCGACTTATCGCGATTGTCATTTTTCATACTCGATGAGGCTGACCGCATGCTCGACATGGGTTTTTCCGAAGATATCATCGCTATAGCAAAACAAATCGGAGTAAATCCCACGACAGGTGTCAAGGGTCCCATAAAATGTCAGACAATAATGTTTTCTGCCACGATGCCAGACAACATCAATCGTCTCGCTAACACACTACTTCACAATCCCGTCAATGTGAAGATAGCTGTCAGCAAACCTGCGGAAAAGATACAGCAGTCGGCATATCTGTGTCATGCACCATTCAAAAACAAAATACTCAAGCACTTATACAGTGAGGGTTTTATGCCCGAGTCAGGACAGCCGTACAGTCTGAAGCGTGTCATCATATTTTCAGGAAAAAAGCAGCGGGTGAAAGAAATCAACCGCACCCTACAGCAGATGAAGGTCAACTGCGGAGCTATGCACTCTGACCTTTCACAGGCAGAACGCGACGATATCATGTACCGCTTCAAGTCTGGCAATATTGATGTACTCGTAGCTACTGACATCGTAGCACGAGGCATAGACATCGATGATATACAGATGGTAATCAATTATGACGTACCGCGTGATGTGGAAGATTATATTCACCGTATCGGACGTACCGCACGAGCTGAGCGCGATGGTGTCGCTATAACCCTTGTTGCTGAGGACGATATGATGTATTTCCGTAGGATAGAGCGTTTCCTTGAGCGTACCATCACTAAAAATACACTCCCTAATGATTGTGGCGAGAGCCCAGAGTATAGATCGTCCTCACCATCTAAAAAGCCATATCACAAGAAATCTCATGGCAAACATTCTGGACAAAATCGCCAGCGAGACGATAGACACGGCAAACCCCACGGCAAACGAGAAAAAAAACAGAATAATAAGAGATAAGTTTGTTGATATAAGGATTTTTTTGTAACTTTGCACAAATTTGTGGCTTTGTATATATCAGAAAACAAATAAAAAAAATAAAAACATAATGGCTAAATCAAACAAAAACATTGCTGCTACGGAGCAATCACTCAACAAACAGGAAGCGTTCTTTCTGAAGTATCGTAAGCAAATCATTACTGCAATCGCTGCTATCATCATTATTATAGCAGGTTGCATAGTTTATGGCACATTTATCGCTGGACCACGTGAGGAGAAGGCATCAACAGCACTTGCAAAGGCACAGAGCCTCTTCGAGCAGGGCGATTTCCAGAAGGCGCTCAATGGCGACAAGCAGACAGAGGGCTTCATCGCCGTTATTGACAACTATGGTGGCACTGATGCTGCCAACCTCGCAAAAGCTTATGCTGGACTATCATACGCGCAGTTGGGTAAGTGGCAGGAGGCAGTGAAGTATCTCGAGGACTTCTCTACAAAGGATGATGCCATGATAAGCCCTGCTATCACCGCTGCACTGGGCGATGCCTATGCCAACACAGGTAATATAGACAAGGCGATAAGTTCATTCAAAGAAGCTGCAGAAATGGCTGACGATGCCACAAAGGACGGCGCCAACTACTCACTCTCACCAACTTTCCTCATCAAGGCTGCACGTCTCCTTGAGAGCCAAGGGAAAAAGGATGATGCCCTCAAGATCTATGAGGAGATAAAGAAGAAGTACATGGTAAGTGCTGCTGCACAGGAGATCGACAAGTACATCGAGAGACTGAAGTAAATAGTATGTACAGAATAGCGCTCATATTATTCCTATCGTTGGTGGTAACCGTCTCTTGCAAGAAAAAGGAGCAGACTGACGATATTATTGTAGAGAAGATCGTAGAGAAACCTCAGGAAGGCCCTGAGTCCATGGCATCCAGCGAACAGTCTGGTTCGTTAACATGGATTAAGGGAGCAGAGTATAGCTACACCATCAAGCGCTATGCTGACAGCAATCTGTCTCAGGTGACCAATCACGACACCAAGTACTGTGACAATAGCGTGACGCTTACCGTCAACAGGGCTGATGGCTCAGTGTTCTTCGAGAAGACATTCTCAAAGTCCAACTTCGCTCCCGTCCTACCCAAGGACTTTATCGAGCATGGTGTACTACTGGGCATGAATTTTGATAAAGTTGATGGCAACGATCTGCTGTTTGTTGTCAGCGTGGGTTCACCGGATGAGACCAATGAGGAATTTTACTACGTACAGATGCGCCTCAGCAATATGGGTGCCACCAGTGCCGAGCGTATCAATGGAGCAGAGTAAGTAAGCTAATATTAAGAGTTAAGGGGTTCTTTCATTATTTTCCCGATGAGAGAACCCTCTTTTTTTGCTGCCTCGCGCAAGTCGTCCTCAAAATAATACGCTATGCTACCAACAAATGAGCAACATAGATCAGGGCGGTTGTAGTGGCGTACGTTGTGACGAAAGAACAGTCCGAAGCAGTCTGTTATCATCTCCTTCACCCAAGGTTTGTCACTGATGCTTTTGATGTAGGGCGCCAGTGAGGCGAGAAATCTGTTTGGCATAGGTTCTCTGTACACCTTCTGTATAATGTCAGCTTGCGTCAGTCCCGTCTCATGTTCAAAATCCTTTATGTCATCATGATGTCCGCCCTTGTATAGCAGATTGACAAAGGTTCTGCCCATCATCGCTCCGCTTCCCTCATCACCGAGTATATAGCCCATCGGCGATACGTTGCTTACGATGTCTCTACCATCGTATAGACAAGAGTTGGCACCGGTACCCAGTATACATGCTATGCCTGGTTTGTCGCCAAAGAGTGCCCTTGCAGCACCCAGCATATCGCTATCCACTTCTATATGAGCATGGGGGAAAGTTTCCTGCAATATAGACTTCAGTATCGGCGATTTGTCCTTGGTGCATCCAGCACCATAGAAATAAATCTCGTCAATGTGTGCCTTGTCCGGAAAGTCAGAGTGTGTGAGGAGCTCGTGGTTTATTATGCGACTCATCACGTCATACTGCTGATGAAAGGGGTTTATACCCTGTGTCGTCAGTGTCCACGATATGTTTCCGTCGGAGAGTAGCCACGTGGTTTTAGTACTTCCGCTGTCGGCTGTGAGTGTCATCATCATACTACATGCAGGTTATACCTGCTTGCTGTCGTGCATGCGAGTATTCCCTTAAACTGCAGGAAGTCTTCTATTATTATCTTATGCTGGCAGAATGGCACCACATATTTAGCCATTCCTCCAGTAGCTATCAGTTTCACGTCATCTGAGTGTATGAGTGGCATCAGTCTATCTATGAGTCCATCTACCATTGCCGCCGAACCATGCATTATGCCACTCTGCATGCATTCCAACGTATTTTTTCCTACTATGCTACGTGGTCTTTCCATATCGATTGCTGGCAGCTGTGATGCTTTAGAGCTCAGTGCATTGAGTGATGTCTTGACGCCAGGTATTATCATGCCTCCGATGAATGTCTGTTTCTCGTTGATGATACCCACCGTCGTTGCCGTGCCAAAGTCAAATACTATGGCAGGTGCTCCGTACAGACTGAGGGCACCGATAGCATCGGCTATGCGGTCCCTACCCACCTGCAGTGGCGACTCCACATCCACCTTGATGGCTTTCAGTGCATCGTCCATACCAAAGAAGTGTGGTATCACCCCTGTGAGGTCTGATATAGCCTGTGCCACATCGTCATTTACCTCCGGCACTACGGAACTTATCACTACGTCGTTGATTTCTGTCACGAGCATGTTGTGCTTCTTGAAACCGGCCCACAGTTCGTGGCGAAAAAATTTCACTGTTTCCTCCTTAATGGTCTTGAAGCGCCAAGTCTTGCCTATATCTCCCGTTTTTGTCACCGTAGCGACAACAATTGTGGAGTTGCCTATGTCGATAAGTAGTTTCATAATAGTGTGACTATCTTGTCAAGAATGAGGTCAGCCGTCTCCTCTTTTGTGCACAAAGGCAGTTCCGTGATACCATCTTTTGCAATCAGCGTCACCTTATTAGTATCAACACCAAATCCTGTCTTGTCCGTAGCGATGGAGTTGGCACATATGAGGTCCACGTTCTTTTTCTGCAGTTTTGCCTGTGAGTTGGCTATGAGGTTTTCCGTCTCCATTGAGAATCCTACCACCACCTGACCGTCATATTTCTTCTCTCCGAGGCTTTTCAGTATGTCCTTTGTTCGCATGAGTTCTATCGTCATGTTGTCGTCATGCTTTTTCACCTTTTGCTCAGAGTATGTGGCTGGAGTATAGTCGGCTACAGCGCTGCACATTATTATTATGTCCGCTTCTGAGCTACGCTGTGTTACGGCGTTGTACATATCCTCCGCACTCTTCACCCTCACGATATCGCTGATACCTGTAAAAGGGGTTATGCTTACGGGTCCGGTGACAAGTGTCACCTCTGCGCCTCTCAGCAGTGCCATCTTGGCGAGAGCATACCCCATTTTGCCTGATGAGTGGTTGGTGATGTATCTCACGGGGTCTATCGCTTCTTGTGTGGGGCCAGCAGATATTATCACTTTTCTGCCGCCAAAGTCTTTGTCCTTTGCTATGGCGAGCATGATATTGTCCATGAGCTCCTCTGGCTCAGGCATCTTTCCCTTCCCTGTGTCACCACAAGCCAAGCGTCCTGTGGCAGGTTCTATTATGGTATATCCGTAGCGTGCCAGTTTGTTGAGGTTGTCTTGCACTATAGGGTTTTCGTACATGCCGGTATTCATGGCGGGAGCTATGAGCACGGGTTTGCGTGTGGCACACACGGTAGTGGTGAGCATGTCGTCACATATACCTCCAGCCAGTTTACCTATCACGTTGGCTGATGCTGGTGCTATAAGAAAGGCATCGGCGGCTTGTGCGAGCGATACGTGTTCTACCTTAAACTCAAAGTTTCTGTCAAAGGTATCAACGAGGCACTTATGGTGCGTGAGTGTCTCAAATGTTATGGGATTGATAAAGTGACATGCATTCTGTGTCATGATGACGTGTACGTCGGCATGCTGCTTTACGAGCATAGAGGCAAGCATAGCGGTCTTGTAGGCAGCTATCGAACCCGTCACTCCCAGTACTATGGTCTTTCCCTTAAGCATTTTTTCTTCTTATTCCCTATACATGTTTGTATTACTGGTCGCTGATTTGTATTACTGGTCGCTGAGCAGTCCATGCTTCTCGTAGTTGGCCTTGCGTACTATAGCGTTGTTGTCATCTACGAAGATTACCTCCGGCCTGTGGTTCTCAGCCTCTTCGGGTGTCATGTCGGCATAAGCCATTATGATGATTTTGTCGCCCACATTGACACAGTGTGCCGCAGCGCCGTTGACGCATATTATTCCCGAACCCTCTTCGCCTGCTATGGTGTAGGTTTCAAATCGGTTACCGTTATTGATGTCGGCTACCTGTACCTTCTCGTACTCCATGATGCCAACCTCGCGCATCAGTTTGGTATCGATGGTTATGCTGCCCACGTAGTCGAGGTCTGCCTGTGTTATTACGGCACGGTGTATCTTTGATTTCAGCAGTGTTATGTTCATCTCTGTTCTTTAATAGTGTTATCCTTGTTTAATCTTTTTCCTTATAAAGTCCCACACTAAATGGGGGTGGGAGAGAGGGTCTTTAGATGATAATATTATCTATCAGTCGTGTCTTACCTATAAATACGGCGATGGCCACGAGAGTGTTGTCACCTATCGTGTCCACCCTCTGTACGTTGTCAAAATCGACCACCTCTACATAGTCTATGCGTGCGAGGGGTTCTGTCTCGAGGCTTTGTGTTATCGTCTCTATGATCTTCGCTGCGCTTTTCTCTCCGCTCTCTATTGCCGTCTTGCCCTTCATGAGGCTCTGCGACAGTATCAGCGCTGCTTTGCGCTCCTCTGGTGAGAGGTATGTATTGCGGCTCGACTTTGCCAGTCCGTCGTCCTCGCGTACAATGGGGCAGGGCACTATCTCGATGTCAAAGTTGAGGTCGCGTACAAACCGCTTTATAGTGGCGAGCTGCTGTGCGTCCTTCTGTCCGAAGTAGGCACGGTCAGGAGCCACTATGTTGAATAGTTTGCCAACCACTGTGCACACACCGCGGAAATGTACTGGACGTCGTGCGCCACATAGCAGTTCGGTGGTCTCCGTCGTGTCTATAAATGATGTGAAGTGTCCTGGGTACATCTCGCTTGGTTCCGGGTTGAATATGATGTCGCCACCAGCTTCCTCCACCTTCTGCATATCGCGCTCCAGGTCGCGGGGGTATGTCGCCAGGTCCTCATTAGGGCCAAACTGTATGGGGTTGACAAATACCGATACTACGGTCCGGTCATTCTGACTTGCCGACTTGCTGATGAGACTCTGATGTCCCTCGTGCAGATAACCCATCGTAGGCACCAGTCCCACGGTGAGTCCCTCCTTTCTCCACTCTTTTACGATGTCTCTAACTTCTTTTATGGTCTTTACTACTTGCATTTTCTTCTTGTCTTATAAGAACTGTGAACTGTGACACGAAGTGATGAGCTTCGCGAACTAACTGTGAATTGTGAACTAAACATACGACTGTGCCTCATTAGGAAACAGTCTTTGTTCACAATCATTCTTGTACTCCTTGAATGCCTCAAGCATCACGCTGTGCAGGTCAGCATACTTCTTGACAAATTTTGGCGTAAAACCGCCCGTATATCCCAGCATGTCCTGATATACCAGCACCTGTCCGTCGCAGTACCTGCCTGCACCTATGCCTATTGTGATGGCGCCTACCTCTTGTGTTACCGTCTTGGCAAGTTCCTCTGGCACGCACTCCAGCGTTATGGCGAAAGCTCCTGCAGCACTCACCGCCCTGGCGTCTTCGAGCAGTTTCTGTGCCGCCTTATCCGTTCTGCCCTGTACCTTGTAGCCTCCGAATGCGTTGACCGACTGTGGTGTCAGTCCTATGTGAGCTACCACCGGTATGCCAGCCTGTACTATTGCCTTGATACGGTCAGCGTACTCCACTCCGCCCTCGAGCTTCACTGCCTGGCAACCCGTCTCTTTCATTATGCGTCCTGCGTTGCGCACGGCATCCTCCACCGATGGCTGGTACGACATAAACGGCATATCGATGACCACAAAGGCTTCCTTCGTGCCTCGGCATACCGCCTTGCCGTGGTGTATCATATCGTCAACGGTGACGGCGAGCGTATTCTCGTACCCCAGCATCACATTGCCTAGCGAGTCACCCACGAGTATCATGTCTATGCCAGCCTCGTCGATGGTCATCGCAGTGTGGTAGTCGTATGCCGTAAGCATACTGATGGGAGTGCCTCCCTTGCGTGCCGTCAGGTCATTTATTGTTTTCTTCATTCTCTCAAAAAAAACTGTTACTTTTTTCACTATCCGTAATGCTGTAAGCATTTACGGGTGCAAAATTACAAAAAATACTTGAAACAACAAAAGTTTTTTCGTAACTTTGCAGCATGAAAATAGCTATGATAGGTTCAGGAAACCTCGCCACACACCTCTCGCTCGCACTGCATGGTGCAGGCATGTCACCATGCCAAGTGTATAGTCCTACCTTGAGTCATGCCAGTTTGCTCGCCTCAAAGCTCGGTTGTCCTTTTACCGATGATATCGGTGAGGTCATGACAGATGCCGATGCATACATCATCTCCATCAAGGACGATGCCATACACGAAACCGCACGCCAGCTGGCCAAGGGTAGGGGTGGGGCAGTCTTCATCCACACCGCAGGGAGCGTCAGTATAGATGTCTTTAATGGAGTAGCAGAACATGCTGCCGTGCTCTACCCGATGCAGTCTTTTACTAAGGGCAGAACTTTGTGTTTTAAAGATATACCGTGTTTTATTGAAGCAACGGATGATGTAAGTATGCACACCGTATCACAACTCGCTCATGCGGTCTGCGACAAGGTTGTCAGTATCGACTCTGACAAGCGCAAGCAATTGCATCTTGCAGCAGTATTCTCATGCAATCTCACTAATCACTGTTACCATATCGCCGAGAAGATTCTACAGAGCGAGGGACTCGACTTTCGCATCTTAGAACCTCTCATCATGGAGACCGCACGCAAGGCCTGCTCCATGTCGCCACACGATGCACAGACTGGACCCATGGTACGTAATGACGTAGGTGTGATGCAGCGCCAGCTCGACCTTATCACCGATCCCCTTGCAAAGGAGATATACCAACTCATGGCAAAAAGTATTTATCTGGATGCCCAAAACGAAGAAAAATAGTGCTTTTGCTTGATATTTATCAAGAAAACGCCAATACGAATAAAAATCTTTAGAAAAAACTTGCAATTTTGCAATTCTGTTTGTAACTTTGCACTGTGTTTTTCATAGTATTAGATTTAAGGTTAACAAAGATTGGGGCTCAGCGGAGCCCTTTTTTTGTGTGCGCCTACAACATCCCCACGCACCATCCAGTTCCTGTTGGCAGACCATCTATGAATGAAAAGCCCTATAATCCATAATCTTTCATCTATAATCTTTTATCTATCATCTATCGTCTTTCATCTTCAAAGCTAATATATAAAAAAAGCGAAACGCTCGCATCTCACGATGTAAGCGTTCCAATCTCAATAGGTATTAGCCTTCTTTAAGGTAAAAAGATTGTATTCAGGATAACGAGTACAAAATTAAAGTATTTTTTCATATTCTGCAAATTTTTTCTTGACTTTTTTCAAGAAAAATGCGAATTATTGTGTTTTTTACCTTCTATTTTGTCCTTTTATGCCTTTTACGAAAACTTTTTACGCAGAAATAGGCTATCACGAGCAATACCATTACGAGTATGCCCAATTTGATGTATTCGCTGTATAGTTCGATGTATGCTGCCAGTTCGTCCCTATTGACAAACGTGTGCAGATACCATCCTAAGCCTGCCAGTATGCAGTTCCATGCTCCTGCGCCGAGGGTGGTGTAGAGCAGAAACTTCCAGAAGTTCATCTTCGCCAGTCCGGCAGGAATGGATATCAGGTGTCTGATGCCTGGTATCAGTCGTCCTGTCACGGTGGCTACAGCCCCGTGGTCGTCAAAGTACTTCTCTGCATGTTCCACCTTCTCCTGGTTCAGCAGGCACATCTTGCCCCATTTGCTGTTGGCAAAACGGTATATGATAGGTCGTCCAAGGTAGTAGCCAGCTATATAGTTGATGGTGGCACCACAGTCGGCACCGATGGTGGCAAAGAGTATGACGAGCCACATGTCGATGGTTCCGTCAGCAGCATTGAATGCCGCAGGTGTCACTACAAACTCCGACGGCACGGGTATCACGGTGCTTTCAAGCAGCATGAGGAAGAATATCGTACCGTAGTTGAGGTTGTCGAGAAATGTCTGAAGTAATGATGATAGCACTTCTTAATTGTGAATTATGAATTATGAATTATGAAATGTGAATTATGAATTGTGAATTATGAATTGGCCGCCTTCCACGTATCCTTCAGTCCCACCGTCTTATTAAATATAAGGTGATCGGGTGTAGAGTCGTAGTCAGGAGTGTAGTAGCCCACGCGTTGGAATTGCAGGTAGTCCAGAGGCTTGAACTCAGCGCAGTATTTCTCCACGTAAGCCTTCTTTACCTCAAGGCTCTCAGGGTTTATAAACTTGCGCATGTCGTCTATGTCTATGCGGTCCTTGCCTTGCTCCTTAGAATATGCTGCCACCTCGTCGCGAGGGTTCTCCACCATCCACAGGCGGTCGTAGTTCCTCACCTCTGCCTCTATGCAGTGCTTACAACTTACCCAGTGTATGGTCTTGCCCTTTATCTTCATGTTGCAGTTAGCCTCGCCCGTCTTGGTCTCAGGTATCAGTTCTGCGTATATCTCCACGATGTTGCCGTTCTCGTCCTTCTTGCAGCAGTCCTCCACGTTCTCAGGACACCTTATTATATATGAGTTCTTCAGCCTTACCTCCTTGCCGGGACCGAGACGGAAGAATTTCTTTGGAGCATCTTCCATGAAATCGTCACGCTCTATCCACAGTTCGCGTGAGAATTCTATCTCGTGCGTTCCGTCAGCCTCGTTTTCTGGATTGTTTATCGCGGTGTAGGTCTCGGTCTTGTCCTCGGGGAAATTGGTTATCACAAGCTTCACGGGGTTTACCACAGCGCTCACTCTCTGCGCCCTCTTGTTCAGGTCGTCCCTTATGGCACTCTCGAAGAGTGACATCTGGTTCAGCGCGTCAAACTTCGTGTAGCCTATCTTGTTGATAAATGCCTTTATGCCCTCAGGACTGTAACCCCTCCTGCGGAAGGCTGATATGGTAGGCATTCGTGGGTCGTCCCATCCTGTCACCACACCCTCGTTTACCAACATCAGCAGGTTGCGCTTTGACAGGAGTATGTGCGTGAGGTTCAGCTTGTTGAATTCCGTCTGACGTGGACGGTTGTCATCCATTGGTTTGTCGTCGCCGGCACATTCCTTAGCCCAATCGACAAATAGGTCGTATAGCGGACGGTGGCTCACAAACTCCAGTGTGCACAGTGAGTGGGTCACTCCCTCCCAGTAGTCGCACTGTCCGTGAGTGAAGTCATACATAGGGTATGCATTCCATTTGTTGCCAGTCCTCCAGTGAGGTATGTTCAGCACACGGTATATGATAGGGTCGCGGAAGTGCATGTTGTCGCTCGCCATGTCTATCTTAGCCCTCAGCACCATCTTGCCAGGCTCCATGTTGCCGCTGTTCATTTCGTTAAACAGAGCCAAAGACTCTTCCACAGGGCGGTCTCTGTAAGGCGAGTTCTGTCCAGGCGTGGTAGGCGTGCCTTTCTGCTTGGCTATCTCCTCAGCCGACTGTTCGTCCACGTAAGCCTTGCCACGCTTTATCAGTTCTACGGCAAAGTCCCACAACTGCTGGAAATAGTCCGACGCATAGAGCACCTTGCCCCATTTGAAGCCCAGCCACTCTATGTCCTTCTCTATCGCCTTCACATACTCTATGTCCTCCTTCTGGGGGTTGGTATCGTCAAGGCGCAGGTTACACACGCCGTTATACTTCTCAGCCACGCCAAAATCCAGCGCTATCGCCTTGGCATGACCTATGTGCAAGTAGCCGTTAGGCTCTGGTGGAAAACGAGTCTGCACCCTTCCTCCGTTCTTGCCCTCGGCTAAGTCCTGTTCTATCTTCTGCTCTATAAAGTTCAGGGATTTCTCCTGTCCCTCCTTTTTCTCTTCTATTTCAGTCATATTTCCGTATGTAATAATATTATTCTGCAAAATTACAAAAAATACTTGAATTATCAAATTCTTACTTCCTAATTCTTAATTCTTAATTAAATTTCGTACCTTTGCACCCTTGAACTTTTGAACTCTTAAACTTTTGAACCCTTGAACTACAAACTCGACCTCCACACCCACACCATAGCCAGCGGGCATGCCTATTCCACCCTTCAGGAGATGGCAAAAGCCGCATCGGAGAAAGGACTGCAGGTGCTCGGCATCACCGAACATGCCCCTTCCATCCCTGGTGCTCCCGAACCTGTGTTCTTCCGCAATACCCACGTTATACCTCGCACCATGTACGGAGTGCGGTTGCTCATAGGTGCCGAACTCAACATACTCGACACCCAGGGCACTCTCGACCTGGAGGAGTTTTATTACCGACTGATGGACGTGCGTATAGCTGGCATACACAAGTTTTGCTGGAGTGGGGGAACACGCTCGCAGAATACCGATGGCATGATAGCTGCGATAGAGAATAAGTGGACCGACATCATCTCTCATCCTGGCGACGGAGTGTGCGAACTTGACTTCGAACCCATCGTGGATGCTGCCTACCGCACGGGTACGCTGTTGGAACTCAACTCGTCATCACTGCGCCCTATACGCAACAAACCGTCGGCCATCACCAACAATATTGAGATACTGCGCCTGTGCCGTAAGCGTGATATGCCCATCATACTCAGCAGCGATGCCCATATATCCTTTGATATAGCCAACTATCAGTATGCCTTGCCACTGCTGAGGGAAACTGATTTTCCTGACGAACTGATAGTCAATGACAAGCCCGACCTGTTTTTTCAGATCCTTGAGGCGTCAGGCACAGAACGCTTCTACACCCGTGTGCCCGACAGTCCGTACTGATTTAGATGAAATTTCATCTCTGCGGTACGGAGTTCATATTTTTATACAGAGAAGACCTTTCCTTCGTCAGTAAGAAAAGAAGAAGGAAAGACGGCTTGCGCCTCAGATAGTATAGGCGTCTCGTCAATATAACGCTGACTATAATGCCCAAGAAGTAGTTGCTTAACGCCAGCGTCGCGTGCCGTGAGAGCGGCTTCGCGAGCCGTGGAGTGTAGGTATTTTTGCGCTTTATCCTTCATATCCTCGCAATACGTGGCTTCATGGTAAAGCGTCGTAACCCCCCATAGCATTTGCGCCAATGATGGCATGTAGCATGTGTCGGAGCAGTAAGCGTATGCTCTGACAGGGTCAGGCGGTGTGGTGAGTTCTTCATTGGGTATGGTATTGCCATCGGCATCTGTCCAGTCATGACCGGCTCGGAGGTTTCCCAGTTGCGATAAGGGGACGTTGTAGTATTTTACCTTATCGGGGTTGATATGGCGAAGCCCCTGCTTCTCCCTGAAGATAAAACCAGAACATGGCATGCGGTGCTTCAGGGGAATTGTTTCGACCGTGAGGGAACGATCTTCGTAGATGATGCAGTGCTTTGTGGTGTCAACAGGATGAAAGACGATGTCGTAGTCCAGCGTGGAGCAGAAGGTCTCTATCTCCAGTTTGAAGAGCGACTCATAACCCTCGGGAGCATAGACGTGGAGTGGGGTAGTGCGCCCCTGCAGTCCGAAGGTAGAGAGCATGCCAATAAGCCCTAATACGTGGTCACCATGAATATGCGAGATAAAGATGGCATAAAGCTTGGAAAAGTTTGTGCGCGAACGTCTCACCTGTGTCTGTGTGCCTTCGCCACAGTCTATCATAAAGTACTTGCCCCTTATCTCAACAATCTGAGATGAGGGGTTGTGATGCTTCGTAGGTAGTGCCGAACCGCATCCTAAGATATGTACTTTGAATGGTTGCATATTTATCGTAGGTCGATAATTTCCGCCTTGGGGTAGTCCTTGGAATTGAATCGGAATGCGGAGTCGGCAAGGTGCTTGTTTCTCAGATAGCTCACAGTGATGGTCATCCATCCACCGTTTTGCTTTACCTTTATCTGTTTGAGGTTATAGTACTTGTCGATTGTCACATACATCTCACTGATCTTCTTTCCCTTTCCTACAAGGTGTATCATGTATGTGCCGCTCTTGGTCGTCATACTTTTGGTATATCCCTGCTTGTAGAGGTTAAGGAAGTGGTATGGATTCATACTCTGCTGGTCTGATGCTGTTGGCGTGGCTATATTGACTTCGTCATTTTGCTTGTTGTATGTCCACTGTGTCTTGCCGTCATACCATATTGTAGCGATGGGGGTTGTGGCACAAAACTTCCTGCCCTTCACCATCAAGGTACCACTCTGATTGATTCTGGGACCTGATATGGTAAAGTTCATCTGCGCACCAGTGCTTACGCTGATCTTGCGTGTAGCCTTGTCGAGTACCGTGTTGGCATCGGGCCTACCACCAGCAAACATGGAAGTTGCCACAGTAGTTATAATCGCAGCGATAAAGAGTATTCTAAGTTTCAGATTCATAATAATCCGTCATTACTATTTTTTTTAGTTTGCTCCAAGCGTGTTAAGCAGCGACTGCAGGGTGTTTTCATCCTGTATAAGCACCTCGCGAGGCTTTGAACCATGTGCAGCGCCTACCACGCCAGCCTTCTCGAGTTGGTCCATGAGACGACCTGCCCTGTTGTAGCCGATGGAAAATTTACGCTGTATCAATGATGTAGAACCCTGCTGGGTCGCGATGATTACCCTTGCAGCTTCGCCAAAGAGCTGGTCAAGATTTGACAGGTCCTCAGAACTACTGCTGCCTCCTTCATCATTGACTACTGGTTCTGGGAGTTCGAATGGCCCTTCGTAGCCTTGCTGATTGGCAATAAACTCATTGATGGCAATAACCTCTGGTGTATCGACAAACGCACACTGTACGCGTACAGGCGTTCCTTTGTCAAGTATAAGCATATCACCACGTCCGATGAGCTGATTGGCGCCACCTCCGTCGAGTATGGTGCGAGAGTCTATCTGTGACATCACCTTGAATGCCATACGTCCAGGGAAATTGGCCTTGATGGTACCCGTGATGATGTTGGTCGTAGGACGCTGTGTGGCAATAATCATGTGTATGCCTACGGCGCGTGCCTTCTGAGCTATTCGTGCTATAGGCAACTCTATCTCCTTGCCGGCGGTCATGATGAGGTCGCCGTACTCATCGATGATAACTACTATGTAAGGCAGGAAGCGGTGACCGTTTTCGGGGTTCAGTTTGCGATTTGTAAACTGCTCGTTATATTCCTCGATCTTTCTTGCGTTGACTGACTTCAAGAGTCTGTAGCGGTCATCCATCTCCTGACAGAGTGAGTTGAGGGTTCTCACGACCTTTGTCACATCGGTGATGATGGGTTCGTCAGCATCGCTCTCAGGTGGTATCTGCGCAAGGAAGTGATTCTGGAGTGGTTTGTAGATAGAGAACTCCACCATCTTAGGATCTACCAGTACAAACTTGACCTCTGCAGGATGTTTCTTATAGAGCAGTGAGGTGATTATGGCATTCAGTCCTACGGACTTACCCTGTCCTGTAGCACCAGCCACCAACAGATGAGGTATCTTGGCAAGGTCCACCATGTATATCTCGTTGCTGATAGTCTTGCCCAGTGCCAGTGGTAGTGTCATCTTTGACTCGCGGAACTTCTTTGAGTTGAGTATAGACTCCATTGACACCACCTGCGGATTAGCATTAGGCACCTCTATACCGATAGTGCCTCGACCAGGTATCGGTGCTATAATACGAATGCCATCAGCAGCGAGCGACAGAGCGATATCGTCCTCCAGCGAGCGTACCTTACTGATTTTTATGCCAGGCTTGAGGGTTATCTCATACAGCGTGATAGTAGGACCTACGGTGGCCTTGATACTCTCCACGATGACACCAAAATTACCCAGAACCTGTACTATGCGGTTTTTATTCGCCTGCTGCTCCTCCATATTGATAAAGGAACGACCGTCAGTATCATATTTCTTCAGCAGATCGAGGGTAGGGTATTTATATCTTGACAAGGTAGCCTTGGGGTCATATTCACCCATTTCCTCCCTGTTTGCAAGGGTGCGTGTTCCAGCAGCCTCCTCAGTGATGCTCTGTTCTATCTGGAAATCAGTCCCCTCTTTTGCCTGATTGCCTGCCAAGCGGGTGTCCTTATAGCCATTGTCGTTGACCGTTGCTATATCCTTATCCAGGTCGAAAGTCACCTCTTGCACATCGGGGTCGTCATACACTTCATTTTCGTCTTGTGCGACGTTATCCTTCGTCTCGGGTTCCAACAGCTCACCATTGTCACCAACGTTAGAGAATACCAAAGGTATTTTCTTTATGTGCTCAAATGGATTCATTATCTTCCTGATGATTTGAATCGTCTCGCTGCTCAGATATGTCAGGAAGAATATGGCCGTCAAGGCAAGTATAGCCGTCAGTCCAGGGGTGCCAACGATATTTTCCAACGCATTGCTGACATATTGCCCATGT
The DNA here is from genome assembly GCA_017642485.1 of Prevotella sp. GTDB lineage: Bacteria > Bacteroidota > Bacteroidia > Bacteroidales > Bacteroidaceae > Prevotella. The sequence continues at coordinate 3,382 of JAGCPC010000116.1, read as the reverse complement.
CCGCCGCCAGCATTGAATATCTGGTCGGTGAGTAGCGGATTGACAAACTTCGCACAGGTGATGCTGCTCCATATCATAATGCACATCAGCGAGAAGAACCACTTCCAGAGGTTAAACTTGTAAACCCCCATCATGTTTGCAGCAACGAGAAGGAGGAATAGGGGTATAAGAAAAGCTGAGAAACCGAAGCATACATCTATAAAGAAATAAGAGGTGTATGCACCCCATGAGCCACATGTATTTTGAAATACTCTGCCTGCATTGGCAAAGTCACCGGGCATGGGGTTAGTCACCAAACTCTGATCGGCATTGCATGTAGAGAAATATGATACGAAACTGATAATCATCAGTATCGCAAAAAATAACAATGTGATACCTACGGTAAAATTAGTCTTTTCGTTGGCAAACACAGCGTTGAAACCTATTGCGTCCTTAAATGACACCTTCCTTGTTGACTTATCTTGTTTCTTCTTGGCCATTTTTTTCTCGTTTTGAGGGATATTTTAGTCGCAAAGTTAGTAATTTTTATTTTATTGAGCAAATGAGAAATGATAAATATGTCATAATATGTATTAAAAACAATTTATTAGTCAAAAAAGTCTTAATTATTTATTGCCAAGTGAAAAAAATATATTAACTTTGAGGGCAAAATAAATAGATTTCTTGCCACAAACAAAAATATCAACAATGAAAAACGATATCAAAGTGATGAAACGTGCAGCAGACAATATACGTATTTTGTCTGTAGCAGCAGTTGAAAAAGCAAAGTCTGGACATCCTGGTGGAGCAATGGGTGGTGCAGACTTTATCAATGTACTTTATAGCGAATATCTAACATACGACCCTAAAAATCCCCATTGGATAGGACGTGACAGATTCTTCCTTGACCCTGGCCACATGGCACCAATGTTGTACAGCCAGTTGTGTCTCTGCGGAAAGTATTCGCTCAATGAATTGGCCAATTTGCGCCAATGGGGCAGTCCTACGACAGGACATCCGGAGTTTGAAATAGCCCGAGGCATAGAAAACACCTCTGGACCTCTCGGACAGGGACATACATACGCCGTGGGTGCAGCGATAGCAGCAAAATTTCTTGCTGCACGTACAGGAAATCCTACATTTAGCAAAGAAACAATCTATGCCTACATCTCTGATGGTGGCATACAGGAGGAGATTTCGCAGGGTGCAGCACGCATAGCCTCTAATCTCGGACTGGATAACCTTATCATGTTCTATGACTCGAATGACATCCAGCTCTCTACTGAGACCAGTGTCGTCATGAATGAGAATACGGCGGAGAAATACCGCGCACTGGGTTGGCATGTGTCAGAGATCAATGGACACGATGTAGAGCAGATACGCCAGGCTATCGAGGAGGCACAGAAGGTAAAAGGCAAACCTTCTCTTATAATAGGTAAGTGCGTGATGGGTAAGGGTGCCCTGAAGGAAGACGGCACCTCGTATGAGGCAAGTTGTAAGACTCATGGCGCACCACTTGGAGGCGGAGCCTATGTCAACACTATCAAAAACCTCGGAGCTGACCCAGACAACCCCTTCGTTATATTTGATGAGGTAAAGGAAATCTATGCACAGCGCGAGGCTGAACTTGCCGCAATATGTGCTGAACGATACGCAGAAGAAGAAACATGGGCAAAGGCAAATGCCGAGAAAGCTGAACAACTCAAGGAATGGTTCAGCGGTAAAGCACCACAGGTGGACTGGAGTGGGGTAGAGCAAAAGGCTGGTAGCGCCACACGTGCTGCGAGTGCTACATGTCTGTCTATACTCGCAGAACAGGTGCCCAATATGATATGTGCTTCGGCAGACCTTTCAAACTCCGATAAAACCGACGGTTTCTTAAAGAAAACGCAATCCATAACGCGTGACGACTTCAGTGGGGCATTCTTCCAGGCTGGTGTTGCCGAGTTGACTATGGCATGCTGCTGTATAGGTATGGCTCTTCATGGTGGCGTTATTCCTGCCTGTGGTACATTCTTTGTATTCTCAGACTACATGAAACCTGCTATTCGTATGGCTGCACTGATGCAGTTGCCAGTAAAGTTCATATGGACGCATGACGCCTTCAGAGTAGGAGAGGACGGACCTACACATGAGCCTGTTGAGCAGGAAGCACAGATACGTCTGATGGAAAAACTGCATAACCATGCTGGTAAACCCTCAATGTTGGTGATGCGCCCTGCAGATGCTGATGAGACGACTGTAGCATGGCAAATGGCTATGGAGAATACATCAACACCTACAGCTCTCATCCTTTCTCGACAGAATATAGAGAAATTGCCGGAAGGAACAGATTATCAGCAAGCCCGTAAAGGAGCATATATCATCGGTGAATCCGATGAAAATCCTGATGTGATATGTGTAGCTTCTGGTTCAGAAGTTTCAACATTACAGAGTGGAGCAGAGCTACTAAGAAAGGAAGGTATAAAAGTAAGAATCGTCAGTGTACCTTCTGAGGGACTGTTCCGCGAGCAATCGCTTGAATACCAGCAAAGTATAGTACCGCAGGGTGCTAAGGTGTTTGGTATGACAGCAGGACTGCCAGTTAATCTGCAGGCATTCCTTATTGGAGCAGATCCTAAATCGATGATATGGGGACTGAACAGTTTCGGTTTCTCTGCACCATATAAGGTGCTTGACGAAAAGCTCGGTTACACCGCAGAAAACGTATATAATCAAGTAAAAAAAATACTTTAACCCAAACAATAATCAAAAAACTTTCAACCTATGGAAATTAAGACTATCGGTGTTGCTTGCGATCATGCAGGCTTCCCACTTAAGCAGTATGTAGTACAGTATCTTGAAGAAAAAGGTATTGAGTATAAGGATTATGGCACATACAGTGACCGCTCTTGTGACTATCCTGATTTTGCTCATCCTCTTGCTGAAGATATCGAAGCTGGCGTAGTAAGTTGTGGAATCGCTATATGTGGTTCTGGTCAGGGAATGGCTATCACACTCAACAAGCATCATGGTGTACGTGCAGGACTGGCATGGAACGTAGAGATAGCACACCTCATGCGCCAACATAATAATGCTAACTGCATAGTTTTCCCTGGACGTTTTATCACAAACCGCGAGTGTGGCGTGATGATAGATGAGTTCCTCAAGACACCATTCGAGGCTGGTCGTCATCAGTTGCGTATTGACAAGATCTAATTTTCAATAATCAATAAAGAATAGCCAAGACTTTACATGTATGTATTGTTTTGGCTATTTTTTTGGCTCACCTGCAAAACCCTGTGTTTAAAAATATAGTTTGCCAGTCTATTTCTCGTTATTTGTTTGTACCTTTGCAGGCAAAAGACTACATCAATGAACGAGAATCCATACATAATGCTGGCAAAGGTTATTCTTCCCAGCG
>JAGCPC010000017.1 GCA_017642485.1 Prevotella sp. | reverse complement strand
CTTAAACCCAAAGCCAAATCGCTTGTTGACGTTATTGGCAAATAACACACGTAGATGATCCTCTCCATCTGTCTTGTCGCCACAAGAAGAATAGAACAGATTGGTGAGTGGCGACAGAGTATTGGTGAAACGCAAATCTGAAGGCTGCGTTATGAAATAACCATACGGTTCAAGGAAAGGATTGCGCGATGACAAATCACGATCTGTAGCAATACGTGCTATGCGTGGAGCGCCAAGGTTGCCCGTAGTATTGTATTCACCGTACTTACCCGTGGTGAATATTGTATTCATAAAGAGGTGCTGTGCGGTATCACGCTCTGCTGGTTCTATATCACCAAATTTCTCATCAATAGTCCACACGCGAATACCCTTGGGCACTTCCTTATGAGATGCTTTAAGGGAGTCTAATGCTGCATTAGGATTGAAGGTGTTATCCCTGACAGTGAAACCATCATCGTAATTAGCATCACTGACCTGTGCAACAACAAGGGCTGGCAACATGGTGCATGCTGCCAAAAGTATGTTTCGAAGATGGGTGAGTTTACTCAATAGCTTCATCATCTTCTTCGTCATTGTTCCTCTTGAGCAATCGTATCATACACTCTGCCATCTTGATGAGCACAGCGATGATGACTACTATAGCACCCTTCATCTCACCATTATCCGTCTGGATAACGCCTGTATATATGAGGCACCCTACTACAGCTACAATCATGAAGAGAATGTTGAGCACTTGACGTATCTTGAAGTTTATGTCATGTATTTTTTCTGGATGACGATGTGAATGAGGTCGCATATGAATTATATATTAAAAGTTCTAATTAAATCAGATTTATCAGCCCATCTGCATTTTATAATAGATGAGAGCAAGGATTGCAATCAATATCAGCGTGATGACGATACGGAATATACAGCCTACAAACCTTTTTATGAGAATGAAAGCTACTATGATTGCTATTATGGCTAAAATGTAATTTTCCAATATTATTAAGTATTTATGAAATTCTTTAGACTAATGCTTTAAATCCTTACTAATCACCTCTTTAAACTGCGAGGGGATGGGTGTCGAAAACTCCATAGGGCGATGTGTCACGGGGTGATAAAAGCAGAGTACATAGGCATGGAGGCACAGCCGATGCAAAGGACTGTCACCATTACCGTACTTCACATCACCACATACTGGATGTCCCATATCCGCAGTGTGCACACGTATCTGATTTTTGCGTCCAGTCTCAAGTTTAAACTCCACAAGTGAGTGATAGGGTGAACGATCAAGCACATAGAAGTGGGTGACAGAATACTTGCCGCCATTGTCGGTAGGCGATGAATAAGTGACGTATGCCTTGTTATCCTTAAGCCAATTGGCGATGGTACCCGTCTGTTCTTCATATTCACCCGAACAGAGAGCCACGTAACGACGATTATAGACTATGTCATGCCACTCATGTTCGAGTATCTGCTCCGTCTCCATATCCTTAGCATATATCATCAGTCCTGACGTGTCGCGATCAAGACGATGTACCACATGAGCCCGACACCCCTGACGCGTCTTTTGGAAATAGTCATCGAGAACACTCTTCACGTTGAGCGAGGAATGACCTGCCGCCATGCTGAGTATTCCTGGTTTCTTCTCTATTACCACAAGATACTGGTCTTCATAGACAAGGTTGACATAACGACTCTTAAACGTATCATTCTTTTTGGAGTTGGACACACTGACTTTCATGCCAGGCATGAGTGGGTAGTCATACTGTGTGACGATTTTGCCATTGACCTTGATACCACGTCCTTGCAGTGTATCCTTAATCTTGTTCTTACTGCCAGGAAGCGTAGCAAGGAGATACTCCAAGAGGGGCATCTCCTTCTTGACGTCATAGTGTTTATATTCTCTTAATCGGGGGTTGTAAGGCATCTTCTCTGATTGAGAATTGGAAACTGAAAATATAATAAAAAGAGATCACTCCTCGTAGTTGGCAAAGACCTCGCTGACAGTATTAACCTCCAGCATAGAAACACCGGCAGACTTGTCAGCGATACCGATACTCATGTGACCGGAGAGGTATGTCACTTTATCGTCAAGTGCCACCATCTTGTGATCGAAAAGTTGTTTTACTGCATAGTAGAACATCTTGTCAAGTTCGTCCTGCTTAGGGTAAATAGCCAACACGCCGTAAGACAATGCAAGCCAACGCTGCAGTTTCTCATGCTTACATATAGCAACGATAGGACTCGGACCACGATAGGCAGCCAAGGTACGAGCATCATCACCTGTACCCGAATCGGTAAGGATAGACTTCACACCAAGTTTTGAAGTCGTCTCGATGGCAGCTTTGCAGAGGAAGTCGCGCAGGTTTGTGTCAGCACCATCTACATCCACCTGTGGAGAGTGTAGGTTGCGGTCTGCCTCTGCCTGCTCAGCAATTTTCACCATTGTCTTAACCGCTTCAATAGGATATGCACCGCTCGCCGTCTCACCTGACAGCATCAAGGCATCGGTATTTTGGAATACAGCATTGGCGATATCACTTACCTCGGCACGTGTAGGACGAGGATTCTTTATCATCGTGTGAAGCATCTGGGTGGCAACAATAACCGGTTTCTTTCGGAACACACACTTTTTTATTATCATACGCTGTATGCCAGGTATCTTCTCTGCTGGTATTTCGATACCAAGATCACCGCGTGCCACCATGACACCATAGCAGTTGTCGAGTATCTCATCGATATTATCAACGCCTTCTTGGTTTTCTATCTTAGAGATAATCTTTATATCTGAACCATGTTCGTCAAGTATTTTCTGAACCTCATGAAGATCCTCACGCGAACGCACAAAAGAGTGAGCTATAAAGTCAATATCCTCTTCTATAGCCAAAAGAATGTTGCGACGGTCTTTCTCAGTGAGTGCAGGAAGTTCTATGTGTACACCTGGCACATTGACAGACTTATGGGAGCCTAATTTTCCGTCATTCATAACGATGACCGTGAGTTTCTCTCCATTATTTTCTACAACTTGCATGCACAGTTCACCATCATCAAAAAGAATTTGATCACCAACTTTCACGTCGTTGCATATATCACTGTAAGACAAACAGATAACGTCATGAACTGTATCCTGCTTAGGACAACCCATTATAGCCACCTTTTCACCTGACTTATACTCTATGGGAGCATCAGTGCCCGTCGTACGTATCTCCGGCCCCTTTGTATCAATGAGTATTCCAAGATGCTGGGACACTTCACGCACATTTCGTATAATGGTGCGCAATCCCTCTGGTGTGGCATGAGCAGTATTCATGCGAATAACATTCACTCCCGCTTTGTATAGCTGTCTGATGAAATCAACATCGCAGCGCAGGTCACTCACTGAGGCGACTATCTTTGTCTGTTTCATAATGATTTATGGTATGATGTTTTTTAAGAGAACAAATTATTCGCAAAGTTAGCATTTTTTTCTCACATCTCAAACAAAACATTAAAAATAAGGTGATATTTTAATAATTATACCACATTTTTTGATAAATATTTTGTTTTTTCAAAATAAACTTGTACTTTTGCATCTGCAGAGTTGACAATAAACTGTTGACTTATCCATGCGGATACTATGAGTAAAAATCATAACCAGATATCCCACGAGGGCATCATAGACAGCATATCTGAGGGGGTGGTGCACGTACGTATCGTCCAGAGTAGTGCGTGTAGCAGCTGCAAGGTAGCAGACTACTGCAACTCTGCGGAACATAAGGAGAAGATTATTGACGTCAGATGCGCCAATACCTCAAAGTACTCCGTAGGGCAAGAGGTGATGGTGATGGCAGCGCCAGACGTGGGAGTCAAGGCTGTGACAATGGCATTTGTTATTCCGACCGTGATACTGCTTGTCGCAATAGCCATCTGTATAGGATACGGCACGTCGGAGGCTGTTGCAGCAATGGTAGGACTGCTTGCTATGGTGCCATACTACATCGGGCTTTATCTCAACAGGAGCAAACTTGAGAGAGTACTAACCTTCTACATAGCATAAGAATCGCTAAAATCATACAAAAACAATATAACACAATTTTAACAACTTAAGAAACACATTATGAGCTTAATTCTATCATCAGTGTTGACACTGGGTATCATTGCAGTTATCGCTGCGGTGATTTTGTTCATTTGTGCTAAGAAGTTTGCTGTTGACGAAGACCCCCGTCTGGGACAGGTTGCCGCAATTCTTCCACAAGCCAATTGTGGCGGATGCGGATTTCCTGGATGTTCGGGCTTCGCTGCTGCATGCTTCAAGGCTATGACAGAGCAAGGTTCTATCGGTGCTCTCTCATGTCCTGTCGGTGGCGCAGAAGTAATGGATCAGGTTGTAGCAATTCTCAGCTCTTCTGATGGAGCCGACAATGCGACAGCTACTACATCGGCACCTGCTGACAGTCCCAAGAAGGTCGCTGGTCCGCTGAAGCCTATGTCAACGGATCTAAAGCCATTCGTCGAGCCCAAGGGACTGGACTTCTCTGGACCAAAGGCTAATCCTGTACCATTCATTCCTGCAGGACCTAAGCCAGCTGTACTACCTAAGGGTTGGCCAGCAACTGTAGAAAACAAACAATAAACCTGTTATAATGCAATGAAAGCAAAGACTTTTAGAATTGGTGGCGTACACCCAGCAGAGAATAAATTGAGCAATGACGCCGTTACTCAGCCTGCACCATTGCCACAGCAGGCCGTATTCTCTCTTAGCCAACATATCGGAGCACCTGCCAAAGCTATCGTGAAAGAAGGCGATAAAGTGAAGGTTGGTACGATGATTGCTGAGGCTGGAGGATTTGTATCTGCTAACATCTTCTCATCTGTATCTGGAACAGTAGTAAAGGTTGGAGACAGCCTGGATGTATCAGGTGCCATGAAACCTGCCATTACCATTAAGGTAGAGGGCGATGAGTGGGAAGACAGCATAGATCGCTCTGACAAATTAGAGAAACTTGCCGAGCATCCTGAATTGACACCAGAGGAAATCGTAAATCGCGTAAAGTATGCTGGTATCGTTGGTATGGGTGGCGCTTGTTTCCCAACACACGTAAAGTTGATGCCTCCTCCAGGAGCAAAGGCTGAATGTGTTATTATAAATGGTGTGGAATGTGAGCCTTATATCACCTCTGACTACAGACTGATGCTCGAGAAGGCAGACCAACTTATCGAGGGTCTCCGCATTCTTATGGCTGCAGTGAAGGTCAACAAGGGATACATCGGCATCGAGGACAACAAGCCAGAGGCTATCAAACTTCTTGCTGAGAAAGTAAAGGATGATAGCAATATTGAGGTAGTGCCTCTAAAGAAGAAATATCCACAAGGAGGTGAGAAGCAGCTTATAGACGCTGTGATACGCCGTCAAGTTCCAGCACCACCAGCAATACCTATCAGTGTAGGTGCAGTAGTACAGAATGCAGGCACAGCAGTTGCCGTTTATGAGGCTGTAATGAAGAAGAAGCCTCTCTTCGAGCGCTACACCACTGTCACTGGTTTGCAGATAAAGAACCCAAGCAACTTCCTCGTTCGCATGGGAACATCTTTTGCTGACCTCATCAACCTATGCGGTGGTATGCCTGAGGGAGAGAACAAGGTTTTGGCAGGTGGCCCTATGATGGGACGTGCAGTACCTTCTATAGAAGTTCCTGTTGGAAAGGGTCAAAACTCCATAACCATACTTACTGGCAAGGATGCTACAATGCCTGATGAGCAACCATGTATCCGCTGTGCTAAGTGTGTGAGTGCATGTCCTATGGGACTTGAGCCATTCCTGCTTGCTAAGGCAGCAAAGATGGAGAAATGGGATCTGCTCGAGGCAGAGGATGTCACCTCTTGTATCGAGTGTGGCTCTTGCCAATTCACCTGTCCTGCTTACCGTCGTCTGCTCGATGACATACGCAAGGGCAAGGGCACCGTTATGGGTATTATACGTAGCCGCAACGCTCCTGCTCCTGCACCAGCAGCCAAGGCTGAAGCTCCTAAGGCAAAGACCAAGGACGGCAAGGAATTTGTAATGCACACAGCAGAGAAACCATTCGTCACTCCTACAGACCTTGACTTCTCTGGCAAGAAAGCTAATCCTGTTCCTACAATGCCTAAGGGACTTAAACCCGCAATTCTTCCAAAGAATTGGCCAGCATAATCAAAAAAGTATTAAGTAAATAAGTATAAAGAAAAAAGAATATGGGCAACTTAATTGTTTCTCTTTCACCTCACGCACACTCCAATGACTCGGTGAAGAAGAATATGTATGGCGTAGTGATAGCACTGCTTCCTGCTCTCCTTACATCATTCTACTTCTTTGGTCTTGGCTCACTCATAGTGTGTCTTGTGAGTGTTGCGGCCTGCGTCTGCTTTGAGTGGGCCATCTGCAAAGGACTACTAAAGAAAGAGCCATCACTGCTCGACGGCTCTGCTATCGTAACAGGTCTTCTGCTGGGCATGAACCTTCCATCCAATTTCCCAATATGGATGATCATCGTTGGCGCATTGGTAGCCATCGGCGTTGGTAAGATGACATTTGGCGGATTGGGACAGAATCCTTTCAACCCTGCACTCGTCGGTCGTTGTTTCCTGCTCGTTTCATTCCCTACAGCCATGACAACATGGCCAAAGGTTGGTGAGAACATGACATTCCTTGATGTCGCTACTGATGCCAACACTATGGCCACTCCATTGTCAGTAATGCAAAGGGCGATAAAGGGTGAGGTTGGTGCTCTTGACCAGCTTCCTTCTGCATGGGAGATGTTCCTCGGCAACACCCCTGGTGCAGCAGGTGAGATCTGTGCTCTTGCACTCATCATCGGACTTGTTTATATGCTCTGCAAGAAGATTATCACTTGGCATATCCCCGTTTCTATCATCGGCACAGTATTCGTTATCGCTGGTCTCCTCTATCTGGCAGACTGCAAGACTTACGCTGACCCATTCCAGGTAATCTTCTCTGGTGGTCTGATGCTCGGTGCTATCTTTATGGCAACTGACTATGTCACTTCACCTATGACCCACAAGGGACAGCTTATATATGGTGTAAGCATCGGTGTGCTCACCATCATCATCCGTAACTGGGGTGCATATCCTGAAGGTATGTCATTCGCCATACTGATTATGAATGCGTTTACACCTCTTATTAATATGTACATCAAGCCAACTCGCTTCGGCGAAGTACCTGCTAATAATAAATAAGGAGGAGAAGATATGAAGAAACTGAAATCAAATCTCACTAACATGGTGAGCGTTCTGACAGGCATTGCTATTGTCTGCGGTGGTCTCCTCGCTTACGTTTACAGTCTTACCGAGGCACCTATACAGGCTGCCAACAATAAGGCTCTCTCTGATGGCATCACAGCCGTTATGGGAGGAGGAGAAGTAAAGGTGGAAGCACCTGATACTATAAAAAGAACTATTGACGACAAGGAACTTACCTTTATCGTGTACAAGACTGACAAGGGCACAGCAGTGCAGTCAACCGATCCTAATGGTTTCGGTGGCAACCTTACAGTGCTTGTAGGCTTCAACCAGGCTGGAGAAATCCTTGGCTACACCGTACTGGAGAATAATGAGACACCTGGACTTGGTGCCAAGTGTCCTGACTGGTTCCAGAAGGGAGCAAAGGGCGATATTATCGGCAAGGATCCCAAGAACGAACTCAAGGTAAAGCAAGATGGTGGAGAGGTTGAGGCTATCACTGCATCTACCATCACTTCACGTTCATTCCTTCGTGCCGTTCAGCAGGCTTACAATACTTTGAAGGAAGGGTATGACGGAAACACAGGTGCTACAAAACAAACAAACAAAGAGGAGGATTAAACTATGACAAAATTCGGTATAATAATGAATGGCATCATCAAGGAGAATCCTACCTTTGTATTGATGCTCGGTATGTGTCCGACACTTGCCACCACAACAAGTGCACTCAACGGCTTGATGATGGGTCTTGCTACTATGGCGGTGCTTATATTCTCTAATATAATCATCTCTGCTATCAAGAACCTCACGCCTGATATGGTACATATTCCTGTGTACATCGTTGTTATCGCTACTTTGGTGACCATCGTGCAGCTTGTTATCAAGGCGTATGCACCAGAAGTTGACAAGTCACTCGGTCTGTTCATCCCTCTCATTGTGGTGAACTGTATCATTCTCGGTCGCGCAGAGTCATTTGCTGGCAAGAACAATCCACTTGACTCCGCTCTCGATGGTATCGGTATCGGACTTGGCTTCACTATTGGTCTTACTATCCTCGGCATCTTCCGTGAGTTTCTCGGCAATGGCACTATCTTTGACATGCGCCTTATCCCTGAGGACTTCGGTATGCTGATCTTCATTCTCCCTCCAGGTGCTTTCCTAACCCTGGGATACATCATTGCAGTTATCAACCGTTTTAAGAAGGCTTAAAGAATTATGGAGTATCTATTGATTTTTATCGCTGCGATATTTGTTAATAATATCGTACTCAGCCAATTCCTTGGTATATGTCCTTTCCTCGGTGTCAGCCAGAAGGTCAGCACATCACTCGGCATGTCGGCTGCTGTAGCCTTCGTAATGCTGTTGGCTACACTCGTGACTTGGCTTCTGCAGATTTATGTTCTCAATCCTCTTGGATTAGCTTTCCTGCAGACATTAGCATTCATTCTCGTCATAGCATCATTGGTACAGATGGTGGAGATTATTCTCAAGAAGGTCTCTCCCCCACTCTATCAGGCTCTTGGCGTGTTCCTGCCTCTTATCACCACCAACTGTGCCGTACTCGGCGTTGCCATACTGTGCGTACAGAAGGATTATAGCCTTCTCATGTCACTCGACTACGCAGTAGCATCAGCTCTCGGCTTTGGTTTGGCACTGATACTCTTCGCTGGTCTCCGCGAGCAGTTGGAGTATGCTTCCGTACCAAAGGGCATGAAGGGTGTATCCATCACTCTGGTTACCGCCTCTCTGCTTGCTCTCGCCTTTATGGGCTTCAGTGGTGTTGATGGTGGTTTGAAGACTCTCTTCGGACTATAGATCATTCAGCAATATCTATAAGAGACATACGAAAAAAAAAGCCTGTGTCTCTTCTTTGAGCACAGGATTTATTTGTGTTTGTGTTGTTGTCTCCCCTCGCCGTGAGGCGGGGGGGGATTTTTTTATCCACTCACACATTTTTCTTCAGTCTGTCTTGCAGTGCTACCACTTCATCACGATACTGTGCAGCAAGCAGGAAGTCCATCTTCTGTGCAGCCTCTTTCATCTTTTCTGTAGCACTTTCTATGGCCTTACGTATCTGCTCCTCTGACATCACCTTTACTATCGGGTCAGCAGCTATGGCATATCCCTTGTTTTCGGGCTCCGTGTATGGTACGGCCTTAACTATTGTTTCCCTTTTCAGTTCCTTCTTTATCTGTTGTGGCACTATACCGTGCGCCTCGTTATATGCTATCTGCTTTGTACGTCGGCGGTTAGTTTCATCTATGGTATATTGCATCGACCCAGTGATGGTATCAGCATACATTATCACCATGCCATTCACATTACGTGCAGCACGTCCTGCCGTCTGTGTCAGTGAGGTCTTGTCACGCAGAAATCCCTCTTTGTCTGCATCGAGTATAGCAACGAGTGACACCTCCGGCAAGTCCAGTCCCTCGCGTAGCAGATTTATGCCTACCAGCACATCATACTTACCGGCTCTCAGGTCATTCAGTATCTGCACACGGTCCAGCGTGGTCACATCCGAGTGTATGTAGTTGGTCTTTACATCATGATTGAGCAGATACTCCGTCAGTTCCTCTGCCATACGCTTTGTCAGCGTTGTCACCAGCACCCTCTCATGTCTTTCGCTACGCATCCGTATCTCTTCCAGGAGGTCATCTATCTGGTTTTCTGAGGGTCTCACCTCTATGACGGGGTCGAGCAGTCCTGTCGGACGTATCACCTGCTCCACCACCACTCCCTCAGCAGCATTCAGTTCGTATTCTGCTGGTGTTGCCGACACGTATATCACCTGGTTTACCAACTGCTCAAACTCCTCAAAGCGCAGCGGCCTGTTGTCATAAGCTGCTGGCAGTCTGAATCCATATTCCACCAGGTTCTGCTTTCTGCTTCTGTCACCACCATACATTGCTCTTATCTGAGGTACCGACACATGGCTCTCGTCTATCATCATAAGGAAGTCGGCAGGAAAGAAGTCAAACAAGCAGTAAGGTCGCTCACCAGGATGCCTGCCATCAAAATATCGCGAGTAGTTTTCTATCCCCGAGCAGTGTCCCAGTTCCTTTATCATCTCGAGGTCATACTCCACGCGTTCTTTTATGCGCTGTGCCTTCTCGTCGTCGCCTACCTCCTTGAAGTATTCTATCTGTTTCAGCAGGTCATCCTGTATCATGCTGACAGCGACAGCCTGCTGGTCTTTCGTCGTCACAAAGAGGTTGGCAGGATATATCTTGTACTCGTCAAACGATTCCGTCTTTTGATATGTCGCACCATCCAGTTCCTCTATCGTGTCTATCTCATCGTCCCAGAATGTCACCCTCAGCACCTCTTCGCTATATGCCATAGCGATATCCACCGTGTCACCTTTTACCCTAAACTCTCCGCGGTTCAGCTCCACGTCATTGTGCACGTACTGTATCTCCACCAGTTTCCTTAGTAGGTCGTCACGCTCTATCTGCTGCCCCCTGCGTATCTCTATCACACCGTCCTGCAGCGTTGACGGTCCTCCCATACCATATATGCACGATACCGAACTAACCACTATCACATCCCTTCTGCCTGAGAGCAGGGCTGTTACGGCCGACAGCCTCAAGCGGTCTATCTCCTCGTTTATGGCAAGGTCCTTCTCTATATACGTATCCGTAGAGGGCAGATACGACTCTGGCTGGTAGTAGTCGTAGTACGACACGTAGTACTCCACCGCATTATCAGGGAAGAAAGCCTTCATCTCCTCGTACAACTGTGCTGCAAGGGTCTTGTTGTGCGATAATATCAGTGTCGGTCTCCCTATCTGCTGTATCACGTTCGCCATGGTAAATGTCTTGCCAGAGCCCGTCACGCCCAGCAGCACCTGAGCAGGCAGTCCACTGCGTACCCCCTCAACCAGTTGCTCTATCGCTTCTGGCTGATCTCCCGTAGGACGATATTTCGATGTCAGACTGAATTCGTGCATTTCGCTTGCAAAATTACAATATTTCTTTTGATTCTTCCTTGCTGATTATCAATTTCTTTGCTCGCTATTCTTAATAAATGCTAAAAAGATTTATATCTTCACCAAACTTTCAACCCTCAACTTTCAACTTTCAACTTTTCTTTGTACCTTTGCAGTCGCAAATTTGCAAGGCAACCACGAGCCTGCTTTGCAGACACTCGTTTTTTGCTTCGTGCGAACACGTTTGTCACCCGAATTTTCGAAAATTAATGAGTAAGTACGCGTTTTTTGCTGTCATTTCCGCTCTCATGCTCCTTAGCAGTTGTGCCAAGGAGTTTAATGCCGTATATAAGTCCGACGACTATATATACCGCTATGAGTATGCCAAGGAGATGTATGCCAAGGGCAAGTTTGACCGAGCATCCCTCCTCTTTGGCGATATGGTGACACTCTTCAAGGGCACCGACAATGCCGAGGAGTGCCTCTTCCTCTATGGCATGTCATGCTACAACAGCGGCGACTACGAGTCGGCTGCTGAGATATTCAAGAAGTACCACTCATCATACTCCAGAGGCAAGTATGCCGAGATGGCAAACTTCTTCATCGGCGAGAGTCTCCACCAGACCGTTCCCGAGCCACGTCTCGATCAGTCGCCCACGCTGCAGGCCATGAAGGCTTATCAGAACTTCATCGACCTCTATCCCTACAGTCAGTACAAAAACGACGCACAGGGTAAGCTCTACAAGCTGCAGGACAATCTGGTGGAGAAGGAGTTTCTCAATGCCAAGCTCTATTACAACCTTGGCACCTATTTCGGCAACTGCACCAATGGTGGCAACAACTACGAGGCATGCATCATCACCTCTCAGAATGCGCTCAAGGAGTACCCCTATACCTCCCTGCGCGAGGACTTTGCCTCACTCATCATGAGGAGCAAATATGCCTTAGCCGTCCACAGCGTCAAGGAGAAGCAGCCCGACCGCTTTCAGGATGCCGAGGATGAGTGCTACGGATTTATCAATGAGTATCCCAGCTCCAAGGATCGTGCCATCGCCGAGAAGTACATTGAGAAGTGCAAGCGATACACCCATACCGGAGAAGTAGATAAAAACTAAAGGAATAACAAAATAACAACATACATAAGAGACAATGGATTACAAGAAATCAAAAGCTCCTACCAACACCGTTACACGCAATATCATGGACTTCTGTGAGGGCACAGACAATATCTATGAGAGTGTAGCTATCCTCGGCAAACGTGCCAATCAGATTTCTCAGGACATCAAGCAAGAGCTCAGCAAGAAACTCGCCGAGTTTGCCAACTACAATGACACCCTTGAGGAAGTTTTTGAAAATCGTGAGCAGATAGAGATCAGCCGCTATTACGAGAAGCTGCCAAAGCCCACACTCATCGCTGCTGAGGAGTTTCTCAACAATGAGATATACTGGCACGACCCTGCTAATGACGCAAACAACGACGAGGACGACGACTATTAAAAAATAGTTCATAGTTCTCAGTTCTCAGTTCACAGTTCACAATTCACAGTTATGTGGCAACGTAAACAAACGATATATCTTGCGCTGGTAACCATACTCATGGTGGTTGCCAGCGTTTGTGCTATCTCCGTAGTGTTACAGATTTTGGGCGGAGTAGTAGCAGGACTGGGAGGTGCCAACATCTTTCAGTACAAAACACGTAAGCGCCAGATGCTCTTCTGCACCTTCGGCATCCTCCTGCTCCTCGCCTGGGTAGCACTCTTCTGCTACGACCATTTCTACATCGGTGGCGGTGCCGTGCGCTATCCCCTCTATGCCCTCCTCCCTGTTGTAAGCATCATCCTCTTCTGGATGGCCAAGAAGGGCATAAAGCACGATGACGACCTCGTCCGCTCTGCCGACAGACTAAGATAATAACCTCAACAAAAACAATAACAAAGGGCAATAAGTTTCTCGCTTATTGCCCTTTATACTTTCCACTTTATACTCTATACTTTATACTCTATACTTTTTACTTCAATTTATCCCCCTCTCATTCAGTGCCTTGGTGTATCTCGCCGCATTCTTCAGGTGCTCCTGGTACGTCTTGGCAAAATTATGAGTACCTGAGAAGTCCTCCCTGGCACACATATACAGATACTCATGATGCACCATGTCAAGCACAGCATCGATACCCGCCACGGTAGGTATCCTGATAGGTCCTGGGGGCAGGCCTACATTCTTATATGTATTATAAGGTGATGCCACGCTGAGCATCTTGTTGTATATCCTCTTTATCTCAAAGTCCTTCAAGGCAAACTTTATCGTTGGGTCAGCCTGCAGTGACATGCCCTGCTTATAGCGGTTGTAGTACATGCCCGCTATCATCGGTTTCTCACCATTGTTGGCCGTCTCCTCATCCACTATGCTGGCGAGCGTTATCACCTCATCAGTGGTGAGTCCCAGTGCCTTAGCCTTGCCACTGCGTTTCTCATTCCAGAATGCCTCCGACTCCTTCTTCATGCGCTTCATCAGTTTGTCGGCACTCGTATCCCAATACACCTCGTAAGTGTTTGGTATAAAGATACATAGTATCGTCGCCGTATCCTTACCATACTTAGCGCACGAGTCATTGCTCTCCAGCATTCTCAGCATCTCCGCCTTGCTTATCATCAGTTTCTCGGATAGCTCCTCAGCCAGTCGCTCCGCAGTACGCACCGACGGTATCGTGAGCTTCACCGGTGTCTGCTGTCCGCTGCTCAGCCTTCTGTACAGCATCAGGGCATTAGTAGCAGTGCCAACCTCATAGCGTCCCGTGTGCACCTTGCTGCCATATCCCGTGCATGCCGCCATCACCTCTACGGCTCCCACGCCATATCCACGGCTCACCTCGCCCAGCTTTGTCATCACCGAGTCTTTCGTATCATCATTATCTATATTCAGATAAGCCACCTTCCCAGTACTATTTATCGGAGCAAACAGGCAAAACGCCATGACTGCCAACAATATAGCACCACCTGCCATGCATCTTAGCATCACTTTCTTGTTACTTTTCATAATATTCCTATTTTCTTTTTTCCGTTGCAAAGATAACAATAAAACACATAACACACTCCCAAACCCTTGATATTTAATATCTATTTTCTTAAAAAATCTTAACACACCCCATAACTGTGAACTGTGAACTGCGAACTATGAACTATTTTTTGTACCTTTGCATCCGCTTTCTCACTTCAGGGGGAGCATTAATTTATTTATTCACATTATGTCTAACTTTAAAAACGTACAGCCACTCGACGGCTTCGACTGGGAAGAGTTCGAGAACGGCGGTATCTCAAACGCTAGCAAAGAGGCTCAGCAGGCTTCTTACGATGCTACACTCAACAAGGTATCTGAAGGACAGGTTGTCGAGGGTACCGTAATTTCAATGGACAAGAAGGAAGTAATCGTCAACATCGGTTACAAGAGCGATGGCATCATCGCAGCTTCTGAGTTCCGTTACAACCCTGATCTCAAGATCGGCGACAAGGTCGAGGTATATGTAGAGAATCAGGAGGACAAGAAAGGTCAGTTGATTCTTTCACACAAGAAGGCCCGTATGGCTAAGAGCTGGGATCGTGTCAACGAGGCTCTTGACAATGAGGAGATCATCCAGGGCTACATCAAGTGTCGCACTAAGGGCGGCATGATTGTTGACGTCTTCGGTATCGAGGCATTCCTGCCAGGTTCACAGATTGACGTTCATCCTATCCGCGACTACGACGTATTCGTAGGCAAGACTATGGAGTTCAAGATTGTCAAGATCAATCAGGAGTTCCGCAATGTTGTAGTATCTCACAAGGCACTTATCGAGGCAGAACTTGAGGCTCAGAAGAAGGAGATCATGTCACGTCTTGAGAAGGGTCAGGTTTACGAGGGTACTGTCAAGAACATCACCTCTTACGGTGTATTCATCGACCTCGGCGGTGTTGACGGTCTCGTACATATCACCGACCTCTCTTGGGGCCGCGTAAGCGATCCACACGAGGTAGTAGAGCTCGACCAGAAGATCAAGGTCGTTATCCTTGACTTCGACGATGAGAAGAAGCGCATCGCCCTCGGCTTGAAGCAGCTCACTCCTCATCCATGGGATGCACTCGATCCTAACCTCAAGGTAGGTGACCGCATCAAGGGCAAGGTAGTCGTTATCGCTGACTACGGTGCATTCGTAGAGGTAGCACCTGGCGTAGAGGGTCTCATCCACGTTAGTGAGATGTCTTGGAGCCAGCACCTGCGTTCTGCACAGGACTTCCTCAACGTTGGTGACGAGGTAGAGGCAGAAATCTTGACTCTCGACCGTGAAGAGCGCAAGATGTCTCTCGGCATCCGTCAGCTTAAAGAGGATCCATGGGCTAACATCGAGGAGAAATACCCTGTTGGTTCTAAGCATGATGCAAAAGTTCGCAACTTCACTAACTTCGGTATCTTCGTTGAGCTCGAGGAAGGTTTTGACGGCCTGATCCACATCTCTGACCTGTCTTGGACCAAGAAGGTTAAGCATCCATCAGAGTT
>JAGCPC010000002.1 GCA_017642485.1 Prevotella sp. | reverse complement strand
TGTAACGGGCATTGCGCTCATTCTGTTCCTGACCTTCCACGGTTGCATGAACGTAGTGGCGCTTTTCTCGGAAGAGGGTTACAACATGATTTGCGAATTCCTGGGTGCCAACTGGTATGCTGTTGTAGCAACACTTGGTCTGGCCGCCTTGGCAGTGCTTCACATCGTCTACGCTTTCATCCTGACAGCGCAGAACCGTACCGCTCGTGGCGACAGCCGTTATGAGGTTGCCACACAGGTTAACGCCGGCAAGGTAGAGTGGGCTTCTAAGAACATGCTCGTTCTTGGTCTCATCATCTGCGTTGGTCTGCTGATTCACCTGTGGAACTTCTGGTACAACATGATGTTCGCAGAGCTTGTAGGTGCAATGCCAGCTATCAGCCCAACCGATGGCTTCGGATGGATTAAGGAGACATTCTCTAATCCTGTATTCGTAGTTATCTACATCGTATGGCTTGTAGCAATCTGGCTCCACCTCACTCATGGTTTTTGGAGTGCTATGCAGACCCTTGGCGTTAACGGCAAGGTATGGCAGAAGCGTTGGCAGTGCATCGGTATGATCTATGTTACCGTGCTCATGCTCATGTTCCTCGTAGTAGTATTGGCATTCGCTTTCGGTTGTGCACCAAGCCTTGGCTGCTGCTAATTTAATTTTTTAATCTTTTAATTTTTAAATTTTAGAAAAAGATTATGGCAAAAGTAATTGATTCAAAGATTCCTGCAGGACCAGTGCCTGAGAAATGGAAGGAATATAAGGCTCACCAGCGCTTGGTTAACCCAAAGAACAAGCTGAAGCTCGATGTAATCGTAGTAGGTACCGGTCTGGCTGGTGCTTCTGCAGCTGCTTCACTCGGCGAGATGGGCTTCAACGTTATCAACCTGTGTATTCAGGACTCTCCACGTCGTGCTCACTCTATCGCTGCTCAGGGTGGTATCAACGCCGCTAAGTGCTATCAGAACGATGGTGACTCTGTTTACCGTCTGTTCTACGATACCGTAAAGGGTGGTGACTATCGTGCTCGCGAGGCTAACGTTTATCGTCTGGCTGAGGTATCAAACAATATTATCGACCAGTGTGTAGCTCAGGGCGTACCTTTCGCTCGTGAGTATGGTGGTATGCTGGCCAACCGTTCGTTCGGTGGTGCTCAGGTTAGCCGTACATTCTACGCTAAGGGTCAGACCGGTCAGCAGCTTCTGCTGGGTGCCTACAGCTCACTGAGCTGCCAGGTAAACGCTGGTAAGGTTAAGCTCTACACTCGTTACGAGATGGAGGATGTAGTAATCGTTGACGGCCGCGCTCGCGGTATCATCGCTAAGGACCTGTGCACAGGTAAGCTGGTTCGATTCAGCGCCAACGCTGTTGTAATCGCTACTGGTGGATATGGTAATACCTACTTCCTCTCAACCAACGCTATGGGTTGTAACTGTACAGCTGCAGTTCAGTGCTATCGCAAGGGTGCATACTTTGCAAATCCATCATACGTTCAGATTCACCCAACATGTATCCCCGTTCACGGCGACAAGCAGTCAAAGCTTACTCTGATGTCAGAGTCGCTGCGTAACGATGGTCGTATCTGGGTTCCAAAGAAGATTGAGGATGCTAAGGCTCTGCAGGCTGGAACCAAGCAGGGTTGGGAGATTCCTGAGGAGGATCGTGACTACTATCTGGAGCGTCGTTATCCTGCATTCGGTAACCTCGTTCCACGTGACGTTGCCAGCCGTGCAGCTAAGGAGCGTTGCGACAAGGGCTTTGGTGTCAACAACACCGGTCTGGCTGTATTCCTTGATTTCTCTGAGTCAATCAACCGTCTGGGACTGGATGTTATCATGCAGCGCTATGGTAACCTGTTCGAGATGTACGAGGAGATCACCGATGTATTCCCTGGCGATGTTGCCAACGAGATCAACGGCGTGAAGTACTACAAGCCAATGATGATCTATCCTGCTATCCACTACACCATGGGTGGTATCTGGGTTGACTACGAGCTGCAGACCTCTATTCCTGGTCTGTTCGCTATCGGTGAGTGTAACTTCTCTGACCACGGTGCTAACCGTCTGGGTGCTTCTGCTCTGATGCAGGGTCTGGCCGATGGTTACTTCGTTCTGCCTTACACTATCCAGAACTATCTGGCCGATCAGGCTGTATGGCCAAAGGTTTCTACCGATCTGCCTGAGTTTGCAGAGGCTGAGAAGAAGGTTGATGAGGAGCAGGATCGTCTGCTTAACATCAAGGGTAAGCGCAGTGTTGACTCTATCCACAAGGAGCTGGGTCACATCATGTGGGAGTATGTTGGTATGGGTCGTACCGCTGAGGGCCTGAAGACAGGTCTGAAGAAGATGCACGAACTGGAGAAGGAGTTCGACACCAACCTCTTCG
>JAGCPC010000115.1 GCA_017642485.1 Prevotella sp. | reverse complement strand
TGCAAGCTCTGATAGAATGATAATGGCTACGAGCCTAGTTAGAGTTTAGAGTCAATACAACTATGCCGATTCCTTTAAATTTGGTACAAAGGTATGAAAAAAATCTTTATCGGCATCGATTTTTCCAAAGAAAAGTTTGATGCGACGGCCATAAAGGCCGAGGGAGTCGAGGAATGTGCACAGAGACAGCACGAGGTGTTTGACAACAAGGTGAGCGGTTTCCGCCGTCTGCTCAGGTGGGTGAAGTCTGTTGCGGACGAACCTGACACAGGCCTGTGGCTGTTCTGCGGCGAGAACACGGGCGGTTACAGCAAGGCTCTCTGTAACTTCCTCTACGGCAGCGGCTATGACATGTGGCTTGAGAATGCCTTGAGTATAAAGCGAAGCTCTGCCTTGCAGCGTGTCAAGAGCGACAAGGCGGACTCTGGCATCATCGCCGAGTATGCCATGCGCAACTACGACCAGATGCGCCTCTATAAGCCTCTGGGAAGAAATCTGGAACGTCTGCGTGAGGTGTTCCTGTATCGTCACAATCTTGTCAAGCTGAAGGTCTGTATCACATTACGCAAGGGCGAGAAGCAGCTCACTCAGCAGAAGTCCGACATCAGCCGTTTCATGGCAATGAGCAGCAAGCATCTCATCAGCGAGTTCAACAAGAAGATAGCAGAATGCGACAAGAGGATACAGCAGATCATAGACGAGGATGAGGAGCTGCAGAGGAACTTCGAGATCATCACCTCAGTACCAGGCGTCGGAGCACAGAACGCAGTCTGCCTGATTGTCTATACGGACAACTTCAGCCGCTTCGACTATGACTCGCGTAAGATAGCCTGCTACTACGGAGTGGCTCCTTTCGGGCGACAGTCGGGCACCAGCGTGAACACACCTGCACATGTGAGTCCGTTTGCCAACAAACTGATCAAGGCCCTGCTGACACAGGCTGCGCTCGCATCCGTCAACTTCTGTCCGCAGATGGCTATATATTACCACAGGCTTCTCGAGGCTGGAAAGAAGAAACCTGTTGCTGTCAATAACGTTAAGAACAAGTTGTTGCATGTCATTACTGCCATGGTCAGAAAGGGTGAAAAATACAACCCGGATTACGATTATCATGCAGCTATCAACGCTGCGTGACGACAAAGTGTTAAATATATAGTTAAAAATAGAAATTTACTTGGAATTTAACATAGAATGCGAAGGATCATAGGAGGCAGAACGAAGGATCATAGGAGGCAGAACAAAGGAACTACAAAAAACTGCAATAATATTTGGCGGTATCATGAGAAATGCTTATCTTTG
This sequence comes from Prevotella sp., assembly GCA_017642485.1. Taxonomy (GTDB): domain Bacteria; phylum Bacteroidota; class Bacteroidia; order Bacteroidales; family Bacteroidaceae; genus Prevotella. The sequence continues at coordinate 215 of JAGCPC010000115.1, read as the reverse complement.
CAAACAATTACATAATAACTAAAACAAGACTAAAATCTATGAGAAAAAGCGGTATGTCATTATTGCTTATGCTCTTTTCTATTGCAGGATGGGCACAGGAATCAAAGACCGAGAAAAAGGATTCTATACTTCCAGTCATTGTTGAAGGCACCTTGGAGCGTGTGCCTCCAGAGACCGTCGTTATGATATCAGAGCGTCAGGGAGGATTAAATCTT
>JAGCPC010000114.1 GCA_017642485.1 Prevotella sp. | reverse complement strand
TGTGAACTGTGAATTGTGAATTGTCACAAAGTTAGTGCTTTTTTTTGATTCAAGGGTGTGTTTTTGATAGAAAAGTGGGGTTTGAAACAATTTTTCACCTATAAAGGGATGATTTCTCCACCTCGAGGGCTACCTGTGGGGGTACGAAAGGGGTGATATCGTCGCCATGTTTTATCATCTGGCGCAGCTGGGTGGACGATATATCGACCTTGGGCACGTCGATGATGTGAATGTTGGGGTAGTGGGTGGTCCACTCAGGAATGCCGCTGTCACTACGCGGATAGACGGCTATCTCGTAGTTCTGGAGAATATTATCATGGTGTGCCCACTTATGAAATTTGGCAAGATTGTCGCCACCTATGATGAGTACGAAGTCGTGCTGAGGGTAGTCAACCTTGAGATGTTGAAGAGTGTTCCAGGTGTAGGAGGGACGCTGCAGATAAAACTCATAATCTGAGGCTACGAGGTGGGGGTGGTCGGTAAGGGCTACCTCCACCAAATGATAGCGCAGATTCTCATCGAGGAGATCGGTGGATGACTGCTTGAGCGGGTTCTGAGGCGAAACGAGATACCACACCTCATTTAACGACATAGCACCCAACATGGTGGTGCCGAGTGCTATGTGTCCATTATGTATAGGGTTGAATGACCCTCCGAATATACCGATGCGCATGGGGGTTTAACCTTAACGTTAACCTTAACCTTTAAAGGTTAGGATTTACCTCATGCCAGTTTTCTACTGCTGGGATAACACCCATCTCAACGAGTTCATCGCGCATAGCGGTGAGGTGTATGTAGCTGGAGTGCAGACGTGCCATCTCATCCTTCGTACCCTCTGGAATCTTATATGTTACGCCCTCAGTGGTGAACGTGGTATCCATACCCATTACGATGTGGTTGAAACGCTTGTCATTGCAATATACACCTGCTGGCCATGGGAAAGGACGACCGCCCATTACCGCCTCGATCATCTGAACAGAGAGGATAGAAGGGCTCTGGAAAGAAGAGCGACCGCGAAGCTTGATGATGCGTGAGCCACCCTTGGTGACATCCTGCTGCATCTGCTCCCATTCCTCCTCAGGGAACTCATCGGTGCCCACTATGTCCATGAGCTTGCGACCTGCCACTACGGCACTGCTGCCGAATACTGCCATCTGCTCGCCGTGACCACCGTAGGTAGCGCAGTTGGATATCTCTGTCTGCATTACGCCGAACTTGTGAGCCAGTGCTGTGCGCAGACGTGTGGTGTCGAGACCTGCGAGGGTAGAAACCTGTGATGGCTTCAGTCCTGACCATATAAGGGTAACGAGGCCTGTCATGTCGGCAGGGTTGAAGATGATGACAACGTGCTTCACATCAGGGCAGTACTGCTTGATATTGCGACCGAGGTCGGCAGCTATCTCGCAGTTGCCACGGAGCAGGTCCTCACGTGTCATGCCGTCCTTACGTGGCGCACCACCTGACGAGATGATATACTTGGCATCCTTGAATGCCTCGGCAACGTCAGTTGTGGCAGTGATATTAGCATCATCGAAACCGCTCTGGCGCATCTCCTCTGCCACACCTTCGGGTGAGAATACATCGTAGAGGCACAGATTGCTGGTCAAACCCAGCATCAAGGCTGTCTGAGCCATATTGGAGCCTATCATGCCTGCTGCTCCGACAATAACGAGTTTTTCGTCTGTAAGGTACTTCATAGTTTGTTTTCTCCTTTTTTGTTTTATGATTTTGTTCTATTGTTCTATTGGGATAGCAAAGGTACAAATAATAGTTGAAAGTTGAAAGTTGAAAGTTGAAAGTTTTGCTGTCGTTTAAGTTTTTTTGACTTTTGTCTATTTCAGCTGTTAATTGTTAACTGTCAATTCGCGACGTGCTGTTTCGATGATATCGTCGATACCCTGCTGCATGGATGCCTCGCTCATATCGATGCTGACATCGGGGACGATGCCAAACTCGGTGCACTGCTTGTTGACGTCGTACATGGGGCAAGCAGACATTCTCACTGCCCATCCGTTGGGTAGTTCGTCGGAGTATGGCATGCCTGAGCCACCTCCCGTGGTGTCACCGATGATGATTATAGTGGAGGGGGTACGTGAGATGGTATTGAGGGCTATCGCTTTCATATACTTGACAAACTCGTTGGCAGCGCTATAGACACTGCGGTTGGTGAGTATGCAGACGGGGTTGGCGGTCCAGCGTATGCCTGAAGATGGTAGGAGACGGGTAGGCTCCCAGTCGCCGAGTTCGTTGTGTCCACTGCCAACCTTGTGGCGCATGTATCCTACGAGACACTCCTGACTGATGAAGCGTGATGCCACCTTCTGTGCCTCGGTGAGTTTGCCGCCGCCATTGCTTCGTACGTCGATTATGAGTCCGTTGCAGGGGGCGAGATATGTGAGGATCTCGTCAAGATTGCCTGTGCCTATCTCGTCTTCAAAACTGCCAATATACATGTAGCCGATATTGTCGTCGAGTATCTTGTAACTGATGCCAGAGGAAACCTTGTACTCGCTGCTGGTGCCCAGGTACTTGCGCTGGATGGTGTGTGAGAAATTATCAGGATAGTCCTCCTTCCATGACCAACTGCGTGAATAGTCAAAGGATGCGGAGAGGTTGACGTGGCCATCCTGGAGGGTGCCCAGCATATTGGCGAGCAACTCAAAGAGCTGGCTGCGTGACATGTCGCCTGTGGCCTGCTTTGAGTATTCTGTGTGTATAGCATCCCAATCGACACCCTTCTCCTCGAAGAAACAATAGTGCTCATCCATGATGTGCCACAGTGCCTCGAGATTGCCCTGGGCGGAGTTGTCATACTCCTCCACATCGACACAACTTGCTAAAAGCAGCATCGATAGCAATAGGGAAAAGAGTGAGGATACTTTGTTCATGTAATAGTTTTATTTACGTAGTGTAACTCCCAGAACAACAGCATTATACCACTGATGTTGTTTGAGATTGTTTGGCTCTGCCTGACGTATATCACCGAGGTAACCTATACGCAGAGCAGTACGTGGTGCTATGCTGATGTCGAATGACAGTTGCTGTCGTAGTTGGAAGGTGGCGATAGAGGTGAACACGATGTTGTGGTCATACACGCCCTCGCTGAACATCTCATAGTAGGACTGTCCGTAGTTGGGTGAGAAGGCAAGTCCCACAAATGGGATGCGTGCCTGGTAGGTGATGGCTACTGCTTTGTGCCATAAGGTGAAGTTGTAACGTGCCATGAGGTTGGCTCCGATATTGACAGAGGCATAGCCCTGGGCAGGGTTGTTGGATGAATTGCGGGTGTTGTAGCAAAATCCTATGTCAGCACCAGCGAACAGTCCGGCATAGAGACGGAGATGGGAGACTTCGTGATGTGTGACATCAAAGTGTCGCATGACAGCATAGGCGAAGTCGTAGTGGCCGCTGAGCGCGTTGGCATTGTCAGCACGGTTGTGGGTATTGGCGAATGCTCCTTCGTGGGTAAGGGAGTAGGTGAGGGGATGCTTCCTGCTGTCGCGCACTACGTCGGAGATGAAGCGCCACTCTGTGCCATAGTACTTCTCATGGGAGAGGTATGTGTCAAGTTGGTTGAGGTGTCCTACAGAGAGTTGTGTGGAAACAAATTTATCCTGTGCATAACATATCTGTATTATGCACAGGATAAATAATGTAGCGAACGACCTCATGAGCAGAAAGGGTGGGAGTGGGTTAATCGAATAGGTTGAGCTGACCTGTCAACTCATCGAGTACATCCTGCTGTGACTTTCCTGCATCAGGGTCGAGATTCTCCTCTTCTTCAGAAGAAGAACCATCATCCTCGTCCGTATTTTCGCTTACTTCAGGGAATCGTAGTGGTTCCAGTTCGGTGACGGAGTCAATGGCGAATGTTGAGATGCGTTTGCCCTTTGCCTTGAAGCCCTTGACGGCAACAAACTCCTCGCAGTCTATCTCAAGTGGTTCGCGGAAAGAGTCGGCACCGCCGAATGTAACCTGAATGCGTGGGAAAGCTACATCGCTAAGTATAAGCAGTTGGCTATCAGGATTTTCGCCCACAAAGTTGCGGTGATTCTTTATGGCATCCATCTCAAATCGCTTGATGTAAGCATGGCGATTGTTGTCAGCATCGATGACTACTGCTGTCCATGGTTTCTGGGCATCCCACTTCTCTATTCTGAGGATATTGTTCTCGAAATGGTTGGCGGTATCAGCGGTGGTGATATAGAAGTCGCCATTGCTGAGCACCACAAGGAGTTGGTCGCCCTCTCCGAACTTGCCGAGTGACACACCGTGCTGGTCGTAGTTGAGGCGGTTGACATCAGCATCCCACCATATCTCCCTGCCTCCGAGGGTGGAGCGTCCATGTGACTTTAGACCTATCTTGTGTATAGGACTCTTGGACAGTATGTTGCCCTTAGAGGAGCGTCCCTTGATATCGAGTACGGAGAAGTCGTAGTCGAAGAATATACGCTTAATCTTGGGTCCAGGCTCCATGGTGACCTTTATCACCTCTGCCTCACCGTTGGGGTTGGCGGTGAAATAGATGACTCTCGAACCAGGTGTGCCCTGGGTGATGTCATACTCACGGTCACGTGTGCTGGCATCAACGAAGAAGCGCTTGACGTAGTATCGTCCCTGACGGCCGTCACGATATACACAGTTGTATATGGTGCGCTTGTCGCCCTTTTTCCATACCTGGAGGTGCATGACATTTTTTCCTACGTCAATCTTCTCTGCTACTCGTGTGATCTTGTACTTGCCATCGCGATAGAAGATGATGATATCATCGATGTCGGAACAGTTGCATACATACTCTGCTTTCTTGAGTCCCGTGCCGATGAAACCCTCATGGCGGTCGATATAGAGTTTTTTGTTGGCTTCAGCAACTTTTGTTGCCTCGATGGTGTCAAAGTTGCGTATCTCAGTGAGACGTGGATGCTCAGCGCCATACTTTTCCTTTAGGTGTTCAAACCACTCGCATGTCACATCGACTATGCGGCCGAGGTCACGCTCTATCTCAGCTATCTCGCCCTCTATCCTCTTTATGAGGTCCTCTGCCTGGTCCTTGGAGAATTTCAGTATTCGCTTCATCTTTATCTCCATGAGGCGCAGTATGTCATCCTTGGTGACCTCTCTCACCAGATGTGGATAGTATGGTGTGAGGCGATCGTCGATATGCTCGCAGGCAGCATCCATGGAGGTAGCATTCTCGTACTTCTTGTCCTTATAGATGCGCTCCTCGATAAATATCTTCTCGAGGGAACAGAAGAAAAGTTGTTCGAGCAACTCCTGACGTCGTATCTCTAGTTCCTGCTTGAGGAGCGACATGGTCTGCTGAGCGCTGCTCTCCAAAACGTCGCTGACGGTGAGGAACTGCGGTTTCTTATCCTTGATGACACAGCAGTTTGGCGAAATGCTTATCTCGCAGTCGGTAAAGGCGTACAGAGCATCGATGGTTTTGTCGGATGAGACACCAGGCATGAGATGTATAAGTATCTCAACATTGGCTGCTGTGAGGTCTTCGATTTTGCGTACCTTTATCTTGTTCTTGTCAACGGCCTTGGTGATTGATTCGATAAGTGTCTCTGATGTCTTGGAGAATGGTATGTCGCGTATTACCAGCGTTTTCTGGTCAATCTTTTCAATCTTTGCACGAACCTTTATGGAGCCTCCGCGCTTGCCATCATTGTACTTGCTTACATCCACTGATCCACCAGTGGGGAAGTCGGGATAGAGATGAAACTCCTCACCACGCAGGTATGCTATGGCAGCATCACATATCTCACAAAAGTTGTGGGGCATGATTTTGCAGTTCAGTCCTACAGCGATACCCTCTGCTCCCTGTGCCAGCAGTAGCGGATATTTTGCAGGCAGCATCACGGGTTCCTTGTTACGACCATCGTAAGACATCTGCCATTCGGTAGTCTTGGGATTGAACACCGTCTCAAGGGCAAACTTGCTGAGTCGTGCCTCGATGTATCGTGGTGCTGCAGCAGAGGAGCCTGTCAGAATGTTGCCCCAGTTGCCCTGTGTGTCAACAAGCAAGTCCTTCTGGCCGAGCTGCACCAGCGCATCGCCGATGGAGGCATCACCATGTGGGTGAAACTGCATGGTGTGGCCTACGATGTTGGCAACCTTATTGAACCTTCCGTCATCCATACGCTTCATAGAGTGCAGGATGCGACGCTGTACGGGTTTCAGGCCATCCTCTATGTGAGGTACGGCACGATCAAGTATCACTGATGAGGCATAGTCGAGAAACCAGTTTTGGTACATGCCGGAGAGGTGGTGTACTGCCGATGCGTCAAAACGATTAACGGGACGGTAATCCGTTGATTCCGTCTCGTTAACCTCTGTATAGTTCATGTTTGTTTCTTCGTCCATGAAATGTGTTATTAGGTGCTTTGCTTTATTTGCTCTGTGTGGTAAAGGCTGTTGTTACTGCTTTTCCTCAGAACTTTTCTGCTTAGTCTTGAAACTCTTCATATAGATATCGAATATCAAGGTACTGTATGCCTGTACTTTATCCTTTGATGAAGAGCCATAACCTAAGTCGTAGGGTATATACACTCTCCATCGGTCACCAGGGTGCATGTACTGCAATGCTGTAGAAAAGCCATCTACGACAGCATTTGGCGTAAGTGGTGAGTAGAGTGCCTCGCTGAGTATCAGAGAAGATCCGTACCACTTGGTATCAAACTGATAGCCTACTTCGATGTCGTCAGGTGATGCTATGGTGGAGTATGACTTTGATGGTATCAGATTGCCACGATAGGTGATGGTACAGGTGTCGCCCACGATAGGACAGCGCAGTCCGTTGGTGGTATTCTTCGTACCGTCAATCACCTCTTTGTGGGATTCTTTGCCTTGCTCCAATACATTGACAATGATGTAGTTGGTATGTTTGTCAGCATTGTTCTTGGAGTATGACAGTATCTGATACCAGTCTTCTCTGCCAGCAGCGATGTACTCGCTTGCCTCTTGAAACTTTTGTTCAAAATAAGCGTCGTTGCGAGCTTGCCAGTTGTAGTATTCTGCCGAGGTGTCATCGTCATCATTAGAACATGCGACGAAGACCATACTTGTCAGAAGCAATGCTGTTATAACGTTGAGTTTCATGAGTTATTGCAATTTCTTAAGCAAAGAGGTGATGGTAACCTGATCCTCTATTATTCCGCGAAGGTCGGCTATGGCAACACGTTTCTGCTCCATAGAGTCACGATAACGCAGTGTCACAGTGTTGTCCTCCAGAGTCTGATGGTCAACGGTGACACAGAAAGGAGTGCCGATAGCATCTTGACGGCGATAGCGCTTGCCGATCTGGTCTTTCTCCTCGTACTTACAGTTGAAGTGGAACTTCAGGTCGTTCATTATCTCCATAGCCTTTTCTGGCAGTCCGTCCTTCTTGGTGAGAGGGAAGATAGCAAGTTTTACTGGTGCTATGGCAGCTGGCAGGTGCAGCACTGTACGTGTCTCGCCATTTTCAAGTTTCTCCTCCTCATAAGAGTGGCACATGATAGAGAGGAACATGCGGTCAACACCTATTGATGTCTCGATGACGTATGGAGTGTATGACTCGTTAATCTCTGGGTCGAAGTACTTTATCTGCTTGCCTGAGAACTTCTCATGCTGTGACAGGTCGAAGTTGGTACGTGAGTGGATACCCTCCACCTCCTTGAAGCCAAATGGCATGTGGAACTCGATGTCTGTAGCGGCATTAGCATAGTGAGCGAGTTTGTCATGGTCATGGAAACGGTAGTTCTCTGCACCGAATCCGAGATTCTGATGCCACTTCATACGAGTTTCCTTCCACTTAGCAAACCAGTCAAGTTCGGTGCCTGGCTTGATGAAGAACTGCATCTCCATCTGTTCAAACTCACGCATGCGGAAGATAAACTGTCGTGCTACTATCTCATTGCGGAATGCCTTGCCTATCTGTGCTATGCCGAAAGGTATCTTCATACGTCCCGTCTTTTGCACGTTGAGGTAGTTTACGAAAATACCCTGTGCTGTCTCTGGTCGCAGGTATATCTTCATAGAGTTGTCAGCCGATGCACCCATCTCTGTTGAGAACATCAGGTTAAACTGGCGTACGTCAGTCCAGTTGCGAGTGCCTGAGATAGGGCATACTATCTCCTCGTCGAGGATTATCTGCTTGAGCGCTTCGAGGTCCATCTTGTTCATGGCGTCAGCATAGCGTGCATGAAGCTCGTCAAACTTCTTCTGATTCTCTATGACGCGTGGGTTGGTCTCTCTGAACTGCTGCTCGTTGAAGCTGTCGCCGAATTTCTTCTGAGCCTTTGCTATCTCTTTGGCAATCTTTTCCTCGTACTTTGCCATCTGCTCCTCTATGAGCACGTCAGCACGGTAGCGCTTTTTGGAATCGCGGTTGTCTATGAGTGGGTCATTGAAAGCATCGACGTGACCAGAAGCCTTCCATATCGTAGGGTGCATGAAGATAGATGAGTCGATGCCCACGATGTTGTCGTGCAGGAGCACCATTGACTGCCACCAATACTGCTTGATGTTATTTTTCATCTCCACGCCATTCTGTCCGTAGTCATATACGGCTCCCAGACCGTCATATATGTCGCTTGATGGAAATACGAAGCCATACTCCTTGCAGTGGCTTACTATCTTCTTAAATACGTCTTCTTGCTGTGCCATTATAGTTTAAATGTTTTCTGTTAATATACGATTGAGATGCAAAGATACAAAAAAAGTACGAAAAAGCGGTTGTTTTCGTACTTTTTAACTTTGTTAATTCGCGTTTTCTGATATATATTTCAGACGTATCAGTCTGACGTCCTCATCTGAGTAGTCTCCGCCAAATTCCTTGAAGGCCTCTTTCAGGCTGTCGGTATCAGCTTCTTTGAAGTATTCATAGATGTCGTCAATCTGTTCTTCATCCATGGTGTCCTCGATGTAGTAGTCGAGGTTCAGCCTTGTGCCGCTATACACTATTGCCTCCATCTCATCGAGCAGTTCGGTAAATTTTATTCCGAGCGACTTTGCTATGTCATCGAGTGGCATTTTACGGTCCACGCACTGTACTATTTTAAGCTTCTGCATGGAGTTTTTTGCCACGCTGCGTACTCGCATGTCCTCTGGTCGTTCTATCTCGTTCTCCTCGCAGTATTTCTGTATGAGGTCACAGAATGGCTGTCCGTAGCGTTTTGCCTTACCCTGTCCGACTCCCTGTATGTTTTGCAGCTCCTGTAGGGTGACGGGATATACCGTTGCCATCTGTTCCAGCGAACTCTCCATGAAGACTATGTACGGCTGTACATTATGCTTTGCAGCCTGTGACTTGCGCAGGTCTTTCAGCATGGCGTACAGGGTGGGGTCGAGTGCGCTGGCTCCATTGCCCATGCTCTCGCTTGTGTCGTCATTATAGTTGTTGTCTTCGGTGATATAGAAGTCCGATGGTTTCTTTAGCCATTCATGTCCCTCTGGTGTCACTTTCAGATTACCGAAGCTCTCGATGTCTTTCTTTATATATCCATCGATTATGGCTCTCCTGATGAGGGGTGTCCATATCTTGTCGTTGTATGCCTTGCCGCAGGCAAACTCCTTGAGTACGTGGTGCTTATGCGACTCTATGTCGTCAGTCTTTCTTCCCTTGATAAAGTCTATGATGTACGATGTCTTATAACTCTCGTTGAGGGCAAGGATCGACTGCAGTGCCAGCTCCAGTTCCTTCTTTGCTGGTATCTTTGTCTTTGGGTGCAGGCAGTTGTCACAGTTTCCGCAGTTGTCCTTGGGATATACCTCTCCGAAGTATTTGAGCAGCATCTTGCGTCGGCATATTGATGACTCGGCATATGCCGCCGTCTCCTGTAGCAGGTGTCGTCCTATCTCCTGTTCGGTGACCTGCTTGGAGTCCATGAATTTCTCAAGTTTCTGTAGGTCCTTATGCGAATAGAAGGCTATGCATTTGCCCTCTCCTCCGTCACGTCCGGCACGTCCTGTCTCCTGGTAGTATCCTTCGAGCGATTTGGGTATGTCGTAGTGTATCACGAAGCGTACGTCGGGTTTGTCTATTCCCATGCCGAATGCTATCGTTGCCACGATGACGTCTATGCGCTCCATGAGGAAGTCGTCCTGTGTCGTATTTCTTACGGCATTGTCCAGTCCTGCGTGGTATGCCTCAGCCTTTATGTCATTGGTTTTCAGTACCTCAGCGAGTTCCTCCACCTTTTTGCGTGACAGACAATATACTATACCGCTCTTGCCGGCGTTCTGCTTTATAAACTTTATGATCTGCTTGTCTATGGAGTTGTCTTTCTGTCGTACCTCATAGTACAGGCTCGGTCTGTTGAACGAACTCATAAAGTCTTTCGCATCCGATATGCCCAGGCTCTTTTTTATATCCGAGCGCACCTTCTCTGTTGCTGTTGCTGTAAGTGCTATGATGGGTGCTCTGCCTATGTTGTCTATGATAGGACGTATCCTGCGGTACTCAGGTCTGAAGTCATGTCCCCATTCTGATATACAGTGTGCCTCGTCAACAGCATAGAATGACACCTTCACTCCCTTTAGGAAATTGATGTACTCGTCCTTGGTGAGTGATTCGGGTGCCATATAGAGCAGTTTCGTGATGCCGCTTGTCACATCGCTCTTCACCTGGTCTATGGCAGCTTTGTTCATTGACGAGTTGAGGCAGTGTGCCACGCCATCCTGTTCGCTGATGCCATTGATGACGTCCACCTGGTTTTTCATCAGTGCTATGAGTGGTGATATGACTATCGCCGTACCCTCCATGATGAGTGATGGCAGTTGGTAGCATAATGACTTACCTCCGCCTGTCGGCATCAGCACAAAGCCATCGTTGCCGTCAAGCAGATTTTTTATCACCTCTTCCTGTTTGCCCTTAAACTTGTCAAAGCCGAAGTGACGTTTTAGTTCATCATTTAGGTTAGCGTTCATGTATTACAAAGGTGTAACGGATTTTCTTTTTTTAGGGTGGGTGGTCCGTTATTCTGTTTTTAGTTTGCCAGACTTATGCCTCCGTTCTTTTCAAGTTGTTCTTCAGCATATTGTTTGGTCAGTTCAAATTTTGATATCTTCTGCGATGGAGCAGTAAACATGATGTCGGTCATGATAGTCTCCACGATGGAGCGCAGTCCACGTGCTCCGAGTTTGTACTCTACTGCTTTGTCCACGATGTAGTCCAGCGCCTCGGTCGTGAATGTGAGTTCTATGTTGTCCATCTTGAAGAGTTTGATGTACTGTCTCACTATGCTGTTCTTCGGTTCTACGAGTATGCGTCGCAGTGCATCGTGGTCAAGAGGGTTGAGGTGTGTGAGCACTGGCAGGCGACCTATTATCTCAGGTATCAGTCCGAATGCCTTGAGGTCCTGTGGTGCTATGTACTGCATCATGTCCTTCTTGTCTATCTTGCGGGTGTTCTGCACACTGTTGTAACCTATGGTGTGGGTGTTCAGTCGCTGTGCTATCTTGCGTTCTATGCCGTCAAAGGCACCACCGCATATAAAGAGTATGTTCCTCGTATCCACGTGTATATACTCCTGGTCAGGATGCTTTCGTCCTCCCTTTGGTGGCACATTGACTATGGTGCCCTCGAGGAGTTTCAGCATACCCTGCTGCACACCCTCTCCGCTCACGTCGCGTGTGATGCTTGGGTTGTCGCTCTTTCGTGCTATCTTGTCTATCTCATCGATAAATACTATGCCTCTCTGAGTAGCCTCCAGGTCATAGTCGGCCACCTGCAGCAGTCGTGTGAGTATGCTCTCTACATCTTCTCCTACGTAGCCTGCCTCAGTAAATACTGTGGCATCTACTATGGTGAAAGGCACGTTGAGCAGTTTTGCTATCGTCCTGGCGAGGAGTGTCTTACCAGTACCTGTTGAGCCCACCATTATGATGTTGCTCTTCTCTATCTCTATGCCGTCATCGGTATCGGGCTGTGACAGTCGTTTGTAGTGGTTATATACGGCTACCGAGAGATATTTCTTGGCATCCTCCTGTCCTATGACGTATTGGTCCAGATACTCCTTTATCTCCTGTGGTTTAGGTATATCCTTCGTGCCTTTAAATTTACCCTGTGCAGCTTCTTTCTTTGCAGCTTTCTCGTCACCAAGTGCATTGTTTTCGGCTATGCTCTGTGTTATCTCGTATGCCTGTCCCACGCACTGGTCGCATATGAAGCCGTTCATACCCGTTATGAGTATCGACACCTCATCTTCCGAACGTCCGCAGAAGCTACAGTAGTTCTTTTTCTTTGCCATTAATGATTATCTTGCGATACGATTTTTTTTTCTTTACTTTCTTTTTTATGCTTTGCTTTTCTTTGTCAGCACCTGGTCTATCATGCCATATTCCTTTGCCTCTTCGGCAGTCATCCAGTAGTTGCGGTCTGAGTCTGCCCACACCTTGTCGTATGGCGTGTGTGAGTGGTTGCTGATGATGGTGTAGAGTTCCTTCTTGAACTTCTGTATCTCCTTTGCCTCTATCTCGATGTCGCTTGCCTGTCCCTGTACGCCTCCCAGTGGCTGGTGTATCATCACGCGGGAGTGGGGTAGGGCCTGACGCTTGCCTTCGCTGCCGGCTACCAGCAGTACTGCACCCATTGAGGCTGCCATGCCAGTGCATATTGTTGACACGTCGCTGGTGACAAACTGCATGGTGTCATATATGCCCAGTCCTGCTGTCACGCTGCCGCCAGGGCTGTTGATGTATATTGAGATGTCCTTCTCAGGGTCTGTTGAGTCGAGGTAGAGCAACTGTGCCTGTATCGTGTTTGATGTATAGTCGTTGATTTCCGTGCCGAGGAATATTATGCGCTCCATCATGAGGCGTGAGAATACGTCCATCTGTGTCACGTTGAGCTGGCGCTCCTCGAGTATGTATGGGTTGAGGTATTGGTTCTGTGCCTTCATTATGTCATCGAGCACCATACCGCTCATGCCTACCTTGCTGGTGGCAAAATTTCTGAAATCGCTTGTAATATTCATAGGTATAAAAAGTGAATGAATAGTCTGTTAACTTCGTATTGCGTACACAAAGTTAATAAAAAAAATGGTAATAACAAATTTTTTAAGATTTTTTTTTACTATCTCAGGTACCAGATATCTGCATTATGCACCATTGGGACTACTATTTCCTCACGTGTGCTGTCGTTGAAGCACAAGGCGAGAAATGCCTCTGCTGTCACGATGCTCGAGTCGTTGGCCGTCTTCAGCGTGTCACACTTTGCCCTCAGTGCCTCCACGTGGTTTATCCCTTTGTGCTCTTTCTGTATGTTTTCCAGGTATTGTTGTATGTTGAGGCTCAGCTGCTCCTTGTAGTCCTGTGGCAGTGAGTCATTGCGCCATGTGCCTTCTACCATAGCGTCATAGTTGCCCTGTACGAGCTGATCGTAGTATGCCTTTGCAGCCTGCAGGGCATACTCCTCCTGATTCACCTCTTTTGAGCAGGCGATAGTGACGAGGCACATTATTACTATTATAGGCAGATGTTTCAAGGCTTCTATGGTGTTTATGATGTGGTGTGTGTGTATGAGTTACTTCTGTCTGATAAAAATGTTTATCGGCGACCCCGTCAGTGTCCAGTGGCTGCGTATCTGGTTTTCGAGGAAACGTCGATATGGCTCCTTGACATACTGTGGCAGGTTGGCATAAAATACGAATGTCGGAATCTGCGTATCAGGCACCTGTGTGCAGTATTTTATCTTGATGTATTTGCCCTTTACGCTCTGTGGTGGTGTAGCCTCTATGATAGGCAGCATCACCTCGTTGAGTTTGCTGGTGCCTATCTTCGCCTTACGGTTTACATATACCTGCTTTGCTGTCTCGAGCACCTTGAATATACGCTGCTTCGTCGTTGCTGAAGCGAAGATGATGGGGAAGTCCGTAAATGGTGCCATCCTGTCGCGTATGGTGTTTTCAAAGTGTTTTACTGCCACTTGCGACTTGTCCTCCACCAGGTCCCACTTGTTTACCACTACCACGAGTGACTTGTTGTTTCTCTGTATGAGCTGGAATATGTTCATATCCTGCGCCTCTATACCTCTCGTGGCATCTATCATGAGTATGCACACATCGGAGTTTTCTATGGCACGTATAGAGCGCATGACGCTGTAAAACTCCAGGTCTTCGCTCACTTTGTTCTTGCGTCGTATTCCTGCTGTATCCACTAGGTAGAAGTCAAAGCCAAACTTGTTGTACCTCGTATATATCGAGTCGCGTGTCGTGCCGGCTATATCGGTCACTATGTTGCGCTCCTCGCCTATAAAGGCGTTGATGATGCTCGACTTGCCTGCATTAGGTCTTCCCACAACGGCAAAGCGTGGCAGTGACTCCTCTATGTCGTTATCCTCCTCTGATGGTAGCTTCTCGAGTATCATGTCGAGCAGGTCGCCAGTGCCAAATCCGCTTGCAGCACTCACGCAGTATGGCTCGCCCAGTCCCAGACGGTAAAAGTCTGCTGCATAGTACTGTTGGTCATTATTGTCGGTTTTGTTGCATACGAGTATCACTGGCAACTTTGTCTTGCGCAGTATCAGTGCCACGTCGCTGTCGAGGTCTGTCACTCCTGTCTGCACGTCCACCAGAAACATTATGAGGTCAGCCTCCTCAGTAGCTATCTTCACCTGCTCCCTTATGGCATCCTCAAATATGTCATCGCTGTTGACCACCCAGCCACCAGTATCGACAATGGAAAATTCCTTGCCGTTCCATTCTACCTTGCCGTACTGTCTGTCGCGCGTGGTACCTGCCACGTCACTTACTATGGCGTGGCGTGTCTTTGTCAGTCTGTTGAATAGTGTAGATTTGCCTACATTAGGTCTTCCTACTATCGCTACTAAATTTCCCATTTGTATTCTACTGTGGATTATATCCGAAGGAGTTAAGTTCTTTTTCGTTTGAGCGCCAGTCTTTATCTACTTTGACGAAGGTCTCGAGATATATTCTCTTGTCAAAGAATTTCTCCAGTGCCTTCCGTGCCTCTGTGCTCATTTTCTTTATCGCTATGCCCTGATGGCCTATTATGATGCCTTTCTGCGAGTCTCGTTCTACGAATATCGTTGCTGAGATGTGTATGGCATTATCCTTTTCCTTAAACTCATCACATCTCACCTCTACGCTGTACGGTATCTCCTTGTCGTAGTACAGCAGTATCTTCTCGCGTATTATCTCCGTCACGAAGAATCGGGCAGGCTTGTCCGTCAGTTGTTCTTTGTCGAAGTATGCTGGTGACTCGGGCAATAGTTCCTTTATCCTCTTGAGCAGCATATCCACTCCGAACTTGTTTTTTGCCGACAGTGGCAGTATCTCGGCATTGGGCAGCAGGGTGTGCCATTTCTCCACTATGTCCGACAGCTGCTGTGTCGATGATGCCTTGCCCTTGCCCTGCTCCAGCATGTCTATCTTGTTGATGAGCAGTATCACGGGTGTTGACATCTTGGCTACCTTCTCCAGAAATTCCATGTTTTTCTCGGGCTTCTCCACCACGTCGGTGACGTAGAGCAGCACGTCGGCATCCGTCAGCGCCGACTCTGAGAAGGCGAGCATCGACTCCTGTAGTTTGTAGTTGGGCTTCAGCACTCCAGGCGTATCGGAGAATACTATCTGCATATCCTCCGTGTTGACTATTCCCATGATACGGTGTCGTGTGGTCTGCGCCTTGAATGTCGCAATAGAAATACGCTCACCAACCAATTGGTTCATGAGCGTACTTTTACCCACGTTGGGATTGCCAACGATATTTACAAATCCTGCTTTATGTTCCTTATTCATCAGAATTATTTTACCTTGTCGCCGTCATATCCCCATTTGTAGAAACTTGCTCCATGTACAAATCCGGCTCCGAATGCCGTGAGCAGTACGTTGTCGCCTTTCTTGAGTTTCTTTTCAAAGTCCCACATGGCGAGGGCTATGCTGGCAGCACTGGTATTGCCGTAGTGCTCTATGTTGACCATCACCTTTTCCATCGGCACGTCGAGTCGGCTTGTCACTGCCTCGATGATGCGCATATTGGCTTCGTGAGGTATCACCCAGTTGACATCCTCGGGCTGCAGGTTGTTACGTCGCATTATCTCCTTTATGTCGTCCGACATTGAGGTCACGGCGTACTTATATACCGTTCTGCCTTCCTGATAGATGTAGTGCATGCGGTGATCCACCGTATAGTGTGATGCAGGACATACAGAGCCTCCCGCCTTCATGTGCAGGAATGGTAGTCCCTTGCCGTCTGTTCTGAGGAATGAGTCTTGGAATCCTACTCCCTCTTCCTCCGTTGCCTCGAGCATTGCTGCTGCAGCGCCGTCACCAAAGAGCACACAGGTCTGTCTGTCCTGGTAGTCCACCATTGATGACATCTTCTCGGCAGCCACTGCTATGATTCTCTTGTATCTGCCGCTCTGTATCATTGCTGATGCGAGGTCGAGCATATAGAGGAAACCGCAGCAGGCGCATGACACGTCAAAACCGTGTGCATTCTGCATGCCCAGTTTGCCTATCACTATTGAGGCGTTGGAGGGGAATCGGTAGTCAGGAGTCGTCGTGGCGCATATCACGCAATCCACCGTCTGTGGATCCACTCCGGTCTTGGCTATCAGCTGTCGGCATGCCTTGCGTGCCATGTATGCTGAGCCCAGTCCTTCCTCGTTGAGTATGCGGCGCTCCTTGATTCCTACTCGTGTCAGTATCCACTCGTCATTGGTTTCCACCATGCGCGAGAGCTCCTCGTTGGTGAGGATATACTCTGGCACGTATCCGCCTATGCCGGTGATTACAGCGTTTACTTTACCCATTATTTATATATAATGTATTAGTTTCGCAAGTGCTCTTTCCCTTATGCCTCGTCCTGAGCGATAGCCTGCTTGCCGCGGTACTGTCCGCATGTAGGACATACTGTGTGATATACGTAGTATGCACCGCAGTTAGGACATACAGCAAGTGTTGGAGCTACTGCCTTGTCATGGGTACGACGCTTAAGGGTACGTGTCTTTGACTGTCTTCTTTTAGGATGTGCCATTTTTCTTTAAATAATTTTTTTTGTTCAGTTTTTTAAGTTCAGTTTGCCGAGCGCTGCCCAACGAGGGTCAGGCATAGCATCTTCTGCAATCTCATCACCACTTCGGGTGGCTGACAGCTCTTCGAGCTTTTGTGTCATCGCATCATTGCATTTTCCAGGTGCATGAACGTGCTTAATGGGTATTGCCAATGCTATAGCCTCATAGATGAGCCATGCCGTATCGAGCACTCCAGTGGTCTCGCTTACTATGATGACATCATCGGTTATGCTGGGTGTCTCTCCGAATCGCACCATGTAGCAGCACTCGCCGCTTACTGGCTGTTGCATGTCGTCGAGGCATCGGTCGCATTGTACCGTTACGCTGCCTGCGATACTGATGGTAAGGGTAAACTCTCCCTCAGACACCTTGCGTATAAGCATCTGGGCGCTTACCTCGCCATGCTGTATCTCGGCATCTTCCAGACCTGCGAAATAGCTGTCATCGAGCGTGTAGGAAACTTCACCTGAACTCTCCGCCACCCTCTTAATATCTATGTCGTAAGTCTTGGTTTTCGGCATTTTGGGTGCAAAGGTACTAAGAAAAGTTGAAAGTTGAAAGTTGACAGTTGAAAGTCTATTTGTCTTTAATATTTTTTAACTCTATGTTTCGCGAACTATCTACACCGAACTATGTACTATGAACTTTTTTTACTACCTTTGCACAAAATTTTTTATACACACATATATACATGAAAGAAAACGTAAACAAACTCGTCTCTGCCGCTGTCAAGGGCATACAGGAGAAGAAGGGACGCAGCGTCAACATAATAGACCTCGAGGGCATGGAGGGTGTCGTCACCCAGGCTTTCGTCATCTGTGAGGGCGGTTCGCCGTCCCAGGTGTCGGCCATCATGGACTCTGTCGAGGAGACCATGCGCAAGGACCTCGGTGAGAAACCCATCCGCACTGCAGGCACCGAGAACTGTATCTGGGTCGCCATGGACTATGTTGACCTTATGGTCCATATCTTCCTCCCCGAGGCACGTGACTTCTACAACCTCGAAGAGCTGTGGCAGGATGCCCCTACCACCGAAGTACCAGATTTAGATTGATAAACAACTATGCCAAGCACAACACCTAATATACCCTCCCCAGCAGGAGGCAACCGCACCCCCAAGATGCCCAAGTTCAATATGAGCTGGGTATATATCATCATTCTTGCCACCCTCGCAGCAGTCTATTTCCTGGGCGATGGTCAGAAGATAGGTCAGGCACCAGCACGTACTGCGTCCTACAGTAGTTTCAAGACCTACGTAGAGCGTGGCTACGCCTCACGCATAGTAGTCAACAAGAGCGAGTCCAAACTCCGTATGTATGTCAAGTCGGAGCACGTACGCGATGTCTTCCACATGTCGCTCAAGCAGACGGGTCCCAATCCCTACCTCGACGTGCTCTATGGCAGCACCGACCAGGTGGAGCAGTTTGTCAATGCTGAGCGTGCCGATGGCAAGTTCAAGGGCGAACTTTCCTACGAGGTCAACACCCGCAACGGTCTTGTTGATTTCCTCATCTCCCTCGCACCAGTAGCATTCTTCATCTTCCTGTGGTTCCTCATCATGAACCGCATGGGCGGTGGCTCAGGCTCTGGCGGCATGGGCATCTTCAGCGTGGGCAGGAGCAAGGCACAGATGTTTGACAAGGGCAACACCCCTGGCATCACCTTCAAGGACGTAGCAGGACAGGAGGGTGCCAAGCAGGAGGTGCAGGAGATAGTCGATTTTCTCAAGAACCCCAAGCGCTATACCGACCTCGGTGGTAAGATACCCAAGGGAGCCCTCCTCATAGGTCCTCCAGGCACTGGTAAGACCCTCCTTGCCAAGGCTGTAGCAGGCGAGGCAGAGGTGCCCTTCTACTCTATGTCAGGCTCCGACTTCGTCGAGATGTTTGTCGGCGTGGGAGCATCACGAGTGCGCGATACCTTCGCCCGTGCCAAGGAGAAGTCGCCCTCCATCATCTTCATCGATGAGATTGACGCCATAGGACGTGCACGTAGCAAGAACCCTGGCATGGGAGGCAATGATGAGCGTGAGAACACCCTCAATGCCCTCCTCACCGAGATGGACGGCTTCGGCACCAACTCCGGTGTCATCATCCTCGCCGCCACCAACCGCGTCGATATGCTCGACAAGGCACTCCTTCGTGCAGGACGCTTCGACCGTCAGATACACGTTGACCTCCCCGACCTGCCCGAGCGCAAGGCCATCTTCGGAGTACACCTCCGTCCCCTCAAGGTCGATCCCCAGCTCGATGTCGATCTCCTCGCACGTCAGACACCAGGTTTCTCAGGTGCCGACATTGCCAATGTATGCAATGAGGCAGCCCTCATCGCAGCACGTCATGGCAGCAAGGAGGTGGGCAAACAGGACTTCCTCGATGCTGTCGATCGCATCATCGGCGGTCTCGAGAAGAAGACCAAGATTATGACCGATGAGGAGAAGCGCGCCATAGCACTCCATGAGGCAGGCCATGCCACCGTGTCGTGGTTCTGTCAGCATGCCAACCCCCTCGTCAAGGTCAGCATAGTGCCACGAGGCAGGGCACTCGGCGCAGCATGGTATATGCCAGAGGAGCGACAGCTCACCACCAAGGAGCAGCTCCTCGACGAGATGTGCTCGCTCATGGGCGGTCGTGCCGCCGAGGAACTCTTCACAGGCCATATCTCCACAGGCGCCATGAATGACCTCGAGCGTGCCACCAAGATGTCGCAGAGCATGATAGCCTACTATGGCATGAGCGATAAACTGCCCAACGTATGCTACTATGACAATAATGAGTATGCCTTCACCAAACCCTACTCAGCCGAGACGGCACGTATCATCGACGATGAGGTTCTCAAGATGGTCAATGAGCAGTACGACCGTGCCAAGGACATACTCCTCGAGCACAAGGAGGGTCACAATGCCCTCGCCCTGCTCCTCCTCCAGCGTGAGGTCATCTTTGCCGACGATGTAGAGAAGATTTTCGGCAAGCGCCCCTGGGCTAGTAGGGCAGAGGAGATAATTAACGATAACGGGAATGAGTCTTAAGTAGAGTCTTTAACTCCTTTAACTCCTGATAGCTTTTAAAAAGAAATGAACAACTTTATAGTCCGTACGATAACCGGTGTGCTCTTCGTAGCCGCCGTAGTGATATGTTTCTTGCGTCCCATGGCGATGACGCTGTTCTTTGCCTTAGTCACCGGCATGGCGATATGGGAGTTTACCGGCCTTGTCAATGACAGCGGTCGTGTCGCTGTCAATCGCTTTATCTGCACTGCAGCGGGAGTGTTCTTCTTCATCGCCGTAGCAGGCTTCTGCAGCGACCTCACCCCCTCATCAGTCTTCATCCCCTACCTGCTCACCGTGGTATATCTCTTCTGTGCAGGACTCTTCACCCGCAGTGCCGACCCCATCAGCGACTGGGCGTACTCCATGCTGTCGCAGATGTATATCGCCCTTCCCCTGAGCTGTCTCAGCGTCCTCGCCTTCCGTTATACCATCGATGGTGTGCAGTACAACCTCCTCTTGCCCCTCAGCATCTTCGTGTTCCTATGGATGAACGATACCGGTGCCTACTGCACAGGCTCGCTCCTCGGCCGTCACAAGCTCTTCCCCCGTGTCAGCCCAGGCAAGTCGTGGGAGGGCAGCATCGGCGGTGCCCTCATCGTCGTCCTCGTGTCGCTCCTCATGTCGTGGGTCGATACGAGCCATCTCCTTGCCCCCTTCGGCGCTACGGAGACAGGTCTGTCACTCCTCGAGTGGGTAGGCTTAGGCCTTGTCGTTGTCATCTTCGGCACCCTCGGTGACCTTGTCGAGTCGCTCTTCAAGCGCACCCTCGGCATCAAGGACAGTGGCAATATCCTCCCAGGCCACGGAGGCATCCTCGACCGTTTCGACTCCTCCCTCATGGCCATTCCCGCCTCAGTAGTCTATATCTACACCCTCACCGCAGTGTGAGGTGTGGGTTGTTGACTTTGTTGACTTTGTTGACTTTGTTGACTATACAAAAAATACGCCGAGCTTCACAGCCCAGCGTATTTTTTAGATTATAGATTATAGATTACAGTTTACAGATTATCTTTCATCTATCATCTTTTATCTATTATCTATCATCTATCATCTTTTATCTATTATCTTTTATCTATTATCTTTTATCTATTATCTATTATCTTTTATCTATCATCTCTCATCTGTTATCTTTTATCTCCTTAAAGAATCCTGGAGTGGTTGCTGCAAGGTCATAGCCTATGTAGGCACTTGTTTTCAACTCGTGTAGCTGTGCAGCATTGGCACCCATCTCCACTCGGGTCATTGCAAGGAGTAGGTTGACAACCTCTTCACGGTCTCTGAGGTTTATCTGCGTACGAGCGCAATACTCGAGTCCCTCTAAATCCCCCCTGCAGGGGGACTTCTTGTTAGGGTTAGGGTTAGGGTTTTCGTTTTCGTAGGTGCTTGCACCGTTTCGTAGGAACTTGTTCCGTTTCGTACAGGGTTTCCCCTTTCCGCTTGCAAAGTTACGGACAAAAAATAGGGATGCGAAGTTTGTTCGCACCCCCATATCATTTTCGGATAGTTTTTCGGATAGTTCCGATAGTTTATGAAGAAAAAAGAAAAATAAGTGTCCGAAAACAAAAAAAACTATCCGATTTTCGGATAGTTTGAAAATAACTTTCGGATAGTTTGTTTCGCAATTACTTGATGTTCAGTAGTTTTCGCAAACGTTTTGCGAGCTTTATATTTCTCTGTGCCACTCCGTTTGCCTCCCATTCTCCTATTTCAGCCATCATTCTTCCATCTCTTAGCGGCTTGCTTATAGAGTCAGCAGTAGGTTCATATACAAAGTCCATTCCCCAGAGCAAATCCTGCATTTCACGTGCAAAGGCACTCATGCTGCCATCATATTTCAGTGCCCTATATACAGTAGCCCATGCTGTAGAACCCCACCACAAGCCTTCATCATACGTCTGGCTGATAGCTTTTAGTAGTTTCTTCTTCGATGGCATACGTTTCTCAGCATCACCAAGTCGCTTACTCAGCATAGCCTGGCTTACCCTTGGTGCGCTCTTCGTCATCTCAGTCACCACACCCTGTATCATGGCATTATTCCTCTCGTCAAGCAATATAGGACGATACACATCCTCTTTCTCCTTGTTCTGCGATATAAGCCAGCAAGTGCCATCATCAGCCTCATAGTACGATTTCAGCGTAGGCATACCATCAATCAATGCTGCTACTATATCACCAGTATAAGGTTTTCTGCCCACAGCCAGTAGCACCTTGTCACCCTCCATGATGCCCACATCCTGCATACTATCACCTACAACCTTTACGAACATAGCAGGCTCTCCTGGCAACATATCACGAGGTATCATCACATATTCCCTCGCCAACCTGCCCAGTTCCTCAGGCACCCCAGCTCTTATGGCATTGTTTTCAAGCAACACAGGTGTATCGCACAGCGCAGGTTCTCACCCATGTTTCTTAAACAGGGCAATCAGTTCTCTTATCTCTTGTTCGTTCATGTTTTTAGTTTGTCTTTTCCGCTTGCAGTCGAAAAGCATCAGCATCCACTCTCATCTGGTAGAGGTTTATTTGAGGGTTTAGCTTTTGGAGTGCGTATCGCATCATTTTCTCTTTCATCTCAGGCTCAATGTTTACACCAAAGTATATTGACTCAAAACCATCGCCTGTCAGAGGAATGTAGTGATGCATCTCTGTCCATTTTCTATCCTTGGGATGCTGGTCTTGCTCTGATATTGCACCTCTATATCGAGAAATGAGCCAAACAACGGATGGTTGGATTGTTTTATTTTGTCTAAGTTAATACTTCCCAATGCCCCCCCTTATCGCTGCCTACATGACGAATGATGCCTTGCTCTTGAAGTTTCTTGGTATGCCTCCATACATTACTTCTGTTTATACCTATAACGTCAGCTATCTCTTGTGTAGTTATATATGAGTTCTCTTTTATTAACTCTACTATTTTCTGTTGCGTTTTCTGTTGCGTTTTCTGTTGCGTTTTCTGTTGCGTTTCTGTGGCATTATCTATACCATTTCTCCTCTTAAACGTAATTCTCACACCACCATCAACTGCTTCTATATCGGGCATAGGCAGTCCTGCCTCCTTAAAACCTTCACAGATTTTCTTGTAGCCACGTCCCCACGCATCTATAAAGCCTGCCTTAAAGAACGCATTAGCAATATTCCTATTGCGTGGCTTTGATGAGTGTTGTTGCATGAGTGTGGCAGGTGTATAGCCTACAGGCAGTTCTCCATCGTTCCAAATCTCCACATGATCATCCCACACACGCATTTGTATATGAACACCAGTGTAGTCTTTATGTATGATGGCGTTGTAGAGAATTTCTCGTAATGCTTCTTCTGGTATCTCAAGTTTCTCTATACGGTTCATTCCCTTAAAAGTAATGGGCATAACGAGGTATTTCGCTTTCAATATATCAACTACTCTGTCGGCCATCTGAATAATATTGCCCTCTATGATATCCTGAAACATAAGGTCTGCTTCGTCTACGCCAAAGCGTCCTATCTTAAACTGTACGCACGTGAAATACTTCTGTGGTCTCTTGGCAAATAGCAGCAATGCAGCATTCTTTAGTTTGCCATCATCATCTATTAGATTCAGGTTCTGAAGGAGAATTTCCGTAGGCAGATTACGCTCTTGGTCACTAATACGACCATTCTCATAGCCTTTTCTTATGAAATAGTCTATAGCCTGCTGATCTAAATCGTCTATTGTGGCGCGTTCATTGATAATATCATCCCACGAACGTCCCATCTTTTTCAAAATAAATTGCTGAAGGGCAGGCCCACGTAATTCCTGCATTGTACTCCCAGAGCGATAGTAGTACTTGCCCTTGTAGTTTATTGGAATGTTACTCGGCTCTACACATACCTCGATATATTCCTTGCCATCTGCTTCATGAAGGTTTACGTCTGCCACTATACCCATTGTGGTGACAATTTTGTTGGGAATATCCTCCAACAGGCGTTCAGTATCTTTCAGACCACATATCTCCATGTCGTCATCAACACCGAAATACATCACAGCCCCCTGTGCATTGGCAAAACCACAAATCCATTTCAGGTATTTATCGTCCCAACTATGCTTAAACTCTATATTCTGGCTTTCCTTAGCCTGTATCTTGCTCATGTTTTCCTGTTTTTATCCAAACAATCTCGTCTCTATCTCATTCTTGCGCATGACGGTGTCATGCCAATCCATCATGTTGTCATAGTATCTGCCAAGTAATGTAGTCTTTGTATGTTATCTCACCATTATAATCTGTCTCATAAACACAGGAGTCACATGGATTTTCTTTATCCAATATTATATTCTCAGTTTTATGTTCCAGACAATCTCCGTAATCATCAAAATCATCAATGCTAAACCTCACGATTTTACCATTAGGCATTGTGACTTCTATTCGGATAGCCCTTTCTTTATTTACGTTTATGCTCATCAGTTTCGTGCTTTAGTTATTTACTCCACAAAGGTACGAAAAAAAATCTAACTACACCTGATTGTTAAGATTTTTTATTGCAAAAAAATATCCCCGCCATGCGTCACGCATAGCGAGGATAAGACATAGAGAAATTCTTCTTCCTATAGTGTATATACATCAGCTCATATATATATATATATCATAATAGCTGTGGGTTGCCATTCGTCTCCATGTGGAGAGGTACATCGAGGGTGTCGGCATCGGAGCAGCAGCTCGCAGTGTCCTGACAGCAGGGCTTTGCTTCCATGCAGCAGGGCTTCTCGTCTGCTGATATGCTTGCCGTCATGCCTACGGCAATAGCTAATAGCGAGAGTGTAATAAGTTTCTTCATTAATTATGAATTGTGAATTGTGAACTGTGAATTGTATTTACGCACAACGCCTTAAGGCCTTCCCTTGTGAGGAAAGCCTAAAACATAGTGCTAACTTGTTGATTGTTAAATGGTTATAGGGGGGGTAAGACCAAGGATAGCCGTGCGCCTACCAGTGGCAGCGCAGAGCGTAGCGGTTATGTCATATAATAGCCTGGTCTTCATAGTCCTTAACTATCTCCTTGCAAAGGTACAAAAACGAGAGCAAATGACAAAATAAATCCATTTATTTTTTTTCTTTTGCCGTTGCTCTCCCCCGCCAAACGGGGGAGCTAGGAGGGGGTATAAAGACTATTGAAGCATAAAACCTTATTCAAAGGTAATAAACAGAGCAAATGACAAAATAAATCCATTAATTCTTTTCTATAAGACTTTGACGACCACCTCAAATGTTAAAAACGGAGATGCATTTTGGGCAAAAAATGTAGTTTTTGAATCAAAAATCAACGAAATCAAAAGAAATCATTTACACCCTTGTAACGTGCTATAATACAATTAGTTACACGTTATAAATTTTTACATTTAGTGGTGTATATCTTTTGCACTGTCAAAGCATAGAGTTTGCACTGCTAAAGCATAGGGTTTGCAGCCTTAAAGCATAGGGTTTGCACCCCTAACTCTATGCCTCTCTAAAACGTGCCCTATGAAAAAGTTAAAAACAGAGAAAGGCTTGCATATATTAAGTTAAAATAGTACCTTTGCATGTAGAAATCAGGATCTTCAAAAGTTGAATGTTTAAGGCTTTAAGTTTGACGATATTTGCCAACGCGCGGACAGATTCTTCACTCTCAGCCATTAACTTCACAAAGTTTTCTTTGAGTTTTATGATTATAGGGTGATTTCGGCCGAACCATAGCAACGATGATGCTGGGCATCGTAGATGGTACAGAACTGACCAGGGGCGACACCGTGGAGGGGTTTGGAGGTGCGAACGACCCCCTCTCTGCCCTCGTAGAGGGCATCTCCCCCCGAGAGGTGGAGAAAAGATATGGTGGCAGGGATATAGTCGGATGTGTGGCGAATCTTGATGCAGACCTCGTATGATTCATGACTACCGTCACCACGACGACTCCGAGGGGAGGAACCGTTAAGGTTAAGGTTAAGGTTAAGGTTATCGTTAACGTTAATAGGGGCGGTGAGCCAATTGATGTCGTGGATTTTAAACTCCTGTTTGTAGGCACTCTGGGGGTCGTAGCCGCGAGAGACGAAGAGGATGTTTTTCTTGATGTTCTTCTTGACAGCAAACCAAGGACCACCGCCGAAGCCGAGACCGTGACGCTGACCGATGGTGTGAAACCACAGTCCCTTGTGCATGCCGAGTTTCTTGCCTGTCTCGATGTCAATGACAAGGCCGGGGGTCTCACCGAGGTACTTCTTTATATAGTCGTTGTAGTTTATCTTGCCAAGGAAACAGATGCCCTGCGAATCCTTGCGGTGGGCATTGATGAGGTGCTCGCGCTCGGCTATGCGGCGTACCTCTTCTTTCATCATGTGGCCGATGGGAAAGATAGCTTTCTGCAGCTGCCAGTCGTAGAGTTGGGCGAGGAAGTCAGTCTGATCCTTGACGGGGTCGGGGGAGGTGCAGAGCCATTTGCGGCCCTCATCGTCAACCTCGGTCTGGGCATAGTGGCCAGTGGCGATGAGGTCATAGTCCTTGCCGCGCTTCTCGTGGAAGGCACCAAACTTAACAAGGCGGTTGCACATGACATCGGGGTTGGGGGTGTAGCCTGCCTTGACTTTCTCCATAGTGTAGCGTGCCACGCGGTCCCAGTACTCCTTGTGGCAGTCAACGATCTCAAAATTCAAACCGTAACGACGTGCCACTGCACTTGCCATCTCGATGTCTTCCTCAGCGGTGCAGTCCAGACTCACCCCCAGCCCCTCTCTTGCCACTTCGTTAGAGAGGGGAGAATTATCCGAGAGGGGAGCAGCATCCTCCTGGGGTGCTATGCGTATGTAGAAGCAGTCGGGCCTATGTCCCTCGGACACAAGCTGATAGGCTGCTACGGCGGAATCGACGCCGCCTGAAAGAAGGAGAGCTATTTTCACAAATTGACGAATTAGCGGATTACTCTGGCTTGCGATACTTACCTTCATCTTTGTCCTCGAGCATGGAGAGGTAGCTCTGGTAGCGAGAGAGGGCGATATAGTGTTCTTCTACGGCCTTGAGCACTGCACAACCAGGTTCGTGGGTGTGGGTGCAGTCGGAGAAGCGACAGTCCTTGGAGAACTGGAATATCTCGCGGAAGTAGGAGGTGAGTTCGTGGGGCTCGATGTCGAATGTGCCGAAGCCACGAATGCCTGGGGTGTCGATGAGCCAGCCACCAAGACTCACCCCCGACCCCTCTCTATGAGAGAGGGGAGGTAATGGAATCATCTCGGAGAAGGTGGTGGTATGCATACCTTGACCATGGGCATCGCTGATGTCGGCGGTGCGGAGGTTGGCACCAGGGACGATAGTGTTGATGAGGGTGGATTTGCCTACGCCGCTGTTGCCTGAGAGGAGTGTTATCTTGCCCTGAAGGAGCGACTGAAACTCGCTGATGCCTGTACCCTCGGTGGCTGAGACGGCGATGCTCTGATAGCCTACGGTATCATAGAGTTGCTGCATCATGGAGAGGTAGCGGCGCTCGTCGTCGTCGAGGATATCGACCTTGTTGAAGACGAGGATGACGGGCACGCGGTATGCCTCGGCCGAGGCAAGGAAACGGTCGATGAAGGTGGTGGAGGTCTCGGGCTGCTTGATGGTGACG
Organism: Prevotella sp.; assembly: GCA_017642485.1. GTDB lineage: Bacteria > Bacteroidota > Bacteroidia > Bacteroidales > Bacteroidaceae > Prevotella. The sequence continues at coordinate 28,131 of JAGCPC010000114.1, read as the reverse complement.
ATGAGCATCGCCTGATCTACGTTGGCAGCAAGGATGCTGCTCTGCTTGGAGAGGTTGGATGCCTTGCGGATGATGTAGTTCTTGCGGTCCTCGATGCCAGTAATCCAGTAGCTGTCGCTAACCTTAACGTTAACCTTAACTTTTTCGTTTTCGTTTTCGTTATGGTTAAGGTTATGGTTATCGTTATGGTTACGGTTAACGTTAACCACCACCCTATCGCCAACAGCAACGGGATTAGTGCTACGGATGCCCTTGAGGCGAAAGTTGCCCTTCACCTTGCAGTCAACCGTAGCACCATCGTCGGTGAGTACTGTGTACCAGTAACCCGTATTTTTTATTACCAGTCCTTTCAACTGTGAACTGTGAATTGTGAATTGTGACTTACACCGTCATGATTTCCTTGTTCTTCTCTTCGAGAAGGGCATCGAGTTTGGCGATGAACTTATCATGAAGCTTCTGGAGGTCGCCCTCAGCATCCTTTTCGAGGTCTTCGGAGAGTCCGTCCTTGATGGCTTTCTTGAGTTTGTCCTTGATGTCGCCACGCACGTTGCGCACCTCCACCTTGGCTTTCTCGGCTATCTTGGAGCACTGCTTGGAGAGTTCGCGACGGCGCTCCTCAGTGGGTTGTGGTATGGCAAGACGTATCACCTCACCATTGTTGTCAGGAGTGATACCCACCTCGGAGTTGATGATAGCTTTCTCGATGTCGCGTATAGCCTTCTTGTCCCATGGCTTTATGGCTATGGTACGCGCATCGGGTGTGCTCACGTTAGCTACTTGGTTGAGTGGCACCATCATGCCGTATGACTCTACCTTGATGCCATCGAGGATGGCTACGTTGGCGCGACCTGCGCGGATGTGTGAGAGCTGATCCTCAAGGAACATGGCTGCCATCTCCATGCGCTCTTCTGCGTCGCTGAGTGTTTGTTTTACGTCGATCATGTTACACTATGTTGATAATTGAAAATTGAAAATTGAGAATTGAAAATTATGATTACTGCGAAGCTAGCTGTAAACCGTAAACTGTAAACTGTAAACCGTTTTCACTTCCACTCACTGATGTCGGCTTGTGCTTCCACCTGTTTCTCGATATCGTCGGGCAGGGAGGGAAAGAAGTCGATGCCAGTGATACGCTCCACCTGGTCGATGCTGTTGACATACGACTTGATGGGTTTCTTAGTCTCCTCATTGCGGTAGATGAAGCCTATCGCCTTGGGTTTGCCAGTAAGGCAGAGCACCACCTTGAAGAATGCCTCGGGCACCACCACCTTATTCTTGCCTATGGTGCGATGTTTCTTATTAAAGAGCACGGGACCGCAGACGATGTATATCTTGCCGTATGCCTTTGCCCATTCGCGGCAGCGTATCTCGAGGTCGTTCCAGTCGCCTGCATTGAGACTGTAGAGCTGTGGACAGCAGTTGGTGTAGAGGAATGACTCCTGTTGGGCTCGCTGACTCCATTTGTTATCGCCTGAGGGGCACATGTGTCCACGGCTGTAACCGCTCTGCATATAGTCGAGATATGTAGTTCGGGGTGTAGGCACATCGGTGTCCTCCTCGAAGCGCAACCCCTGGCGTTTGTGAGGACCGTAGGTGTGGTCTTTGGTGAGGTACCATGCTACCCAGTTGGGCAGTCGGGTATCTTTATTGTATGACGTGACATAGGCATAGCGATGCAGTATCTGCCCCTCCTGCTTACCTCGCTGCATAAGCAGTTCTCTATCGTTCTCCTTGCTGTCGGTACCCAAGAAGATGCAGGCGCTGGCGGCTATTACTGCCAACAGCGATACAATGGTCACTATAAATGTCTTTGTTTTCACGCTTTGCTCCTACGATACGGGCTTTCTGCCCTACGATACGGGGCTATGCCCCTACGATACGCAACTTCGTTGCTACGATACGCTTCGCTACGATAACGTAAACTGTGAATTGTGAATTGTGCACTGTGAACTGTCAGTACGCCCACAGGGAATCGAACCCTGATCTGGAGAACCGGAATCTCCTATTCTGATCCGTTGAACTACAGGCGCATGATATTTTCAAATTGCAAAGATACAAATAAAAGTCGAAAGATGAAAGGAGAGGAACAAAAGTTAGCGAAAAAGTTGAGAAAAATGATAAAAAATGTATATAAATAATGAGAAAGGCTCTTTTTCTCAGAAAAAAATTGTAACTTTGCAATGTATTATGGGGTAAACTGCCCTGCAACACAAGTGAGAACAAACTGAATATACGACACAATGAAAAAGAAAGTCGGAAAAATAATAGCACTGGCAAATCAGAAAGGCGGAGTAGGCAAAACAACAACAGCCATCAATCTGGCAGCATCACTCGCCACATTGGAAAAATCGGTACTGCTCATCGATGCTGACCCACAGGCCAACGCATCGAGCGGACTGGGAGTAAACATACAAGAGGTGGACTGCTCGATATATGAGTGTCTGGTAAACCACGCCGACGTGCGCGATGCCATATACACCACCGACATCAACGGACTCGACATCATACCAAGTCACATAAACCTCGTGGGAGCGGAGATAGAGATGCTCAAGGTGCCAAACCGTGAGAAGGTGCTCCGCGAACTTCTGGAACCCATACGCAGCGACTATGACTACATACTCATAGACTGTTCGCCATCACTGGGACTCATTACCGTCAATGCTCTGACAGCTGCTACATCGGTAATTATACCCGTACAGTGTGAGTACTTCGCACTGGAGGGCATAGGCAAACTGCTCCACACGATAAAAATCATCAAGACGAAACTTAATACAAAACTGGAGATAGAGGGATTCCTCCTCACCATGTACGACAACCGTCTGAGACTCGCCAACCAGATATATGACGAGGTGAAGAGACACTTCCAGGAACTGGTGTTCAAGACGGTGATACAGCGTAACGTAAAACTATCTGAGAGCCCAAGTCACGGACTACCCGTGATACTCTACGACGCTGATGCTACGGGTTCGAAGAACTATTTGCAGTTGGCAAAGGAAATAGTAAGTAGGGAGAAGTAATAATTCACAATTCACAATTCACAGTTCACAGTTATCGTAGGGGCATTGCCCCGTATCGTAGCGAAGCGTATCGTACGAACAAAGTGAGTTAATAATTACATGGCAGTACACAAGAAATATAACACTGGAAGCAAAGGCAGCGCACTGGGACGCGGCCTCGATGCCTTGATATCAACAGAGGAGGTGAGCACGCAGGGCTCATCGACCATCAACGAGGTGCCCATAGACCTCATCGTAGCTAATCCCAACCAGCCACGTCGCGACTTTGACGAACAGGCGCTACAGGAACTGGCAGCATCAATAAAGGAAATAGGCATCATACAGCCTATCACTCTCCGACAAGAGGCTGACGGCAAGTATATGATAATAGCCGGCGAGAGACGATGGAGAGCATCACAGATGGTGGGACTGACCGCCATACCGGCTTACATACGCACCATAACCGACGAAAACGTGATGGAGATGGCGCTGGTGGAAAACATACAGCGCGAAGACCTCAACGCCATAGAGATAGCACTGGGATACCAACACCTATTGGAGAGCAACGGCATGACACAGGAGAAGGTCTCAGAACGCGTGGGAAAAAGCCGTGCGGCAATAGCCAACTACCTCAGACTGCTCCGACTGCCAGCACAGATACAGCTGTCACTGCAGAAAAAGGATATCGACATGGGACATGCCCGAGCTCTGCTCGCCCTCGACTCACCATCGCAGCAGATAAAGGTATTCAAGGAGATAATGAAGAACAACTACTCCGTACGCAAGGTGGAGGATATCGTCAACACCCTGAAAAACGGCGATGACGTCAAGATAGGCGGAAAGACCGTAAAGGGCGGCACATCACGGCTGCCACAAGAGTACGAGGTACTCAAACAGCGTATGGCAACACTCATGGGCACCAAGGTGCAGATGACGTGTTCGGCAAAGGGAAACGGAAAAATCACCATACCTTTTGCCAACGAAGAGGAGTTGGAGCGACTCATGATACTCTTTGACAAGATGAAGTAGGCGGCAAGGTGAAAGACACTCTGCGACACATACTGCTCACCACCATGATGCTACTCGCCACCATCGGCGCAGAAGCACAGCAGGACAGCACGGCACTGCTCAGCAGCACTCACGACACAGCACCGCTGACAAAGGCTGACTCACTCACCATAGCAAAGGTAGAGAAAACAGTGACGAAAAAGGTGACCAAGCAGAAACGTGACTGGACAACGTGGACACCCGACCCCAAGAAGGCGGTGTGGTGGGCACTGATACCTGGAGGTGGACAGATATACAACCGTAAATTCTGGAAACTGCCAATAGTCTATGGAGGATTTCTGGGCTGTGCATACGCCATAAGGTGGAACAACCAGATGTATCAAGACTACAAACAGGCGCTGAAAGACCTGACTGATGATGATCCCTCGACAGAGAGTTACAACAACTTCATGCATCTGGGAGTGACGATAGATAGCGACACGGACAAGGAACATTACACCAACGTGTTTAAAAACCGTAAGGACAAATACCGCCGATGGCGAGACCTCAGCATATTCGTGACCATTGGAGTGTACGCACTATCGATAATCGATGCGTATGTCGATGCCTCACTGTCAAAATTTGATATATCGGACGACCTCAGCCTCGAGATAGAACCCGCAGTGATAGAGGGCGCCAACAAACGACTGGAAAACTCAGCCATAGGGGTGCACGGAGCACTGACATTCTAAAGAAATAAAAACAACATCATAATGAATATAAACAAACTGAAATACTACATCCTGGCACTGCTCATCACGGTGGGCATGACATCACTCATAGCACCTAAGGTATATGCCGAAGGACTCAACCCCACCACTCCTGTCACAGCACCTGATAAGGGGGCTGAGGAAGCTGAAGGAGAAGATGACGGAGAAGATGGCGATGAGGATGGCACTCCCGTGCTCGACGAAAACGGCAACGAGGTAATCGACGTAGAGAGCGAAGAAGCAGGCGAAGACGACGAGGAAGGTGAAGAAGAGCAAGGTGTGTACGAGGAAGAGGAAATCGTGGTGACGGGAAAAGACGGCAACGAGGAAATCATCGAGGTGCCTGAAGGACTCATCATCGACGAGACAGGCGAGAATACCGACTTCCTGGAACAGAAATACCTCACTCCCGACACCTCGGCCGTGATGCAAAACGTGATACCTGTATATGACCAACAGGTATATATGGACAGACTGAAACGTATGCCTACGGCGATAGAGATGCCATGGAACCCCATAGTACAGAAGTTTATAGACCGATACAGCGGCAGACTGCGCCGCTCGGTCAGCATCATGCTGGGAGCACAAAACTTCTACATGCCTATATTCGAACAGGCACTGGAGGTGTATGACCTGCCACTCGAACTGAAGTACCTGCCCGTCATAGAGTCGGCACTGAAACCTAATGCCGTAAGCCGAGTGGGAGCAACGGGACTGTGGCAGTTTATGGTGGCTACAGGAAAGCGTTACTCGCTGAAGGTCAACTCCATGATAGACGAGCGCCGTGACCCTGTAAAGGCATCGTACGCTGCTGCTCACTACCTCAGCGACATGTACCAGATATTCGGCGACTGGGCTCTCGTCATAGCTGCATACAACTGCGGACCAGGCAACATCATGAAGGCCATACAGCGCTCCGGAGGCAAGAAGGACTATTGGGAGATATACCCATACCTGCCTGCTGAGACACGAGGATACGTGCCGGCATTTATCGCAGCCAACTACATCATGACGTACTACTGCGAGCACAATATCACACCTGCTACAGCAAAACTGCCCGAGGAGACCGACACCATCATGCTGTACCAAAACCTGCACTTCAAACAGGTAGCTGAGGTGCTCGGAATGGAGATGGACGAGCTGCGCGCCCTCAACCCACAGTACCGCAGAGACGTGGTGACGGGCTACTCCGAACCCACCGACCTGAGGTTGCCAAAGGAGTATATCGCAAAGTTTATCGAGAAGCAGGACGAGATCTTCGCCTACGACGTGAGCGACATCATGAAGCGTGACGTGGTGGAGGTCAATGAGGCAAAATACGCATACAAACCGTCAAAACGTTCGTATCGAAGCAAGAAGAATGTGCGTAGCAAGAATAACCGCCTCTTAAAGAAAAAGAAGTCTAAGAGAGGCTCTTCAAAGAAGTCTTCCAAGAAGAGCAAGAAGTCAAAGAAGAAGAAAGGCTCAAAGAAGAAAAGAAGACGTTAATAACACTATATTCACAATGCTAACTATACCTAACTATAACCAACTCTAACTATGAATGACAAACAGATGATAGATGAAGCCTACAACAGGCTGCTGGAGAGCTACATGAACTCCAATCATCGCAAGAAGGTGGACATCATACAAAAGGCGTACCACTTCGCCCTGCGTGCCCACGAGGGGGAGTGCCGGCCTTCTGGCGAGCCATATATCATGCACCCACTGTCGGTAGCCACCATCATATCCAAGGAGATGGGACTCGGCAGCACCAGCATATGTGCAGCACTGCTTCACGACGTGCTCGAGGGTACTGACTACACCATCGACGATATCGAAAATATATTCGGCAAGAAGATAGCACTCATCGTCGATGGACTGACAAAGATAGCTGGAGGCATATTTGGCGATAAGGCATCGGCACAGGCAGAAAACTTTAAGAAGCTGCTCCTCACCATGAGCGAGGACATACGAGTGATACTCATCAAGATATGCGACCGCCTCGACAATATGCGACACCTCGACTTACAGCCCGAGGCAAAACGCTATAAGATAGCTGGCGAGACACTATATATCTACGCACCACTCGCCAACCGCTTGGGACTCAATACCATAAAAACCGAACTCGAAGACCTGTCATTCAAATACGAACACCCTGAGGAGTATGCCGCCATAGAGAAAAACCTGGCACACACCAAGGAGAAACGCAACGAGCTCTTCGAAAACTTCACACGACCCATAAGGGAGGCACTCGACACGATGGGCATAACATACACCATCAAGGCACGCATCAAAAGCCCCTACTCCATATGGAGCAAGATGCAGCGAAAACATGTGTCGTTTGACGAGATATACGACATACTCGCAGTACGCATCATCTTCACACCACGCGAGGCGACCGACGAGGTCAATGAGTGCTTCAACATATACGTGGCACTATGCAAACTCTACGAGTCACACCCCGACCGCATGCGCGACTGGTTGGCCCACCCTAAGGCTAACGGATACCAGGCTCTGCACGTCACCCTCATGAGCAACATGGGACAGTGGATAGAGGTGCAGATACGTTCGGACAGAATGGACGACATAGCCGAACAGGGATTTGCCGCACACTGGAAGTACAAGAGCGACAGCGATACAGAGAAAGTAGCCGAGGACGAACTCAACGGATGGCTCCAAACCATCAAGGAGATACTCGACGACCCACAGCCCGATGCTATGGACTTCCTCGATGCCATCAAGCTCAACCTCTTTGCCAGCGAGATATTCGTCTTCTCACCGAAGGGCGACATCATCACCATGCCGGCAAACTGTACAGCGCTCGACTACGCCTTTCAGATACACACCTTCCTCGGGTCACACTGCATAGGGGCTAAGGTAAACCACAAACTGGTACCACTGTCACACAAGCTGAAGAGCGGCGACCAGGTGGAGATCATCACCAACACCTCACAACACGTACAGCCCACATGGATCAACTTTGTCACTACGGCAAAGGCAAGGACTAAGCTACAGACCCTCCTACGCAAACAAAACAGGGAACTTGCCAAGAAGGGCGAAGAGATGCTGCAGGCATGGTTGGAGCAAAACGGACTCACCATCACCACGTCAAACCTCGACAAACTGACAGAGCTGCACCAGACGAAGCACCACGACCAACTCTTCGTAGCCATAGCAAAGGGCGATATCCTCCTCGACCAGAAAGACCTCAACTATATATATTATGGTAAGAAGAGCGAGGAGAAAAACAAGGCACGCAAGGGATGGCGCAAGTACCTCTCACTCATGAGGGGCGTGAAGACTGCCGCCATCACCAAGGGACAGAAGCTGCTCATCGTAGGCAAGGACTTTGACAAGAGCCAGGCCGTCACCATCACCGAGGACAACATCACGCAGTACCTATTCCCAAAATGCTGTCAGCCCATACCTGGCGACGACATCATCGGATATATCAACAACAAGAAGCAGATCGAGATACACCGTCGCTCATGCAGCGAGGCAGCACGACTGCAGTCATCATTCGGCTCTGACATGCTCATGGCCAAGTGGGACATGCACGGCACGATGGAGTTTAGTGCCACACTCGAACTGCGAGGCATAGACCGCAAGGGCATCATACGCGATGTCACACAGATCCTTGCTGGCACCTTCGACATCGACATCTACCGACTCTCCACCATATCCGACGACGGCATATTCAAGGCCGAGATAGAGCTCAAGGTCAAGGACGCCACATCTCTGCGCGAAGTGGAAGCGCAGATACAGCAGGTCGATGGCATGCAGAGCGTGCACCGGATTTAGTTCACAGTTCATAGTTCACAGTTCACAGTTTATAGTGTAAAGTATAAAGTATAAAGTGTAAAGTATAAAGATAAAAGATAAAAGATGAGAAATAACAGACTGATAGCAGCGCTAATCATAATTTTCTATTTTCAATTTTCAATTTTCAATACGATAAGCGCGCAGAGCAAGTACGACAATCCCGACACCATAGTAGTGTCACGTGACGGCACGGGCGACTTTCGCACCATCGACGAGGCGATAGAGGTTTGTCGCGCATTTATGGAGTATCACAAGGTGATATACGTGAAAAACGGTGTGTACAAGGAGAAACTCATCATCCCCTCCTGGCTCACCAATATCGAGCTCTGTGGCGAGAGCGCCGACGGCACCATCATCACCTACGACGACCATGCCAATATCAATAAGATGGGCACCTTCCGCACCTATACCCTCAAGATAGAGGGTTGCGATATCACCGTCAAGAATATCACCATCGAAAATAATGCCGCCAAACTCGGACAGGCCGTAGCACTGCATACCGAGGGCGACCGCATAAAATTTATAGGATGCCGACTGCTCGGCAACCAAGATACCGTATATACCGGTATGGCGGGCACGCGCCTGTACTTCTATGACTGCTATATCGAGGGCACCACCGACTTTATCTTCGGACCCTCCACAGCATGGTTTGAGAAGTGCACCATACTCAGCAAGGCCGACTCATACGTCACAGCAGCATCCACACCGCAGGAGCAGAAGTACGGTTACATATTCCACGATTGCACACTCACCGCTGCACCTGGGGTGACAAAGTGCTACCTCGGACGCCCCTGGCGACAGTATGCCTACACCCTCTTCATCGACTGCAATCTGGGTGCACACATCCTACCCGTAGGGTGGCACGACTGGAAGAAAGACCATGCCTCTATACGCTACATGGAGTACAACAACCACGGCGCTGGCGCCTCCACCTCACAACGAGCAGAGTGGACACGCCAACTCACCAAGAAAGAGGCACAGCAGATAACACCAGAGACGGTATTCACAATTCACAATTCACAATTCATAATTCACAATTAAATCAGTTCACAGTTAAATCAGTTCACAGTTCACAATTCACAATTCACAGTTAGTTGACAATTAGCTTCGTTGTAATCATAATTTTCAATTCTCAATTTTCAATTTGTCAATTAATTATAACTCCCTTATCACTCCCCTATAACTCCCCAAAAGAAACAAACAATATGAAACTAACAAACGTAAAAATCCTCCTCTTTGCCCTCGTAGTACTCTTGGCATCATGCGGCACATCCAGAACGGTGCCAGTGACTGGACGCAAACAGTCACTCATGGTAAGCGACGAACAGATGCTCTCACTCAGCACTCAGCAGTATGCCGAGTATATGAAGACGGCAAAGAAATCTACCAACACCCAGAATACAGCTATGGTACAGCGCGTGGGCACACGACTCGCCAGCGCCGTAGAGGCTTATCTCAAGAATAACGGACTCGCCAGCGAACTCAGCGGTTACAAGTGGGAGTTTAACCTCATACAGGACAAAAATATCAACGCATGGTGTATGCCAGGAGGCAAGATTGCCGTCTTTGAGGGACTCCTGCCCGTCACCCAGACCGAGGGGGCACTCGCCGTCGTACTGGGTCACGAGATAGCCCATGCCGTAGCAAAGCACTCTGCCGAGCAACTCTCCCAGCAGTACAAGCAGCAGATGGGACAACAGATAGCAGGCAGCGTGCTCGGCGCCGTCATCGGTACCAATGCTGCAAACCTCGCCACATGGGTGGGACAGCAGGGACTGCAGCTGCAAAACCTCAAGTACTCACGCGACCACGAGCACGAGGCTGACCACATGGGACTCATCTTTGCCGCTATGGCAGGCTACGACCCACGCGAGGCCGTCACCTTCTGGCAACGTATGGCAGCATCATCCACTACCAAGCAGAGCGAACTGCTGAGCGATCACCCCTCTGACGAGAAGCGCATAGCCAACATACAGGGATGGATGCCCGAGGCACTGCAGTACTACAAGCCACAGCAGCAGGTCACCACCACCCCAGCAAGCAAGAAAACTACCAAAACCACAGCAAAAAAGAAAAAATAAAGAGTAAAAGGTAAAACTTTATACTTTATACTTTGTACTTTATACTTTTTTTCGTACCTTTGCACCCGCTAAAACAAAAATAAACAGAAAAATGGACGACGATTATTACGCGACATGCCCTAATTTTTTGCATAGCGTGGAATAACAGCCTCACACACACGATAGGTTGTTTTCCTCGCTACAGAGAGATTAAGTCATTGTCTCATTCACACACAAGAGGAAAACAGCCAAATGAAAAAGTTTTGGAACACCAACTATGGTATTCGCTCCATAGAGGAGTGGGAACCTAACTGCTGGATACAGGTGACGTGTCCTACAGAAGAAGAGCGCCTGCAGCTGGAGGACGAGTATCAGATACCCGACTACTTCTTCAGCGATATCAGCGATACCGATGAGAGAGCGCGTTATGAGTTTGACGAAGGGTGGCAACTCATCATCCTCCGCATACCCTATATGAAGGAGGTACGCTCACGTACCCCCTACACCACAGTACCGCTCGGTATCATCCACAAGGGCGACATCACCATCACGGTATGCTACTTCGAGACCGACATGATGATCGACTTCGTGAGCTATCAGCAGCGACGCGGCGAGGGCTTTACCGACTATGTCGATATGATCTTCCGACTGTTTCTCAGCACATCGGTTTGGTACCTCAAGCGACTGAAGCAGATCAGCCTCTTGCTCGACCGTGCCAAGCGCTCTATGGACCACACCGTCAACAACACCTCGCTCATGAACCTCTCACGTCTGCAGGACTCACTCACCTACTTCATCACCTCCATAAGGGGCAATGAGACACTCCTACAGAAACTGAAGTTCAAGCTACCCGTTGACGAACTCGATGCCGACCTCATCGAGGATGTCAATATCGAGATATCACAGGCACGCGAGACGGCGAGCATATACTCCGAGATTCTGGAGTCAACGATGGATACCTACACGTCGATCATCAACAACAATATGAACACCGTGATGCGTACCCTCACCTCATTCTCCATCATACTCATGTTCCCCACCCTCATATCATCACTCTTTGGTATGAACCTCATCAACGGCATGGAGGCAAACTCATGGGGCTTCCCCGTTGCCATCGTCATCTCGCTCGTGGTGAGCCTCGGTTCGTGGTGGATACTAAGGGTGAAGAACCTATTATAGTCAATTCGTCAATTCGACAGTGCTCCTTCCCGAATATACCGACATAAAGATACGACAGACGCAGGACCGAAAGCCAGAAGTGCTCGACGTGCTGCGTCAACGTTATGTGGCCCTCACCCCCGAGGAGTGGGTGCGCCAGCATTTTGTCAACTATCTCATACACCACAAGGGCTATCCCCCCGCCCTCATGGGCAATGAGGTGGAGCTGTGCGTAGGCTCCAAGAAGCTGCGCTGCGACTCCGTCCTCTACGGCAAAGACCGTCAGCCTCTCGCCATCATGGAGTACAAGGCAGAGAGCATACCCCTCACCCACAAGGTCATCACCCAGGTCGCCACCTACAATATGCTGCTCCACGTGCCCTACCTCATGGTGAGCAATGGCAATCAGCATCTATGTCTGCATTTTGATAAGGGGGAAGAAAAATGGGAATATCTGCCCGATATTCCCGATTATAAGGACTTAATTTAACTTAAAACTACTCCACTGGCTGCGCCAACTCGTTAGGCGTCTTAGGCTGCGGTAGCGGCATCGGCGGCATCTTAGGCTGTGGCTCCGCCACGCCTGTCATGATGTCACGATTATGATTGGCAGCATCGATATACTCCTTCACGTATGGGTCATTCTTGAAGCGTGCCGTAGCCTTTGTCATCAGCACCTCTATCCATGTCGTCAGTATGGGGTACTCATAAGTACTCGTCGCCACCTGAAAAACGTATGGCCCGAGGCAGTTGTCGAAGTTGTCCGTTATAAAAGAGGTGACAAGTCGTTCCTCCTCGCCCAGTAGCTTCTCCTCCTTCACCACGAGGCGACGGTTTACGGCATCCACATCCTCACCATTCATTATCGCCTGACTCTGCTGGTGCATGAGGTCCTCCAGCTGTTCGCTTATCTTGCCATATCGCTGGCTGAATACGCTGAGAGTATCGTTCATCGGCGTTCCCGTACACGTCTGTCCCTGCAGGTTGAGCGTGATGTTGATGGTACCCGTCTCGAGCACCACAGGCATCACCGGTTGGTCATCCATGCAGAGCGTCACTATGCGCGTGGAGTCCAGGGCACCCGAGAAGGCAAACTTCCCATGCACTATGTCGCACGAGTCGATGTTCACTATCTTGTCATCCACCATGTCCTTGAGGTACAGCTTCCTTCCATCGACATTCTGAAGGTCCGAAGCCCCATGGATATCGTACTTCGTACATGCCGTCAGCAGTGACAGCATCGTAACACTTAGTATGGTGTATAACGTATAGCGCATTTGCAGTATCTTATATCACTTGTCACAGGGCGCTGTGCCCCGAATGCCATGCAAAAGTAGAGAGAATTATTGACAATGAAAAAGAATTTCAAGGTATTTAATGAAAAAGTGCCCCGTTTATCTTTTTTTTACATTTATTTTTTGTACCTTTGCCCACATTATGCAAAAGACGGCTATACTATTGCTACACTGTCCTGACAAGGCAGGCATCATCGCCGAGATGACAAAGTTTATCACCGATAATAATGGTAACATCGTCTATCTCGACCAGTATGTTGACACCGTGGACCACCGCTTCTTTATGAGGGTGGAGTGGTCAACGGAGAGTTTTGCCATACCCGATGACAAACTCGAGGAGTATATCGAGACCCTCTACGGTCAGCGCTACGATATGGAGTTCAAACTATACTTCAGCGACAAGCGCCCACGCATGGCCATCTTCGTCAGCAAGATGAGCCACTGCCTCTATGACCTCCTGGCACGCTACAAGGCTGGCGAACTCGACTGCGAGATACCCTGCATCGTGAGCAATCACGACAACCTGCGCTACGTAGCAGATCAGTTTGGCATACCCTACTACGTATGGTCTATCAATAAGGACTGGTCCAACAAGCAGGAGGTAGAGCAGGCCGAGATGGAACTCATGAAGAAGGAGAATATCAGCTTCATCGTCCTCGCACGCTACATGCAGATTATCTCCGAGGAGATGATCAAGAGTTTCCCCAACCGCATCATCAACATTCACCACTCCTTCCTCCCCGCCTTCATCGGAGCCAAGCCCTATCACCAGGCATACCAGCGAGGTGTCAAGATCATCGGAGCCACCAGCCACTATGTCACCACCGAACTCGATGCCGGACCCATCATCGAGCAGGACGTAGTACGCATCACCCACAAGGACACCCCCGAGACCCTCGTCCTCAAGGGCAAGGACCTCGAGAAGATAGTCCTCTCACGTGCCGTAAAGAAGCACATCGAGCACAAGGTACTCTCATACCACAACAAGACGATAATCTTTAGTTAAGGTTAAGGTTAAGGTTAGGGTTAAGGTTAACGTTAAGGTTAAGTTTATGACCATACTAATAAAAAACGGCACCATCGTCAACGAAGGCCAGCAGTACAGGGCCGACGTCATCATCGAGGGCGACCACATAAAGGACATCATACCCGAAGGAATCGACGCACGCTACGACGTCGGTTCTTTTAGTAATATCATCGACGCCGAGGGAGCCTACATCCTGCCAGGCATCATCGACAGCCACGTACACTTCCGCGAGCCAGGCCTCACCCACAAGGCCTCTATGCAGAGCGAGAGCCGTGCCGCTGCCTATGGCGGTGTCACCACCGTCTTCGACATGCCCAACACCCTTCCGCAGACCACCACCCCCGAGGCACTCCTCGACAAGCAGCGCATGGCACCGAGCCGTATGCACGTCAACTACGCCTTCTTCCCTGGCGCCACCAATGACAATCTCGACTTCCTGCGCCAGCTCGACCCCCATCAGGTGCCAGGCATCAAACTCTTCATGGGTTCCTCCACAGGCAATATGCTCGTCGATCACGAGGAGGCCCTCGACAGCATCTTCGCCCTCGCCGCCGAGAAAGGACTCACCCTCATGGCTCACTGCGAGGACACCACCATCATCAATCACAACATGCAGCGCGTCAAGGAGGAACTCCTCACCGACGACCCACCCATACAGTATCATCCCTACATACGCAGCGAGGAGGCCTGCTACCGCAGTTCCGCCTTGGGAGCACGCCTTGCCCACAAGCACGGCACCCACTTCCATATAGCCCACGTCACCACCGCTCGGGAGCTTTCCCTCTTAGGTGACAACGTCACCGGCGAGGCCACCGTTGCCCACCTCCTCTTCTCTAAGGAGGACTACGATACTAAGGGCTCACTCATCAAGTGCAACCCCTCCATCAAGACCCTCAACGACCGCGACGCCCTGCGCCTCGCACTGCAAGGGTCCCAACTTTCAACTATCGCCACCGACCACGCTCCCCACACCATTGAGGAGAAGCAGGGAGGCTGTCAAAAAGCCATGTCAGGCATGCCTATGGTACAATACTCCCTCCCCGCCATGCTCAGCCTTGTCGATAAGGAGGTGCTCACCATCGAGCGTATGGTAGAACTCATGGCACACAACCCTGCACGCCTCTTTCACGTCAAGGAGCGCGGTTTCCTGCGTCCAGGCTACAAGGCCGACATCACCATCGTGCGCAAGGGCGAGCCATGGACCGTCAGCCGCGACACCATCCAGAGCCAGTGCCAGTGGAGCCCCGTAGAGGGCAAGACCTTCAACTGGCGCATCACCCAGACCCTCGTCAGTGGCCACCTCATCTACGACAACGGCACCTTCCACGACACCATCTTCGGCGAGCCCGTCGAGTTCAATGCATAACACTTCACCGCCCCACCCATGCAATGATGAGTGAGGCGGTGACTACTCTAAAGGAATGTGAAAGTTTAGTACAATTCGCAATCTTCGATAAAAGGTATAAGGTCGATTAATTTCTTGCTTTCAATTTCAAATTCCTCTAATACAGCATTGCCGTCCTTAAACCTACGAATCTCATTTGTAAAATGCTCATCACATTGTGCAGCATAATCCCGCTCTGAAAGGAAGTAATAATCAATACCTTTGTAGCAGAAGCGTAAATCGTACTTCTGAACAGCAAAGTCGTAGAAGAAAGTTTCTTCAGAGTTGTTCTTATAGCCATGATACAATCCACCGTTCTGCTCATAGTTAGGAGGACACTTCGCATTAAATGGATATCCTGCCAAGTCATCTTTTATATAATCGCATGCTATAGTACTCTATCTAAACTTTACGTTAGGATTAAAATACTTAATAATAGGACCATATTTCTTCATCTCATGGTTGTTCATAAACCTGGCATCCTTCAGTCTGGTAAGGCTTCCGTCTGAATTCATTCTATATACCTGAACATGAATAGTTCCTTTACGGAATACTCGACCATCACTATTCTTGTGGTCATGATTCCAGTCAAAGTCAAGAATCGTCTGTCTGTCCTTGTAAACCTTAGCTTGTGATGCCAATCCGTCTACACCCTTCTTAAAATAAATGTCCGATGTGTTTGAATAAGTAGGCAAACCTGCTTGGTTTCCTGTAGGGTCAGCAACCATACTTATCATTTTTCCTGTAACTCCATTTATGGTTACCTTCTCACTTTCATCCTTGTACAAATACTCACTGAATCCGCCACTTGGTAAATATTGTCTTTGATTTCCCATATTACATAAGTGCATAATTGTAATTGTATCTTATCCCTTCGTAGTCGCGCTCGCGTAACCAATCAAGAAGTGTGATGTTGCGGTCAAGAAAGCCCAGTTGTTTGAGATTTGCATTAAGAGCTTCAGATAGTTTCATGACATGGTACTCCTCGTCGTAGTTGCCATTTAGTCCATGACCTACAATAAACTCATCATAATAACAGCGCACAATATAAATGTGGTCATCATTATCTTTTTCAAACATGATTAGGTCATTAGACGGAGCATCCTCATATTCCATCTTGTACCTTATCTTCTCGAAAAACGCCTTCTCGTTTTCAGAAACATAGTGTCCTTTCATAAAGTCAAGGAGTTCTTCATCTTCTTTCCAAAGCTTATTTTCTGGCTGTTTCATTTCTGTAATATTTAGTGATGTGATCCTCAATAAATATGACAGGAACAGAAATACCGGGTATTTCTGTTTCCTTGCCATAAACAATAATTGTTGTAGGTGATAGAAGCTTTTCAACTTGTTTGACCCCATAAAACCAAAGTTCCATAGCGGCACGAGACCAACTAATACCGACACCACATACCGCTATAACACTATGCATGGGCAATCCCTCAAAACACCATGTAAAAGAATTAGCATCAGCCCAACTGGCAGTAGGTATAACATTAAATCCACATTTTTGCCAATAAGCTCCAACAAAACGTGTCTTGTAAATACTATCTCTATTTATGTGTAGAGGAACATCTACATACATAGAAAAGTCCGGAGTAAACAGACAATCAAACTTTGTTAAGGTAGCTGTTGTTTGTTCCAATTTGTCCCATAGCAGATGATTGAAAAGATAGTCGTCTTCAAAAATCATCAATGCTTGCCCCTTTCCATTACATTTATTACGCTCTGTGAACCTACAATACTCATATTCTAACGTACCATTGTAAGGTTGTAGCACAGGAAAAGAGTTTGGTCCAGAACAATCCATGTCAAGTGAGAGATGAAGATTGTTGTACGTTAGTTTTCGTTTATCCGTATTTGAAAGTTTGTTGTATAATGGTGAATGTCCTCCTTTAGTTATTGACATAGCATACATTTCCTTAGTTGGAAACAACGATGGAGTTGTATCTGACATCATTTTTTTTAAATAATCTGTTCTATTCATATTTTCAATATGTAAAAACAATTGTTAATGATGGCGTTAAAGTTAAGGAAATGCTTGTACATATTCACAAAAATGTGTACCTTTGCAATGCGTAACATCATCCTGCCCTGGATTTGAAGTAACGCAGTCTCTTCCTCGCCAAAGAAAGAGACTTCCTTCTGCCCTGTTCACTTCCACTGAACAGGGTTTTATGTTTATTTCTACTGACCTTTCATTTCCTTCTCCTTTCTTTTATGTATTCTTGGCTTCATTTGATACACCTGCCCATGAATAACAGTATCCAAAGAAGGCATACGTACCAAATCAAACATTATATTATTATTTTCGTAATCGTACCCCAACATATCAAACATCTGTTTAGTTGGCACGTAGAAGTAACCACTTGATTCTCTTATTTGAAAAGCATCATCATCATCCTTACCTACTATGATTAAATAAAGCATATCCTTTTCTTTGTCTTGTGCGAATTTAGCACATTTTCCCAACTGAAGTTCTAATGTTTTAGCAGTTTCATCCGTAAAACCAAGTCTTCCGGATGCCTGTATTGTTACTTTTAATTTTGTTGCGAATTGCTTTGCGCTGATTATACTTATTTCCATATCTATTATTTTTGTGCAAATGTACGACTTTTTATTGTATCTACCAAATATTTTCTTGTTTTTTTACACAGAAAAAAAAATCTACACTATCGTATTCGATATATTAATTAAACGCAAAAACAAAAGGATTAAATTAAGTAAGTAAATCAAAGAAATCCACAAGGAAATCAAAAAGAAATTGAAATAAGCTTATAACTTAATGCAAACCAACAATATAACGATCTAATTGGCAGTGCAAAACACACGTTGACAAAACAATAGGATCAGAAAAGAAATAAAGTAAGTAATAAATCACAACCTTATAAATCAAAGTTTCTTGATTACGGATCTAAAACATTCTAAATAAAGATGGTTTTGTAATTTCTCGACATAAAATGAAAAAGATGCAGGACAGTTAAATTATTTGTCCTGCATCCTTTTTATTCTTCTAAAGGGTATGTCTCATCATATATTTCACTCAGAAAATGGCCTTCAAGTCCAGACATGTATGGATTGGTCAGCAAATATACTATTCCGTATTCCATATTTTCTCTGTTTTATCTATTTCCTTTCGCCCTGTTATGCGTCTTGCATAGCATCTGGCAGTTTGCTATGTCCGTAGCTCCGCCCTTGCTCCATGCAGTCACATGGTCGGCATCCATTTCGTTGAACTTGTATATCTTGGTGCGAACATTCTCATGTCCCTTGGCGCATTCGGGGCAGTTGCTGATGCCCATAGCCTGTGCCTCGTTGGTTTGACGGGCATAGACGGTCTTCTTCACGTTGTCCTCAAATATACGGATGTTGAGCAGACGCTGGTCTATCTCGCCTCCAAGCAGATATTCAAAGATGCCACGCTTGTTAGTGACATACTCATCGGCATACAGTTCGTTTACCCGTTGTTGCAGGGCTGAGGGATTATATGAGTTAGCATGATACCTTTCATAAAACTCTCCCCATTCCAGTCCTCGCATCTCGTTCTTAGGCTCACCAAACAAGGTCTTCGCCCATTCTATCACAGTATCAAAATAAGTCTTCAGTTCATCGATGCTGTTGTCCTGACGATGCAGGCTCATATAGCCTCCGATATTGTCTTCACCATTTGCCACCCATGAGAGGGCAGTATGCAGTATGTCCTGCCTGTTGGCATTACCGCTGACGTAGCATCCCCACTTCTGCAACTGTGGATTGCGCGAATTGCTGAACGTGGCTTTGACGAGTGTCACGAATGGTCCTGAGTAGGTAGCATTGAGCAGTTCCTGTTTGTTCAGTGGCACACCAGCTATGTTGATAGTCTCAAACCACTCCTTTATCTCCTTCTCCGTGCCATTACATACGTATATCAACAAACGATATGACAGTATCTTATCTTTTTCCTCTTCTGTCAGACCCGTGAAGTATTGCTCCATACCGAATTTATCCTTTATGGCAAACTTCTCCGTCACAAAGCGACCTATGCTGGTTATGCGTTGCTGACCGTCGAGTATCTCGTATCTACCAGGCTCGGGCTCGTTGAAGTATATCAATCCTATAGGATAGTCCTTCAGCATACTGTCTATCACAGCCACCTCCTTCTTGCCGTCATTCTCAGCATACAGGTAGTTACGCTGATACTCAGGCTGAATGGTCAGCTTGCCTGCCCATCCAAACAGTCCTTTGCCCTCCAACTGGTTATAGACAAAGCCCTCGCAAATCTCCTTGACGGTGATTTCTGTTAACAGTGTCGTCTTCATAGTCTTATTGTTTTTTGCGGATTAGTATTCTAGCGTATGGTTTTTGAGGAATGCCATTCTCATCTATATAGTACAATTGACCATCCCTAAGGCTCTTGTTTAGTTTCTTGAGCTCGCGAGGATATGGTTTTAGCCCAAGTTCCTTACCCGAATCGCCTTGCGTCTGACCAATTATTTCAAACTGCTCAGGACAATATTTGTCAAGGAAAGTTAGTGGTACACCCATCATTCCATCATAATCTTCAGGAATAGCATCTGTGTAAGGTACATCTATTGCATCGTAATTCTCGTAATGAACATACCCCTTTCCCTTAACCTCTTTGTGCTTGGAGTATAGTATATTGTCCTCCATCGTCATCAAAGGAAGTGGCTCATGACGGCGACCATGCTCAATGTTGGTAAACCAACGCACACCTTTGACACGTATATATTTATTGCCTTTTTCATCAATTCGCCAACCTGCAGCTTCAAGTGGATAACTTTCTGGAACACCAAATTCTCTATCTCCACTGTGGATACTTGCACCCATCCACATCATATCTTTTTTAATTAAAGGAAAGACCTCTTTATAAGAAATAGCATTTACGTTACCAATAACAGTATACTTCTTTCCTGAGTCAACCAACCAAGCCATAAACTCCCTAAACAGAGAGAAAGGAGGATTGGTGATGATGATGTCAGCCTCATCACGCAGAACCTTCACCTCATCGCTACGGAAGTCACCATCGCCATCAAGATAGCTCCATTGAAGGTCGTTGATATTGAAACGTCCATCGCCGTTTATGTCCTCATCCAGCACAAAAATCTTGCCATTGGTTCGGCTCTTGTCAGCATCATAGTATGGGCTCTCCGTCTCAAAGAGCGTGGGCTTCCATTCCTTTATTCTCTTTGCCTCTACAGCATAGCTCGTGGAAATAAGTTTCTTAATACCGAAAGATTCAAAGTTCTGAGCAAAGAACTTAGTGAAGTTACTCCATTCGGGGTCGTCACAGGGGAGCAATATCGTCTTTCCTCTGAACACATCGGGATTAAACTCCAGATAGGCATTCATCTCCTTCTGGATGTCCGTATATTGAGTGTAGAACTCATCGTTCTTCGCCGACTTAGCATTAGCAAGGTTAGTATTTGCCATTAGTACACATTTGTTTTTCTAAAATATAATCACACCAGCGGCTTGCGCTCAAGCCCTATGTGCAAGGTGGTGCATAAGCACCGCTCCAAGCACCTCTCTCTGGCGTTCGAGTACAAAAGTAATAATTATTTTTCTTTTCGCAAAATAAAATAGAGAAAAACTACGGAAATATTTGGAAGTAACAAAAAAACTTCTTACCTTTGCAGCAGAAGATAAAAAAGTGTATCGCATAGGGCAAGAGCCCCGTTTGTATCGGCAAGCGACTTGCAAGATGTTGACACTCAATAGCTCCGTCTAGGATAAGAGCCCCGTTTGTATCGGCAAGTGACTTATCAAGACGGAGTTTCTATTTTCTTAGTGCTGCTACAGAATTTTCAAAGGTATGTTCATTGATTATTGCATACGGTTTATACATACCGCTATCTGCAAGTTTGCGCATACATAAGATAGTCTTACATCCCAATTCTCTACTGAAATATGCGAAATAAGCACTTTCGTAATGCTTGTCTTCTGCTACAGGACGCCAACCAAGATATTCAGCTTTCTGCAAATAACCCATGATGTCTTTAGCCAGGGCATTCTTGATAGCATTAAACTTGTCATCATTCACATTTTTACTGACAATAGTCTTGAGGTCTGATTTCGTAATTTCAACATTCATTGTTATTCCATTGGTAATGGTAAAATGAATGGGATTGCTTTTAAGAAGTTCTGCAATTTTAAGTACTTCAGTCCTTATGCGTTTGTTTTCTATATAGTAGTTTCGTTGTGTACTCTTTGTCATTGGAGTGATTTAAGATTTTCTGTTTACAAAAGTAACAATTATTTTTCTTTTTGCAAAATAAAATAGGGAAAAACTACGGAAATAGTATAAGGTACGCACGTGCGTTCCCATAAAAAGATAGACAAAAAATCTAACTCTCCCTGGAAATTTGTAAAAGTTACCTCCACCTCCATCTTTTGGTGCTATTCTCCTGTTGCTCAGAATGTTAAATGGATGGAGGTGAAATATTTATCCTCCACTATCCTCCACTGTTTTCTTTCACCTTTGCACTTGCAAGTGCTAAGTATTCAGGTGTCGTTGCTATGCTTCTGTTGTGTAGTTGCTATGCTTTTGCATAAAATTAACTAGTTAATTTCGCAAATTAACCGGTTAATTTTTAGAATTTACCAGTTAATTTGAGATAAAAGCTTAGCAAAGGGGATTCGGATGTTTACTCTTTGGATAGCTCGTGGTTGATGCGGTGCATGGAGTACATCTCGAGGATGGCGGCGATGAGGAGTGCCACTACCCAGTTGTTGTAGATGTAATGGATGTAGGCATTGTAACCATCAATGGTGGTGGCAAAGAGGGGGAAGATAATCTGAAAGACGTGCTCGATGAGCAGCAAGCCGGCAAGGATGAAACAGATGTCGGCAAAGATCATGATGCGACGCAGGCGACGGATGGTGAAGTTGCTGCCTGTATAGACCTGGCTGAGCTGCATGGCGGCGAAACAAATGGCACCGACGAGGTAGCACAGTGCGCCTGACTGACGTAGCCAACTGGTGGCAAGGCCAAAGACGACCTGCCCTACGCCGATGACCATGAGGAGGGCACCGATGGCGAAGATGATGGACTGTAGTTTACTGAGCTGACGCATGGGCGGGTTCCTTGGATTGTTCACTCACCTCACGGCTGTCGGTGCTGAGGACGAAGATGTCCTCGTTGGGGCGCTTCATGAAGTAGCGCTCGCGTGCTATGCGCTCCACTCCCTTGTGGCCTGCCTCGAGGGCACGCAGACGGATGGAGTCGCGAAGGAACTGCTCCTGATATGCCTTGAGTTCTTGCTCTACTTCGTCCTGGTGTATCTTGAGCAGGGCGTACTTACGAAAACTGTTTTCATCGACAACGCCGACGAGCAATAGCCCCACAATAATAGTTATGAGGTACTTGTGGCGTGCGAGATAGTCCCAGATGTTATTTATCTTTCCCATACTGTGTGCAAAGGTAATAAAAAATTAGGAATTAGAAATTAGAAATTAGTAATTATTTTTTTTGCTGGGGATAATTTTTTCTCGCCAAGGGCTGGCGCGATATCAGATTGTAGATAATAGAGAAACGAATTATAACGAATTTAAAATTTAATTAGGAAAAATCGTGTAAAAGTTTTTTCTTCCAGACTTTGTGCCAGATGATGTACTGCACGACGCCGCGGAGGAGGAGGTATAGGTTGAAGGCGAGCCAGAGGAGATGGTTGGTTGACAGTTCACAGTTCACAGTGCACAGTTCACAGTTAAGGTTAAGGTTATGGTTATGGTTAAGGTTAAGGAAATAGTCGAGGTTGCAGACGAGGAAGAAGCCGAGGGCTCCGATGAAGGTGCCCCAGAGCATGCCGCGGGTCTCGGTGATGCCGACGAAGATGCCGTCGATGACGAAGGCAGCGACGCCACAGATGGGGATGAGGACAGCCCAGGGCAGATACTGCTGTGCTGCGAGATATACCTGCTGGTCATCGGTGAGGATATGGAGGAGCACATTGCCTCCGAAGGCGTAGGCCACGGTGAAGGCTGCGGTGAGCAGGAGCGACCACTGCCATATACCACGATGGGCGAGGCGGAAACCCTGACGGTCGCCTGCTCCGTAGTACTTGCCACAGAGCGCCTCAGCGGCATAGGCGAAGCCGTCGATGACATAGGTGTAGAGGATGAACATCTGCATGATGACGGAGTTGACGGAGAGTATATCCTCACCGCCACGGGCGCCGACGACGATGAAGTAGAGGTTGACGGCAACGAGGAAGAGGGTGCGCAGGAAGAGGTTGCTATTGACGGAGAGGAAGCGTCGCAGCTCGCCAAACCGTACGGCGCTACGCAGACAGACACGCCTCCACACATCGCCATAGCGCCATAGGAGCATGATGACGGCGAGCAGCATGCCTGACCACTGGGCGAGGAGGGTGCCGAGGGCTACACCCTCTATCTTCATGCCGAGGGCATAGACGAAGAGGAGCGAGAGGAGGATATTGATGATGTTTTGCAGGATGGAGACGGTCATGGGCAGGGTGGTATTCTGCATGCCCACAAACCACCCTGTGAGGGCATAGAGGGCGAGAGAGGGGAAGGTGCCCCAGATGCAGATGTCGTAATAGGTGCGTATGGTGGGCTCGAGGGCAGCGCCTGGCGCCACTACCCACATGAGGGCATCGAAGAGCGGTCGGCGTAAGGTGGTGAGGAGGAGGGCAAGCGAGAGGCACACGATGAGGGCTCGCAGGAGCACATGCTGACACTCCGTGGTATCGCTCTTGCCGTATGCCTGTGCCGTCATGCCGCCAGTGCCGAAGCGGAGGAAGGAGAAGAGCCAATAGATGATATTGAAGACCATCGACCCTACGGCTATGGCTGCCATATAGCGCGTGTCGCCCATATGGCCGGTGATGGCGACATCGACCAAACCCAGGAGGGGCACGGTGATGTTGGACACGATGGAGGGTATGGCTAAGCGGAGGATTAGGCGGTGCATGTTTTGTCGATTATATTTTTCAGTACTCGGACTGCTTCGGTGACATTGGGGATGCTCTTGATGACGAGGCGGTTGCTACCTCCGACGACCTTGAAGTCGCACAGACGGGGGTGGGAGGTGACATAGCCGAGGATGGCGGTGAAGAAGGGGCTCTTGTAGAAGATGCTGTCCTCGTTGGATACAAACTGCATCTGCATCTGATGCTGTCGGAGGATGAGACGCTCGCAGCCGAGGGTGCGGCCGAGACGCCTCAGCAGCACTACCTGCATGAGGTCCTCACCCTCTGGCGGTACGGGACCGAAACGGTCCTCCATACGCTTACGGTAAGCCTCGAGGTCGGCATCGGTCTCTATGCCATCGAGTTCGCGGTAGAGCATCATCCTCTCACTGCTGCCTGGCACGTAGTAGTCGGGGAAGTACATCTGGAGGTCGGACTCTATGGTGCAGTCATCGACGAAGTCATTGCCCGTGAGGGTCTCGCCATCGGCGAGTTGCTGGGCGAAGAGATCCTGAAACTCGTCATTCTTGAGTTCGTTGACCGCCTGGGTGAGTATCTTCTGATAGGTCTCATAGCCCAGGTCCTCCATGAAGCCCGACTGCTCAGCGCCGAGCAGATTGCCAGCGCCACGTATGTCGAGGTCCTGCATGGCGAGCGAGAAACCGCTGCCGAGGTCGGAGAATGTCTCGAGTGCCTCCAAGCGGCGTCGGCTCTCGGCAGGCAGGTATGCCAGCGGTGGTGCGAGGAGGTAGCAGAACGCCTTGCGATTGCTACGCCCTACCCTACCACGCATCTGGTGCAGGTCGGAGAGTCCGAAGTGGTTGGCATCGCTGATGATGATGGTATTGGCATTGGGGATGTCGATGCCATTCTCCACTATGGTGGTGGAGAGTAGCACGTCGTAGTCGTGGTTCATGAAGCCCATGATGATATTCTCGAGCTCGTCGGGCTTCATCTGTCCGTGGCCTATGGCGACGCGGCAGTCGGGCACGTGGCGTGCTATGATCTCCTGCATCTTGGAGAGGGTGGCGATACGATTGCACACGAAATATACCTGTCCGTCGCGTGACATCTCGAAGTTGATGGCATCGGCAACGAGTTCGGCAGAGAAGGTGGCGACCTGCGTGTCGATGGGTTGGCGATTGGGTGGCGGAGTGCGCATGATGCTCATATCCCTTGCTCCCATGAGCGAGAACTGCAGTGTGCGCGGTATGGGTGTAGCCGACATAGTGAGGGTATCGACATTGGTCTTCAGCTGGCGAAGTTTCTCTTTGGTCGAAACGCCAAACTTCTGTTCCTCGTCGATGATGAGCAGTCCTAAGTCGTGCCACTTCACCCCCTTGGTAAGCATGCGGTGGGTGCCGACGAGTATGTCGATGCGTCCTGCTGCGAGGTCGTCGGTGAGTAGTTTGACCTGCTTAGGGGTGCGGGCGCGAGAGAGGTAATCGACCCTCACGGGCAGTCCGCTGAGTCGCTTGGTGAAGGTCTGGTAATGCTGGAAGGCGAGCACCGTGGTGGGAACGAGTACGGCGACCTGTTTGCCATCGACGGCGGCCTTGAAGGCAGCACGAATGGCCACCTCCGTCTTACCAAATCCCACGTCGCCACATACCAGGCGGTCCATGGGGCGTGCCAGCTCCATATCGTGCTTCACCTCCTGCGTGGCCTTGAGTTGGTCGGGGGTATCCTCATAGAGGAAGGAGCCCTCGAGCTGTGCCTGCATATAGGTATCGGGTGAGAAGGCAAAGCCCTTCTCGTGACGGCGCTTGGCATATAGTTTGATAAGGTCGCGCGCTATATCCTTGATACGGGTCTTGGCACGCTCCTTGATACGCTCCCATGCCCCTGTGCCGAGGGTGCTCAGCTTTGGTGGTTCGCCACTGTCGGCGCGGCGGTATTTGCTTATCTTGTATAGTGAGTGTATGCTGACATCGACGATATCGTTGCGCTGATACACTATGCGTATGACCTCCTGATAACCCTTGAGCATGGTGCCGTCGGGCTGCTTGGTGATGGTGGGTACTCGCACGAGTCCGGCAAACTTGCCTATGCCGAAATCGACATGCACGATGAAGTCGCCAGGCTCCATCTCCTGCAGTTCCTTCATGGTGAGTGCCATCTTACCACGTCGTGCCTCCTGTCCCTTCAGCTGGTACTTGTGGAAACGCTCGAATATCTGGTGGTCGGTGAACAGCACCGTCTTGGTGACATCGTCGATGAAGCCTTCGTGGATGGTGCCCTTGAGCAGTTCACAGTGCACAGTGCACTGTGAACTGTTTAATATTTCCCTCAATCGCTCCAACTGCTTGTCGGAGTCAGAACAGAGGAAGATGCTATACCCCTTCTGTGCATAGTCACTGAGGGTATCGCGCAGCAGGTCGAAGTTTTTATGAAACAGGGGCTGGGGGGTGGTGGTGGCGCTGAGCTGAGAGTTGGGGCTGTCAACTGGCAGTTGACAGGATGAAGAACCGAGCTGGCTGCTGGATTGACTGCTCGGGGTCATCTCAATGAGCTTGAAGCGCTGCATGGCATTTTGAAAGACGCTCGCCTTGCAGAGGTTGAGTGTGGCGGTGAGTTCGCGTACTATATCATCCTTCTCCATCTCGGTGGCATCGGCGAGGCGGTCGGCAAGTGCCTGTTTGGAGAAGCCATCCTTATAGATATAGTCTATGGCATCTATGACGTAGCGCATGTCGCTCGCCATTATCACGGTGTCAGGTGGCAAGAGGTCGAGGAATGGCACTCTGTCTGCTTCATGCCTCGTCATCTCGGGCACTATGGTGACGGTGTCGAGGATGGCATCGGAGAGTTGGGTCTCAACATTGAAGGTGCGCAACGTGTCAATCTCGTCGTCAAAAAAGTCCAGACGGTACGGCTCCTCGCTGGAGAAGGAGTAGATATCGACTATGCTACCGCGGATGGCAAACTGTCCTGGTTCGTAAACGTAGTCAACCATCACGAAACCCAATTCGCGCAGGCGCTCGCCGAGTGACTCGATGGTGATGATATCGCCCTTGCTGAGCACCACCATGTTGCTGTCAATCTCAGTGCGTGGCGCCACCAACTCGCTGATGGCAGCGGGGTAAGTGACGATTATGGGAGTGGAGGTCGGAGATTTGAGATTTACCAGCACCTCGGTGCGCATAATCTCGCTGGCGGCATCGCGCTGTCCGAACTTTATCGCACGTTTGTAGGAAGAGGGGAAGAAGAAGAGATGACCCTCTAAATCCCCCTTAAAGGGGGACTTGGGGGAGTTATCAGAAGCAGGATGTAGCAGGGTCTTTAGGTCCTGATAGAGATATCCTGCCTCGTCGGCATCCTTCATGATAAACAGCAGGGGCACACGGGGCTTGGAGGCTGCGACGTTGACAGCAATAGCCGACTGCGTAAAACCGTTGAGAGTGGCTTTACGCAGTTTAGTGTCATTGAGCAGCTTGCCGAGCGCCTTAGTTTGCGGATGGCTGGCATATCGCTGCAGTATGTCCTGTAAATAATGTATCAGTCCTTTAGTGCGTACGTCACGGTGGTCACCACGCGTACTTTCTTTATATATGATGTGTTCTCATCACGATTGTCGATAGAGAACTGTCCCTGGTCGGCGCTGACGATCTTGCTGAGCTCAGAGCTGGAGTTGTCGGCGAACTGCTGTGCCGTCTGCTGTGCATTTTTTATTGCCTCGGCCATCATCTTGGGTTTAAGACTCTGGAATGACACGAGGTCGTA
>JAGCPC010000113.1 GCA_017642485.1 Prevotella sp. | reverse complement strand
GGAAGATACAGAGGTGCTGATACGTTTCACGTGTCAGAGTTCCACTATCTACCTCGATGACATCACCATCGCACTTGGCTCCACCTCTGGCGGTGGCGGCGGTGAAGGTGGTGAGGACGAGCCTACCAACCCCGACCCACAGCCAGAGATACCTTGGACAGGTCCTCATAGCGTAGAGCACTGTATCTATGTTGCTCCATGGGCACCTGACGATAGCGGCGACGGTTCATGGGAATATCCTTACTACAACCTGCAGAAGGCTGTCTATGAGGCACAGCCTGGTGACACCATCTATGTTCGTGGCGGCACGTACTATCCTACAGCTTACCGCGACAAGATGTCCGACGGCAAGATGCTCCAGACCAACAAGATTCTTATCGACAAGAAGGGCGATGCCGAGCATTGGTTCACCATCAAGACCTTCCCAGGCGAGTATCCTGTTCTCAACTTCAAGGATCAGCCTAAGGGCACTAACAAGTCATCTACCTACGGCGGCATACAGCTCGAGGGCGATTACTGGCATATCTACGGTCTGCACATCACACAGGCTGGTGACAATGGTATAAAGCTTGAGGGCTCTCATAACAAGATAGAGCGCTGTACCTTCAGCTACAACGACGATACGGGTCTGCAGCTTGGCTTCGGTCATAATTTCTCTGACTCTCACCCTGGCGTAGGTAGCAACGATGGTACCTACTGTGCTTATAACGATGTCATCGACTGTGACTCTTACCTCAACTGCGACTCCGACAACTACGGCTCTGATGCCGACGGTTTCGCTTGTAAGATGCACAATGGTATAGGCAACCGCTTCATCCGCTGCCGTGCATGGGACAATGCCGACGACGCATGGGACCTCTATGAGACCGACTATGCAGTGAAACTCATCGAGTGCTGGGCATGGGGCTCAGGTCGTGCCGAACTCTTCAAGTGGGTTAGTGCCAGCGGTTCCTTCCAGGGTAATGGTAATGGTATCAAGCTCGGTGGTAATGGCTCAGGTGGTAGCTCTAAGGGCGTTCATGAGGCATGGCGCTGCGTAGCCTTCAACTGCGACAAGACTGGTTCTGTTAAGGGTTTCGATGAGAACTCTCACAAGGGTGGTATCAAACTCGTCAACTGTCTCGCTTTCGGTTGTGGCTATGACTTCATGTTTGAGGACTGTAACGATGCCAACAACTTCCAGTTCTATAATAATGTATGCTTCGGCAACATCGAGATAAAGGGTACTTTCA
Organism: Prevotella sp.; assembly: GCA_017642485.1. GTDB lineage: Bacteria > Bacteroidota > Bacteroidia > Bacteroidales > Bacteroidaceae > Prevotella. The sequence continues at coordinate 4,106 of JAGCPC010000113.1, read as the reverse complement.
CTGAAAGCAACAATGCTCTTCTTACCAATAAGACTAAGAATGCGTGGAAGAACAATGCCATCACTGCCAGCAGTTTCTCTAAGGACGACTACGTAAGCCTCTCCGAGGACGACGCTAAGGCACCACGTGCTGCCGACGGCAGTCTGCCTACACGCTTCGCTCGCCTCAAGAGCACAGCTACTACTTTCCTTGACAAGGGTCTCGACCTCAAGAGCGAGATGCAGGATGAGTTCCCATATCTCTGGCAGCCTATCTACGGCGCTGCTCGTGACCTCGGTCCTTACGAGTATTCTCCTGCACAGGCTACGGGCACACAGGTTATCCTCACCAATGACAAGGAACTCTCCCTCTGCGTTGCTCACGGCAACCTGCAGTTCACCGTTCCTGCCAATGGCAAGGCTGTTCTTGACCTCTACACCCCACAGGGCATCCTCGCAGCCAATGTCGCTACGATACTTGCTACAGAGGGCGGTCAGTACAGCATCCCTGTCAGCGGACAGCTGCAAAAGGGCGTATATATCGCTCGCCTGCAGTTTGGTGGTGCTACGCGTTCTGTACGTTTCACGGTAGAATAAAGAATTAACAATACTGAATTACAATCATGCGAAAGATTTTTACGACAGCAATGATGGCTCTTGCAGCCATCGTTGCTACGTTTGCACAAACAGCAAACAATGATGCTGTAAGCGTATGCTGGGCTTTGACTACGGGTAATCTGGAAAGCGGCGTATGCTCACCAGAAACCCAGAGTCTGTTTGTCACACCTGGGGCTATGGCTGTCGGCAGCGGCATTACCATCACCGCAGAGTCTTCAAGTGACAAGACAGGTACAACCTCAGACGGTTACACTCAGACATTCTTCAAGGCATCGAAGAGTGGTGACAATGCAATCACATTTTCTATTACGCCAAAAGCGGGTATCACGTTCACTCCTACCAAGGTAGGACTGAAGGCTGCCCGTTGGAAGACAGACAAAGGCTCCATCTCTGTGGCATGGGTAAACGGCGATGGAAGCACTACGACGCTTGGCAGTTTCACACCTAAGCGTGAAGCTACCGACCCGACATGCTCTATCGAGGAGTACACGTTGGCTGGTAGTGTCGCCAGTGACAAAACCTGTCAGTTGGTGGTTACCATCAGTGGCATGGATGGCAAGAAGACTATTTCTATGGGCGACGTGTTCATCGAGGGTACTACATATGGCACAGTAGGACAACCCATCACCCATAACCTCTCAGCAGTGGCAAGTCCGGCTGAGGGTGGCAACGTGAGCGTAGTGCCAGCAGGTTCAACCTTTGAAAGAGGCAGTTCCGTCACCCTTTCCCAGACGGCTAATGATGGCTGGGTATTCACGGGCTGGTACAACAATGGCGCTTTGCTTTCAACGAGTCCTTCCTACACCTTCAACATCATGGGCAACATGGACGTTGAAGCCAAGTACCAGTCAGAGGCTTCGCTGTTGGTAGGCGACTATGCTGTGGTTGACAACGTGTCAGCTTTGCGTGCTACCATCAAGCAGTTCAACGAGAACCCTTCAGCTCAGCGCCGCTTCATCTTCCTCAAGAACGGCACTTACGACTACGGCTCATTCGTAAACACAGAGTCTGAGGTCAACAAGAACTATGGTCGTGATACCATCAAGGTTGACAACGTATCTATCATTGGTGAGAGCACCGATGGCGTAACTATCACCATCACTCCGACCACTGCAAGTGTAAGCCGTACTGCTCCTATCATGATTCAGGGCACAGGTACGTATCTGCAGAATCTCACCTTCTACAACAACTACGGCTACAGTGGCAACGACGGACAGGCAGCAGCGCTTCACGACCGCGGACACCACACCATAGGCAAGTGGCTGAAGTTGGAATCACGTCAGGATACCTATTATTCGCATACCAACTACGGACAGCTTTATTTTGAGGATACACAGTTCGTAGGCACCGTTGACTTCATCTGCGGTCGTGGCGACGTATTCTTCAACCGTTGCGACATCCTCTGTCTCAAGCGTTATGCCAACCAAGGTGCCTACACTGGTGATACACACATTGCCGCTCCCTATACTTGGGAAGAAGACTACAACAGCGTCGGTGGTCATGGCTATATCTTCATGGACTGCCACGTTGACTGTAAGGCTAAGACTTGGGACTTCGGACGTGGATGGCGTGCATGGCCTAAGGCTGCTTTCTTGAATACAGTATTGTCTGCTGATGCTGTCAAGCGTGTAGGCAACGACCAGACCAGCGGTAAGGAGTCTGACAACTATGCCATTGTTCGCGATATCGACTACTCTCTGCGTGTAACCACAAAGGGCGTGAAGTCTTCCGACGACAGCGAGAGTGTATGCCGTGCTTTCACTTTCTATGAGTATAACACGATGGACGAGAATGGAAATGTAGTAAGCCCAGCTTCTAATGTTCTTACCTTCACTGCTGCCGACAGCAAAACGATGGAGACCATCCTCAAGGCTGACGAGATAGACCGTTTCCAACTGCGCAACGTGTTCCCCGACTGGACACCAGACCAGGACTGTAAGCAGGTGGAGGTGACAAGTGCAACACTGGAGGGCAGCACCCTTACGTGGACTACTGACCAGAAAGCCAAGGCATACCTCATCGAGAAGGCTGGCACATTCGTTGACATCATCGATGGCACGCAGATCTCTTACACCGTCAGCGATGCATCTGCAAGCTACACCGTGCGTGCTGCCAACATGATGGGTGGCTTTGGCGTTGCCAAGGAAGCTACAGTTGCTACAGGCATTGATAACGTTAACGTCAGCGCTAACGCTAAGGAGGTCGTTTCTACTTCTTACTACTCACTCTCTGGCGCTCGTTTGTCAGCTCCACAGCATGGCGTATATATCGTTGTTAAGACTATGAACGATGGTTCAATCGTAACAACGAAGGAAACGAAATGAAAAGAATGATGAACAAAAAAGCTTTTATACTGTCAGCATCGCTCTGCGCGATGCTGACAGCTACAGCGCAACAAGTCAATGACTATATCATAGTCGGCAACAAGGATGAGCTTCGTGCTGCCATCAAGCAGGTCAATGCTAATACCTCTGGCAATAGGCAGTTCATCTTTATGAAGAACGGTGACTATGACTATGGTCTGTACTACAACTACAAGAATTACAGCAACTACAACCCATTGGGACGTGATACCATCAAGGTTGATAATGTATCGCTGATAGGTCAGAGAGCTCGTCACAGTGGCAACAACCCTGCACCTGCCGATGGTAGTGCCGAGAAGGGCGTGCTGATACATATCAAACCCTCCAAGGAGGATCTCAGCACCACTGCACCTATCATCAACCAGGGCAGCGGTTGCTATCTGCAGGATTTCACTATAGAGAACGACTTTAAAATCTCTGGTACTGCCCGTGCCTGCTGTTGGCATGATGAGGGCAATCATACCATAGGTAAGAATGTATGCCTCTTGTCATATCAGGATACTTACTATGCTCACAAAGCTGACGGACAGTTCTATTGGGAGACGTCAGACCTGCGTGGCACTGTGGATTTCCTTTGTGGCAATGGCGACGTATTCTTCAATAAGTGCAAACTCGTCAACCGCGACCGCCAGCCTTACGACAAGTACACCAATCAGGGCGAGGCAACGCTGTCGGCTCCCTATACACAGGTGGAGGACTTCAACCAACCAGGCGGACATGGCTTCATCTTCATGGACTGCACCATCGACTGCGAGTCGTCAATATGGATTTTCGGACGTGGATGGCGTGGGTGGCCAAAGGAGGCGTTTATCAATACTACGTTGACAGAACAGGCTCGTCTGCGTCTCGGTACCAACCAGACTGACCCTAAGAATAAGGAAGACAAAACAAAGCGCGTTTCGCTGACAGGTATCCAGACCACAGAGGATGCTCACTACATGCAGTTCCATGAGTACAACACCATGGATGAGAACGGCAACAACATTACTCCTGAAACCAATGTGCTGACCTTCAAGGCTCATGATAGTGGCACATACGAGACTGTACTGCAGGCAAGTGAGATAGACAAATACCAGCTTCGCAACGTATATCCTGACTGGACTCCCGACCAGGAGTGTCGCCAGATAGCTGTTACCAGCGTCACTCG
>JAGCPC010000112.1 GCA_017642485.1 Prevotella sp. | reverse complement strand
GTGGACACTCTACAACCTGCCTGAGGCAGTATATGAACAGATGCAGGCTGCGGGATACCATCTGCCTACGTCTTCGCTGTATGGGGGGCTGAGCAACTGCGTGGTAAACTTCTCAGGGTTCTGCACTGGAGAAGTGGTATCGCCAAAGGGACTGGTGCTGACCAACCACCATTGCGGTTTTGAGGCTATACGCTCACACTCCACGGTGGAGCACGACTATATGCTGAAGGGATTCTATGCTGACTCGCTCAGTGCAGAACTGAAGAACGACGGCATGTTTGTGGCGTTTATGAAGAAGCAGGAGGACATCACTCCCGTGCTCGACTCCCTCGGCATCAACGCCATGAGCAAGATGGATCGCGAGGCACTCATCGACTCACTTAATGAGGTCATGACGAAAGAGGTCAAGAAGATTGACTACACATACTACGTAGAGATAGACCCCTTCTATGAGGGCAACCTATACTATGCCACTACATATCAGAGGTACAACGATATACGACTGGTGTATGCTCCGCCAAAGTCACTGGGCAAGTACGGCGGCGAGACCGACAACTGGATGTGGCCACGACAGACGTGCGACGTCTCTGCTTTCCGCATATATGTGGACCCCAAGACGGGAGCTCCTGCCAACTACTCCGAGGACAACGTACCCATGGGTACCGACTCCACGAGTTTGGCACAGGGCATCATACCACCATACCTCCATGTGTCAACATCGGGATACAAGCCTGGCGACTTTGCCATGACGATAGGATACCCTGGCAGCACGGAGCGCTACCTCTCCAGCTATGGCATAGAGGAACTGCGCAGCAGCATATTCTACCCACGTCAGCAGGTGCGCGGACTGAAGCAGCAGGTGATGAAGCACCACATGGACGCATCGGAGGCGGTACGCATAAAGTATGACTCCAAGTTTGCGCAGAGCTCCAACTACTGGAAGAATGCGCTCGGCATGATAAAGTGCATCGACTCCATAGGTATAGTGAACATGAAGCGTGAGTACGAACAGCGCATACAGCAGTATATCAATTCACAGTTCACAGAGCACAGTTCACAGTTCACAGTTAGTTCGCAAAGCTCATCACATTCGTGTCACAGTTCACAGTTGGAAGGTGGAAGTCAGAAAGCTCAGTTCTCAAATTTCAATTGTCAGTTTGACAAACTGAAGCGACTGTACGATGAGCGTGCTGACGCCATGCGTATATTCACCCTCTTCTCAGAGTCGTTTGCACGCTACAGCCAGAATGAACTCGCCATACGTGCCATGAAGTACTACAACGGCATGACGGTGCAGGGACCTGAAGGCAAGCCCCGCAAGCAGTATGTCGTTTTTGACGATAACAGTAACTCATGGGACAAGGCTCTCGATAGCGAGGCTCTCGCCGTACTGATAAAGAACTACCGTGAGCAGGTCAAGGATTCTGCGTACCTGCCGGCATTCTATAAAACCATCGATAAGGACTACCAGGGTGACTGCTATCGCTATGCTGCCGACCTGTATGATAAGTCGATACTCATGCAGTCGGGCGAACGACTGCCGGTGAAGACGACAAGGAAGCTGAAGCGCGACATCGGTATGCAGTTTGGACTGTCGCTCGTAGAGACTCTTGCCGACCTGCATGTCGTCATCGATTCGCTACGTGACAGCATCGAGGTACAGGAACGTCTGCTGTGTGCTGCAAAGGTACGCATGGAGCAGGATATGCCACACTACAGCGATGCCAACTTCACTATGCGACTGTCATACGGACAGGTGGGAGGATACCGTATCAATGACTATGACTCGGGCTACTATACCACCGCTGCTTCTATGGTCGATAAGATGAAACAAGCGGATCGCATCGAGGAGTACCGTGCAGAGCCCGTATTTGAAACTCTCCTCACAGCACCTGACTACGGCGTATATACCGACAGCATATCAGGGACACTCAACCTGTGCTTCCTCACCAACAATGATATCACGGGAGGTAACTCTGGTTCACCGCTCATCGATGGCGATGGCAAACTCATAGGACTCGCCTTTGATGGCAACTGGGACAGTCTCTCTGCCGACATCCATTATGATGATACTCTCGCACGTTGCATCAACGTCGATATCCGCTACGTACTCTATATCATGGAGTACTGGGCACATGCCGATCGCCTCATAAAAGAAATGCTGAATCCCTAATTCCTAATTCCTAATTACTAATTAACCATGTCTCCTTTAGCTTGGATAATATTCTACATCGCGGTAATCATAATGCTCATTATCGACCTTAAGATGTTTGGCCGTAAGGGTCAGCATGAGGTCAATGTGGGTGAGGCACTGCGCATGACGGCGGTGTGGATTATTGTCTCATTCGTCTTCTGCGCTGGCATATACTTCTTCTATCCACATGACTCGCATGAGATGGCGATGGAGTTTCTTGCCGGATACCTGATAGAGAAGTCGCTGTCTGTAGATAACCTGTTTGTGTTCCTCATGCTGTTTTCCTATTTCGGTATCGAACGCAAATACCAGCATGAGGTGTTGTTTTGGGGTATCTTCGGCGCTCTCGTGCTTCGCAGCGTCTTTATCTTCGCAGGAGTAGCAGTGGTGGAACGTTTTGAGTGGGTACTGGGCTTGTTTGGACTGTTTCTCTTATACACAGGTGCCAAGATGTTTTTTCATGATGATGATGAACAGCCCGACCTCTCGCGCAACCCCATCGTGCGTGGCTTCGGCAAGATATTCCCAGTCACCAAGGAGATGCACGGCGATAAGTTCTTCATAAAGGATACAGAGTCACCAGCACAATTTTCAATTTTCAATCTTCAATTCTCAATTGCAAAGAGGGCAACGCCCTTATTTGTCGCCCTCCTTGTCATTGAGAGCACCGATGTAGCCTTTGCCGTTGACTCCATACCGGCTATCTTCTCCGTCTCGCGCGATCCTTTTATATTGATTACGAGTAACATCTTTGCCATCCTCGGTTTGCGAGCCCTTTACTTCGCCCTTGCTGCCATAACGCAGTACTTCAAGCATCTCAAGTATGGCATAGGCTTGATCCTTATCTTCGTAGGCATCAAGATGATTATCGGACTCTATGGCATAGAGGTCTCCACCCCTGTAAGCCTTTCCGTCATCGTTGGCGTGCTCACCCTCTCCGTGCTTTTCTCTCTTACACGAAAAGCATAACTCACCACCTTATCATATTAGCAGAAAATAAAGCCCTTTCTAAAACATATCCTTTTGGGGGGTGAAAAGATTATGTTTTAGCCCCTAAAAGGATATGTTTTAGGGGCTAAAAGGATATGTTTTCGGAGGGGTTTTATAAAGTCTTGATTTTTAGAAGTTTAGCTAAGCGCTTTTGCTGCGCTTGCAAACTACCTGTAGCTGCTGCTGAGTTGCCTTCCGCCGAGTATGAAAAACAGTAGGGTGCCGAAGATGAGGCCTGCTATGGCATCGATGGCATAGTGGGCGTAGATATACACGGTGCTGAGGCAAAGGAAAACGAAGGGCACTGCAAGGATGATAAGCCACCTCCACATACGCAGTTTCGTAGTGATGAGCATCACGAGCGTGGCGATGGCGACATGGCTGGAGGGGAAGGCTGCCGTGGGACGCTCACCAGCCTGGTGGGCCCACTGCACAAGATTGTAAAACACACCGCCACTCCATCCTGGTGAGGTGAGAGCCTCCATGTGGTTCTTGAAGTAGTGCCCTACGTCAGGGAAGTTGCCATGCGCTATTTCGTCCATGCCGACGGCGAGATAGTAGTACTGCGGTCCTGTGACGGGCATGAGAAGATAGATGACATAACACAGATAGAAACCTGCGAATATCATGAAAGCCACACGCTCCACGTTTCTGAACTGTTTTACGAAGACTATGCCGAGGGTCACCACGAAAAAGAGATAGTACGAGAAATAGCCCATGTACATGAGTTCGGAAACTACGCGGCTACTGTATGCCTGAGAGAAAAGCAAAGAGGGCTGGAAACCGAAAAGTTGTTGCTCAAGGGAGGCAAAGACATGGTCAAGACTTGAGAACTGACTGTTGATGGCATAAGTGTCAGGATACCACGTGCCGAGCATGGCAAGCAGATAGGCTATGCGTGCTCCGATGACCAGTTTGCATGGCCACAACATGAAGACAATCCACAGAACGAGGGTACCTGACAGGTATTGAAGTCGCAACCACAGCAGGTCGGAAGGATTATCAAGCCCCGTCCAGGTAAACAGTATCATCAGGGCTGAGAAGGCGGCATAGATGAATGTCGCCACTTCGGGTGCTATAAAGCCCCATAATCCCATGCCAAGCGGACCTCCGCGCTTAGCCTTCTTCATCGCTTTTGTGTATTCAGATATCTTCAATTGTAAAATAACTGTTAACTGTGAACTGTGACATGACTCAAAGAGATGAGCCGCAGGTGAATAATATGATGAGCTTTGCGAACTAACTGTGAACTGTCTTACGTACTCCTTCACGTAGCTTCACCTGCGGGCAGTATCCGAAGTCCTGCTTGGCGGGAGTGATGTCGCACTGCCAGTTGCGCTGACGGAGTATATGGTAATGGTCATTGTTGAGGGTGGACAGCGTGCCGGTGAGGCGCATCCACGCATCGCTCGCTGCACATGCCATACGCAGTGCGCATAGTGGCAGTTTCAGTCGTAACACATGACGGGCACCGAGTTCCTCGATGATATAGTCGCTGAAGGTGCGTGAAGGATATACCTCGCCATCGCTGAGGAAGTATGCCTTGCCGACAGTTTTCTCCGATTTCATCGATGAAAATACGGCATTCACCACGTCCGATACATACACGAAGGTAAGACTCTGGGGTTTGCTCCAACCCACCTCGATGTCGATGCCCCTCTTGATGCTGCGCACCATCAGCATATAGTCCTTCTCACGTGGACCATACACCCCCGTGGGACGCAGTATGGTGTAGGGTAGGGTGCAGTGTGCCTGCAACCAGCGCTCTGCCTCCAGTTTGCTCTTGCCATAGGCTGTGTTAGGCTGTGGAGTATCGGTATCGGTGATCTCTGTGTAGGGTAGTTCCTCCCTCACGGGTCCGAAGACGCTCAGCGAACTGATGAAGATGAACCTCTGCAGCTGCGGGCAGGCACTCTGCAGGGCGCTGACAAGATGCTGCGTGCCCTCCATATTGACCTTGTAGAAGGTGTCACGGTGCAGTGCCTTGGTGACACCTGCGGCGTGCACCACATAGTCGAATGACATGCCAGCTATCGCCTCAGTCATCTGTGCCACTGACGACAGATTGAGCTCTATCCTGTTGATGCGCTCATCCTGCAGATACTGCGTATCGCTCGAGGGACGTACTGCCGCCCACACCTCCATGCCGCGACGCAGTGCCTCCTCCACTATGTGGGAGCCGATAAAACCTGTGGCACCCGTGATGAGTATCTTCATGTTTGCAAAGGTAATAAAAATAGTTCATAGTTAGCAGTTCATAGTTCACAGTTTTTAGTTTTTAAAAGGTTAAAAAAGAATAAAAGCGATAACAAATAGTCACCAAAATTCGCCTTTTACATACAACTTTCAACTTTTTTACGTATCTTTGCGTGCAATATGACAGAAGATTTTGACATACGCAACGAACGGCTGTCAGCATCAGAAAAGGACTTTGAGAAGGCACTGCGACCACTGGAGTTTAAGGACTTCAGCGGACAGCATAAGGTAGTGGAGAACCTCTCGGTCTTTGTAGAGGCAGCACGCTATCGTGGCGAACCACTCGACCATACCCTGCTACACGGTCCTCCAGGACTGGGCAAGACAACGCTGAGCAATATCATTGCCAACGAACTCGGCGTAGGATTTAAGATCACCTCGGGACCGATACTCGACAAACCTGGCGACCTGGCAGGTCTGCTTACCTCGCTCGAGACCAACGATGTGCTGTTTATTGACGAGATACACCGTCTGTCGCCCGTGGTGGAGGAGTATCTCTACTCTGCCATGGAGGACTACCGTATCGATATAATGATAGACAAGGGTCCCTCGGCACGAAGCATACAGATAGACCTCAACCCATTTACGCTGATAGGCGCCACCACACGTTCGGGACTGCTCACGGCACCACTGCGTGCACGCTTCGGCATCAATATGCACTTGGAGTACTACGAACCCAAGACGCTGGCAAAGATCATACGTCGTTCGGCGGGACTGCTGAAGGTGCCCATAAGCGATGCTGCATGTGACGAGATAGCACGCCGCTCACGTGGCACGCCACGTATAGCCAACGGACTGCTCAGACGAGTACGCGACTTTGCACAGGTGAAGGGCAACGGCAGCATAGACCTCAAGATAGCACAAGTGGCACTTGGCTCACTCAATATCGACAGCTACGGACTCGATGAGATAGATAATAAGATACTACTGACGATCATCGATAAGTTTAGTGGCGGGCCAGTGGGCATAAGTACCATAGCGACAGCGATAGGCGAGGACGCCGGCACCGTGGAGGACGTATATGAGCCATACCTCATCATGGAGGGATTTCTCAAACGCACGCCAAGGGGCAGGGTGGCAACAGACCTGGCATACAGCCATCTGGGCAGGAACGCCTTTACTTCTAACCGTAATAACCCATCTTTATTTGACTAATGAAAGTAGCAATTTTTCCTGGTACGTTTAATCCCTTCACTATTGGTCATGCCGATATAGTGGAAAGGGCACTGACCATCTTCGACAAGGTAGTGATCGGCATAGGTTATAACCCAGAGAAAGGCGATAGCAACATCTATCCTCGTCTGGCTCACATCAAGTCGCTCTATGAGGACAACCCCCGTGTGGAGGCTGAGGCATACAACGACCTCACGGTGGAGTTTGCACAGCGCCATGGTGCTATAGCTATAGTGAAAGGTGTGCGCTCAGTGAAAGACTATGAGTATGAGAGAGAACAGGCTGATTTCAATCACATTCTCGACGAAGGCATCGAGACAATCATCTTCTATGCCCGTCCAGAGTTGTCTTCGCTCACCAGTAATATAGTACGCACGCTGCAACACTTTGGCAAGGATGTGTCGCAGTATGTACCTTGATAACTGAACTACAACTCAACAATGATAACATACTCAACCGAGAACGTAAGTATGCCTAAGATACGTAAGCGCGATACCACGGCATGGATAAGGAGGGTGGCGGCTACGTACGGACGCACCGTGGGAGAGGTGGGATACCTCTTTTGCGATGATGACAAGATAATCGAGGTAAACCGCGAATATCTGGGACATGACTACTACACTGATATCATCACATTCGACTATTGCGAGGGGGCACGCATCAACGGTGACCTCGTGATAAGTCTCGATACGGTGAGGAGCAATGCGCAGCTATTCCATAAGCCATACGAAGAGGAACTGTACCGAGTCATCATACACGGCATACTGCACCTCTGCGGCATCAACGACAAGGGACCTGGCGAAAGGGAGATAATGGAAGCTGCCGAAAACCGTGCCCTCGCAATGAGATAACAGAACTTAAAACCATAAACAATACAATAACAAATGCAGAAGATTGATAAACTCGACAAGAGGATCCTCTCCATCCTTGCTACCAACGCACGTATAGCATTCAAGGATGTTGCTGAAATGTGCGGAGTGTCACGCGCTGCCATACACCAACGTGTGGAGCGACTCAAGGAAGATGGCGTGATAACGGGAAGCGGCTTCTCCGTAAATCCTAAGTCGGTGGGCTACGGCACATGTACCTACGTGGGCATCACGCTCGAGAGAGGTTCGATGTACAAGGACGTGGTGAAGAAACTTGTCGATATCCCTGAGATAGTGGAGTGCCACTTCACTACTGGTCCATACACCATGATGGTCAAGGCCTACGTGAGTGACAACGAACAGCTCATGCGACTCCTCAACGACACACTGCAGTCTATCGACGGCGTGGTGTCAACGGAGACCCTCATATCACTCGACCAGAGTATCAAGCGCGACGTACCGATACATCTGGAGGATGACCTCAACTGAACTTCATAGAAACTCATGAAGCAGCAATACTCCATCCCAGCTCTTACCGAGAGTGCCTATAGCGATTTTCCCTCAGCAAGGAGAAAACCCATCATAGGCATGACGGCAAACCATAGCGACATCGACGCCACTATCCGCGATGCATACTACAAACAGGTCGTTGCGGCGGGTGGCGTGCCTGTCATAATACCTCCTGTGACCGACTGCGACGTGGCAATCAATACCTTGTGCCATCTCGACGCATTGATACTCACCGGAGGGGGTGACTATAACCCACTGTGGTGCGACGAGCAACCCTCCACAAAGCTACACAGTATAAATGCTGTACGCGACAGTGCCGAACTCCTCATCACTCGCTTGGCGTACAACCGTCAGATACCTATGCTCGGTATATGCCGTGGTATGCAGACACTCGCCATGGCGCTGGGGGGACATGTGGAACAGGATATCTACTCCAACCCGTCATCACAAGGCGAGGGAAGGATAAAGCACTCACAGGATGCTGACAGGACGGAGAAGTCACACACGGTGACCCTCCGACAGGATACCACCTTATATAATATATACGGCCATGCGGAGATAGCTGTCAACTCATTCCATCATCAGGCTGTCGATGATACAGGACATCTGTTCAGAGTGGCGGCAAAGGCTCCAGATGGCATCATCGAGGCAATGGAGAGCAGCGAGCAAAAGAGCATACTGGGAGTGCAGTGGCACCCTGAGTGGCTCGGCGACGATGGACTGCCCATATTCCAGTGGCTCGTAGAGCGTGCAGAGGAATACAGCGAGGCTAAGGCACTGCATCAGCGCATAGTCACCCTCGATACGCACTGCGACACACCGATGTTTTTCCACCAGGGGGTAAACTTCCTGACGCGTGACCCACGCATAAAGGTGGATCTCCACAAGATGACGGAGGGACACCTCGATGCCACCACTATGGTGTGCTACTTGCCACAGCCTACGACAGAGCATAATGGCGGACCGGAGTCACATCGTGACAAGACCTTTGCCGACCTGGTGCATTTCAATATAGACTCGCCAAAGCAGTATGCCGACTTTATCTTTGATGAGATAGCACATTTCGTAGAACAGAAACCTGACTATCTCGCATTTGCACGTACTCCTGATGATATACGGCGAAATAAGGAAGCGGGGAAGAAAAGTATCGTACTAGGTATAGAGAATGGTCTCGCGCTGGAGGACGACATAAGTAATGTGGAACATTTCGTCAAGCGTGGTATTACGTATATCACCTTGTGCCATAACGGCGACAACGACATCTGCGACTCGGCACGAGGCAACAATACCCACCACGGCGTATCGCAGTTTGGTGCGCAGGTGATAGGAGAGATGAACCGCCTCGGAGTGATGGTGGACCTCAGCCATGCTGCAGAGCAGAGTTTCTACGATGCCATCGACATCAGCGCTACGCCGATAGTATGTTCGCACTCCAACTGTAGGGCACTGTGTGACCACCCACGTAACCTTACCGATGACCAACTGAGAGCACTCGCCAAGGCTGGCGGACTGGCACACATCACGTGTTACCCAGGGTTCCTGCAGAAGAGTGGCGAGGCAACGATACTCGACGCCGTAGCACACCTTCATCATGCCATCGATATCATGGGTATAGACCATGTAGGCATAGGAACTGACTTTGACGGTGATGGCGGAGTGCCTGGCATCAATGATGCTTCGGAGGTGATAAACTTTACCATACAGCTGCTACGCCAGCGATATAGCGAGGAGGACATCCGAAAGATATGGGGCGGCAACTGGCTGAGGCTGATGAGCCAAGTGCAGGGCTCAGTGCATAGTTAGCAGTTCACTTTTTTAGCCACCGTTCGCCTCGCGTTAGCGAGGTGACTCAATCCACAGTTCGCATTTTGAAAACCACTACATTATACATACTACTCCTTCTGCTCTTTTGCTTTGGCATGATGTCATGTCAGAGCAAGAAGCAGGCAGCAACCGATGATGCCGAGCCCCAACTCGTGGGCCCAGTGTTTGATGCTGACAGCACCATGCTGTTTTGCGCACAACAGTGTGACTTCGGACCACGTACGATGAATAGCACTGCGCATGACGAATGCGAGAAGTGGATTATCGGCAAGTTCAAGCAATATGGCTGTGAGGTGACAACACAGAAAGCTGACTTGAAGGGGTGGGACGGCACCACGCTGCACTCCACCAATATCATAGCTCGCACCAATCCGGAGGCGACAGAGCGCATCATAATCTGTGCACACTGGGATAGCCGACCATGGGCTGACAATGACCCCGATGAGAACAACCATCGCACTCCCGTCATGGCTGCTAATGATGGTGCATCAGGCGTTGCCGTGATGATTGAACTGGCACGAATCATCAACAATGCTCAAACCTCAAACCTCAAATCTCAAATCTCAAGCCTCGGTATCGACTTTGTATGTTTTGATGCCGAGGACTACGGCACCCCCACATGGAGTGGCAAGGAAGATGAAAACTCATGGGCACTCGGCGCCCAGCATTATGCAAATAACCTTCAACCTTCAACCTCTAATCTCAAACCTCAAATCTCAAACCTCAAACCTCAAACCGGCATATTGCTCGACATGGTGGGAGGCCAGGGCGCAAAGTTCTATCAGGAGGGATTGTCAAAACACTACGCACAAAACATCCTCGATGATGTGTGGCAGGCAGCGGCTGAGGCAGGCTATGGCAGTTTCTTTGTCAATCAGAGCGGAGGGTATATCACCGATGATCACAAACCACTCAACGAGGCTGGCATACCTACCATCGATATCATACCCTATTACCCAGACTGCGATGCCAGCCCCTTCGGACCTACATGGCATACCGTCAACGACGATATCCACCACATCGACAAGAATACCCTCAAAGCTGTCGGACAAACTCTCGTGCAATACCTCTATACAATAGACCACAGATAGCACGGATGAACACAGAGTCGCCTAACGGCGAGAAATTCTACAAATCGATCCAAATCAAACAAATAAGAATATAAGATTTGAAAGATTTTTGAAAGATTTGAAAGAGTTCTTGCCCAAAGGGCAACTAAAACCAACCAAATCAATTCCCAGTTGATTCAGCATCTCATACTCGCACAACTGGCGATGGGACAGTACGGTCTCACTGCCATTAAGAGCCTATACGACGAAGTAGGTTCTGCTGATGCCGTGCTCAAGAAACTGGGAAAGGCCTTTCCTGAAGAAGAGGCGAGAGCACGCGATGAGATAGCATGGTGCGAAAGAAACAGAGTCACCATTCTCACCATCGCCGATGCTAACTACCCCGACCGACTGCGTCACTGTTGCGACGCACCACTTGTTCTCTTCACACGGGGTAGGGCAGACCTTAACGCCCGCCATGTCATAAGCATCGTAGGCACACGCCGATGCACCGAGTATGGCAAGGATGTCATAGCCGCTATCGTAGCCGACCTCGCCAAGGCATGCCCCGATATACTCATTGTCAGCGGACTGGCATATGGCATCGATATATGTTCACATCGTGCAGCACTCAGCAGTGGCCTCTCCACCATAGGCGTCGTGGCACACGGACAGGATACGCTGTACCCCTCCCTGCATCGCAGCGACGCCAACAAGATGTGCATCAGCAATGGTGGCGTCATAACAGAGTTTTTCCATGGTACCACGCCCCTCGCACCATATTTTCTGCAGCGCAACCGCATCATAGCAGGCATTAGTGATGCCACGCTCGTCATTGAGAGCGCCTCACATGGTGGCGGACTCGTCACGGCGCGTCTTGCACAGGACTACAACCGTGAAGTCTTCGCTGTGCCTGGACCTATCACCTCGCCTGCAAGCGAAGGCACCAACAACCTTATACGCGACAGTAAAGCCATGCTCGTAACATCTGCCGACGATATTATCCGTGCCATGCAGTGGGATGATATCTCAGCCGACAGAGCACACCACGCCAAGGCAATAGAACGTCAACTGTTCCCTGAACTTACCCCCGACGAAAAGGCCGTCACTGACTGCCTCGCACAGCATGGTGACATGCAAACCAATATCCTTGCCATTCATACCGCCATACCCATAGGACGGCTCAGTGCCCTTCTCCTATCGCTTGAGATGAAGGGCATAATACGACCTATGCCAGGCAATACATACCATCTCATATAGTTAAAAAAGATTAACTGAAAGTAATCTTTCAGCTTTTCAACCTCCAACTTTCAACTTTTATTTGTACCTTTGCACTCGCAAAATCGCATAAGCGACCGTGAGCCTGCTTCGCAGACCATCACTTTTTGCTTCGTGCGACATGAACATGATGAGCGTAGCGAATAGCGCGTTTGTCACTCGCAAAATTCGATAGACACCAGTCTTCGTAGCGATAGCGTTTCGTTTTCGTAGTCACCATAGGTGACGTATCGTACGAAGTTTTTGGACTTGTAGCTCAGTTGGTTAGAGCAACAGACTCATAATCTGGAGGTCCC
>JAGCPC010000111.1 GCA_017642485.1 Prevotella sp. | reverse complement strand
ACTCAACACCGACCTCGGCGATATGAAGGAGGAGTCACGTCAAAAGCAGCAGACCATCGACTCACAGGATGCTCAGCTCAACACCGCCTACTATGTCTTTGGCAATAAGAAGGAGCTACAGTCGCAAAACATCTACCACAAAGGACATGTCTTGCGCTCCAGTTTCAACAAGAGCTACTTCACCAAGATCGACATACGCGACGTCAAGGAGATCAAGCTCTACTCCAAGAGTGCCGAGATACTCACCACCCACCCCGCTGGCACCTACACACTGCAGCCTGATGCACAGAAGCAGTACATACTGCGCATCACCAATCCGCAGCAGTTCTGGAGCACCAGCCGCTATCTTGTGATTCTGGTTAAGTAAACGATTAAGGCTACCCTGTTTGGGGTAGCCTTAATTCGTTTACTTTGGAATTAAAGAAGTTACAGGAGTTAACACTCGCTTTACATAAAATGCTCATGCTCGGCATAGAGAGCAAGCTCTCTGCACTCGCTTAACCGCATTTTTGCTCGCTTAGGAGTTAAAGGCATTACCTTAAACTATCTGTGAGGCTCTCTTGTATCGTCTCTAACTTCTTTAACTTCTCTAACTCCTCACTCAAAGTAAAACGACAACACTATCATCTTATTCGTTGCCTTATCCACTGCTGAGGCGTAGGGCAGTATAGGGTTGTCATCCTTTATGTCGCGATTAGTGTTGAGGGCGTTGGTCAGTCCGTACATAAACTTCAGCTCAGGGCGCAGTTTGAAGAAAGGCAGGTAGAAGTCACATCCCAAGCCTACCTCCACAAACACCTCCGACTTCTTCATCTGTATATAGTCGTTGCCCGTATTGGTAAGGTTTATCATCGGTGCCACACCCGCCATGATGTACGGACGGTGGTTGTTCCATCGCTGTGCAGCAAAGATGAGGTCGAGGTTTGCCCCCACATACACCGCACGCATCGACTGTGTCTTAGGATCGCGATTCTCCTCCGGGTGCAGCACGTTATTAAATCGGTAGTTGTGCGTGCCGAAGTACAACTGTGGTGCCACCCTCAGCGCGAAGTGCTGGTTGAGGCGAGCCTCCATGAGCACACCCACGTTAAATCCCATATCCCACGAGTCCTGCTCGCAGTATATCTCCGACTGCTCCCCCGTACGCAGTGTGGTGAGTCCCACGTTGCGAAACTCCGTATCCTGCAGGTTTGTGCCCACCACTATGCCGAAGTGCAAGGGGCGCAGGTCAGTATAAGGGCGGTTCTGCACGCGCTCATCCTGGGCTGACGCTGAATTGACAATTGAAAATTGACAATTGAAAATTATGATTAGCAGTAAAAGTCTATATCTCATCTATAATCTATTATCTGTAATCTATCATCTATTATCTATTATCTCTCATCTTTTATCTCTCATCTTTTATCTGTAATAAGAACGTTTTTCTTGTCAAAAAATTGCATTTCCCTCTATTAAAACCCCTCAAAAGGATGGAGAAAGTAGGTATTTTTCATCATTTTTCAAAAAAAGTATCATCAAAATTAGGTACATATAAAATCTTTTTCTTATCTTTGCACTATCAAATGCGGGTATCGTGATACCTAAAAATGATTACTTATACAAAAACATTATAAACATTTAAAATCACATTACACTATGGCTTACGTAATTGGTTCAGATTGTATCGCTTGCGGTACATGTATCGATGAGTGCCCAGCTGAGGCAATCTCTGCAGGTGACATCTACTCTATCAACCCTGATGCTTGCACCGAGTGCGGCACATGCGCTGATGTATGTCCTAACGAGGCAATCTCACTCCCATAACGGGAACGCTAACGTTAACGTTAACGCTAACAGACCTAAAAAGTGGTTATCCTCCTGTGAGGGTAACCACTTTCTTTATACTTTATACTTTATACTTTATACCATACTATTGCATCGCTATCATATTATAAAACTCATTCCTCAACTGGCGGTTCTTCTCGAAGCATCCCGTGAAGTATGATACCGTCATGTCCCCCTTATTCTTCACCCCGCGCATAGACTTGCAGGTGTGGTGTCCCTTCATCACTATGGCAAATCCCAGCGCCGGTGGCAGCGGTTTGCCACTACGAGTGTGCGACAGCGCATCATCCAGCATCCCTATCACGTCCTTGCATAGCTTCTCCTGCAGCTGCAGTCGTGCAGCACAGTAGCCCACCACTCTCGCTACCTTCGATATGCCCAGTATCCTGCCCTCGGGGTTGGGCACGTAGGCAAAGTAGTACTTACCAAAGAATGGCAGCATGTGGTGCTCGCACATAGAGTAGTAGTCGCCGCAGTCGAAGACCATGGACCCTCTCCCGTCCCCCTTAAAGGGGGAAGCCTCAGAGCTCTGCAAGTCTCCCTTTAAGGGAGATTTAGAGGGTCCGTCTTGTTTAAACGTACTAATCCTCGGCTTCATCTCGGGCTTGTAGCCACGATAAATCTCGTCAAACATCCTTACTATGCGCTCAGGCGTATTATGCAGTCCCTCACGCTCAGGGTCTTCACCTATGTACCTCATTATGGTACATATCGCTTCCTTTACCTCTTCTTGTGATATATTGTTCATT
>JAGCPC010000110.1 GCA_017642485.1 Prevotella sp. | reverse complement strand
CGTTACATTCTTTACTATCATTTGTTTGTTCAACAGCCTTTTTTCCATAACAGATGTTATTTTTTTTGTTTTCTACCGGCAAAGTTAATATATTTTTTTGTATCTTTGCGCCAAACAAGTAAAAAAATATACGATGAGACCACTCCTCAATATCTCCTTGCTCTTGTTGCTCAGCATCCTTACCGCCAGCGCACAGGATTACAGCAAGATGTCATCATACGTCAGGCGTTTGGTGGCAGGCGGTGCGGTACTCAGCAAGGCCTCCCCCACTCCATCAACT
This sequence comes from Prevotella sp., assembly GCA_017642485.1. Lineage (GTDB taxonomy): Bacteria > Bacteroidota > Bacteroidia > Bacteroidales > Bacteroidaceae > Prevotella. Next base: position 9,889 of record JAGCPC010000110.1, on the reverse strand, counting down.
CGTCCCATCACCCTCACCCTCGTGCAGGGAGAAGAGAGTGCCATCAAGGGACATTGCCTGCGGCATCAGGGCGACATACACATCGTGGCATCCACCATCGACCAACTGGCCGAGATGTCAGCAGAACCCTCCGTCGCGCGCATCGAGGCACGTGAGTGCAATAGCGAGATAACACTCCATGATGCTTCAACGCACGTCGATGTCACTGACGTGTGGCAGGGCACAGGCGGACTACCACAAGCCTTTCGTGGCAAGGGGTGTGTCATAGGACTCTCCGACATAGGTTTCGACCTCACTCACCCAGCCTTTCGCAATGATGATGGCACCCTACGCATCAGTCGCTTCTGGGACTTCCTCAATATCCCTGATGGCAAGACATACAGCGAGACCGACCCCTACCCTATCGGCACCTACTTTGATAACAAGGATGAGATACTCGCACTTGGTTCATCAGCTGATGGCACAATGTTATGGCATGGCACCCATACGCTGGGCATAGCAGCAGGCAATCCCTGTGACACAGAGATGCAGGGCATGGCACCTGAGGCCGACCTCTACGTATGCAATACCCTGACAAGCAACAACTACTCCCAGCTGCCTGAAAATCTCAAGAAATACTACAACGAGACCTTCCAGTTGTTGGCATTTCAGTATATGTTTGACTATGCCGATGAGCAGGGCAAGCCATGCGTTGTGAGTTACAGTATCGGTGGTCCGCAGAGTATCAACGACGGCGACCTGCTGACACTGGAGTACATCAATCGTATGACAGAGAAGCCAGGCCATATCTTCGTAGCCACAGCAGGCAATAATGGCACCACCTATGGCTATCTGCCTAAGAGCAGCACGCAGACCACCGTGGGAGGTGCCATACAGACGAGCCACAGCAAGGTGTATTTCGGCATCAGCGCACCTAAGACACTCACCATACGCCTTACCAACTACGGCCTCACCACCCCCGTATCCAGGGACATCAGCCTCGATATGCCTCTCAATGCTAAAGAAGGCGCCATCTCGCCATCAGGACTGAAATACGGCGAAGCAAACACCATAGAGATGGGCGATGACTTCAATGGTCTCAAGGTGATGATCTATCCCCTACCCGACCCTTTTCGCGAAGGTCGCATGAGTTACGACATGGTGCTCAGCGATGGTGCGCTCTCCGCCAACTCAGGCAAATACGTCATGGAGTTCATAGGCGAAGAGACTGAAGCCGACATCTTCGCACAAAACGCCAATCTGCGTACCACCTCCTATGACACCTCGCTCACTGGTGCCCAGGCCAGCAGTGCCAATGTTCTGCAGCCAGGAAGCCTCGAACCCGTCATCGGAGTGGGAGCCACCACATGGCGCGAGAGCTATACAGATATCAATGGCAATTCGCATAGCATCAGCTACGGCAGCGATGGCAGAAGGGTCAGTTTCTCTGGTTGTGGACCAGCCATATCGGGACTCACCAAACCCGATATTATGGCTCCTGGTATCGCTATCAGTTCTGCTGCCAATAGTTTCTACACTTTCCAAAGTAGTAAACTCACTGCGAGTACCACCTATGACGGCAAGACATACTACTGGACAGTATCCGATGGCACCTCTATGGCTACCCCTATGGTAGCAGGCATCATAGCCCTGTGGCTCGAGGCAGACCCTACCCTCACTCGCCAGCGCATACTTGATGTCTTTGCCCATACCGCCAACCATTATGACACCTCCCTCTCCTACCCTAACGACCATTACGGATACGGCGAGATAAACGCATACAAGGGACTGCTCTACATACTCAATCTCACCGACGTAGAAGGGATCTCCACCACCCATGCGCAAGGAGCCACCATACTCCCCGCTGCTGGTGGCAGCATACGTATAACCTTCGACAACCCACTGCCCCACTCCACCAACGTAAGGGCATACACCACCGATGGCAAGATGGTAGCAGGAGCTTCTCTCGCTCCCCACTCCACTGAGCATCGCCTCTCACTGCCTTCAGGCATCCACGGCATCATCGCCGTCCAACTCGATGGCTATGGCAGCACGCTGATAAGAATGTAAAACAAATAACACTAAAACTTTATCTATGAAACAACTATTTACTACACTACTGCTACTGCTGTTTTGTTTTACAGCAAAGGCACAGTCATCGTACGACCAGTTGCAGCCGTTCGGTTTTGCAACTATGAGTTCGCGAACTGACAACACATCTACGTTTAACCTGACGGGAGGTGGTGCTTATACCTATCCTGCTACAGGACAGTATGTTCTGCAGGCATCTGGTGCTACTGATGACACAGACTACAATGCCATTCGCAATGCTATTTCCAGCCATGACATTGTTATTCTGGACGGAAGCAACGGCGATTTCACCATTACTAAGACTATGGACATTAACAACCTCAGTGGCAAGACCATCATAGGCATCAATAATGCCCGTCTGTGCACTAAGTGGTATGTTACCAGCGTGATAAAGGGTCTGCTTGATGCTGCCGATGTGGGAAGCAAGAGCACCAGCAGTGGCACTGGTGGCACACTCGACAATGGTCAGCAGGTTGATGAAGCAAGAGAGTACTGGACTCGCAAGGTGATGTTGGAATATACTCAAGATAATGATGAATCCTATCGCAAGTCGGGTGTCTTCAAGTTCTCTGGCTGTTCAAATATCATCCTGAGAAACATAAAGTTTGTGGGTCCTGGACCTATTGACTGCGGAGGTCAGGACTTGGTATGGTTTAATGGAACCACACATGCATGGGTGGACCACTGTGAGTTTTCTGACGGACTGGACGGAAACTTTGATATTACCAATGCGTCAGACTTTGTTACTGTCAGCTGGTGTAAGTTCTACTACACTGAGCGTGCCTATGACCACATGAACACTAACCTTGTGGGAGGAAGTGACAGCCGGCCAGCCGACGAAGGACTATTAAACGTTACATTTGCATATAACCATTGGGGCACTCTGTGTCGTCAGCGTATGCCTATGGCTCGTTATGGCAAGATACATATGCTCAACAACTACTATACCTGCACTGGCAATACGGGACCATGTATCAATCCTCGCACCAACGCTGAATTCCTGATAGAAGGAAACTATTTTGATAGTTCAATCACCAATGTATTTAGCCAGACAAACGCTACCTCATGGGTGTGGAGCAACAGTTATGCCAATGCCATAGAATCTGGAGCCTATGTATATAGTTCAGGTTCATGCAGCGTACCTTATACATACAGCACCAGTTTGACTGCAAGCAATGTTCCAACCGAAGTAGGCAACAACGTAGGAAACGTATTGTATGACTATTCTGCTAGCAACATCACTGCATGCACTGTGGCTGGCTCATCTGCTACAATCGATGGCACTACGATAACTGCTGAGGTGCCATATACCTACAGCACTACTGTGCCTGTGACCATTACCCTGTCTGATGGAGCAACAGCCGACAACGGCACGTCATTCAATATGACGCTCGCCGCTGCTGGTGAGGCAACAGCAAACAAAACCATAATAGTAACTGCTGGCAACAATGTGAACAACAAAACCTACACACTGACCATTACCAGAGCAGAAGCACCAGCTTCTACTTGGGGACTGACTCAGAGCGATCTTACTACAAGCACGGGCATCACTACCACCACTACCTATACGGGTGAGAGCATCAGCTCGTTTGTTGCTTCAAATGCAAACATGGGTAGCAGTGGCAGTACTCGAAACCTTACTAACGGAACAACGAGTCTGACCGCCACTGGTTCTGCTTGTCAGAGAAACAACCTTTGCTCTGGAGAATCAGACTTTGTAGAGGCTTCCTACTATGGCTTCACCATCAATGTGGCATCAGGATATAAACTTGACATCTCGGGCTTCTATGGTGACCTTTATTATGAAACAGGACGCTCTGGTAAGTATAAGTTTGCCGTTTATTCTGGCAGTACCAAGGTATGGGAAGCTGGTTCATCTGACTACGTCACCACAGGTGGAAGCAACAACTCCCAAAAGACTCTCGATGTATCGTCAGTAGAGGCACTGCAGGGACTTACTGGTGCTGTTCAGATTCGCATGGTGTGGTACCAAAATGGTTCTTCAAGCTATGTGGCACTGAAGGACTTCAACATCACAGCAAGAGTAAAGGAAGATGCTCGCACACTCTATGACCTCACCACTACGGCATCGCCTGCTGAGGGTGGCACGATTGAACTGAACCCTGCTGGTGGGTCATACGAAGAGAATACTGAGGTGACTATGACGGCAACAGCCAATGACGGCTATTACTTTGTAAATTGGACCAACGCAAGTAGTACTGTGGTAGCTACAACCAATGCTTACTCTTACACCATGGGTACTGAGGCTGCTTCATTCACAGCCAACTTCGGCAAGTATCCTGTCATAACCTTCAGCAAGGGTGAGACGGGTGCCGAGGGCACTGTGCCTACTGCTAAATACACCTCAACAGGGGAGTTTACTATACCTGCTAACAACTCTCTGCATGTAGAGGGCAAGACACTCACAGCATGGAATGACGGTAATACTGACTATGCCATAGGCGAAACGATAAGTGGTATCACTGCCGACATTACTCTCACCCCTGTGTTTACTGACAATGCCTTCACTCTGAACAGCATTCCTAAGACCATCGTTGATATTCCTTTCACCCAGAATGCAGGAGCACCAGTGATGAGAGCCGAAGGTACAAACTATCCTACCACAATGCGAGTGGTGCAGGTTACTTATGGCAATCAATTCATAGACATGCTGCTCAGCGTAAATGGCGAAAATGGCAAGTTTAACAATAATCAAGGCAATCCTGATGCATGTCAGATAAATGCTACCACCACGCTGACAGTGCCAGCAGTGAATGGTATGACGATTACCCTGAACAAGGAATTCTCCACTTCATTTATCGGCACCTCAACAACAGGTACCACATCTGCTGGCTCTACCACATGGACTTATGAAGGCACGGATGCCACAGTGACTCTGACGATAAACGAGAGTAACAAGTATCCTACACTTATGACACTTGAATATCCTAATGGCAGCCAAACCATCACCCTCGGACAGAATGGCTATAGCACATTCGCTGGCGAGCATAACTTCACCGTCTCTGGCGCTGCTACGGCATATGTGGCAGACTATGATGCTATCAACAGTAAGGTGGCACTCACAGCCATCCATCCCGATGCCGTCATAGAGCAGGGTGCTGGCATAGTACTCAGAGGCGCACAGGCTGGCGATGAGGTCACTATCACCTTTACTGATGATGTAGCTGACATAAGTTCTACAGGTCTTGAGGGTGTTATATCCTCTACCACTTCTATTGCGGATAACCCTTATGTCATCGCCTCCAACGGCACACAGACAGCCTTCGTCAAGGCTGGTGCATACGGCACAGTAGCAGCACTCATGCACAAGGCATACCTCAACGGTACAACAAACGGCTTGCAGGTTATACCTCTCACATTTGATGAGGCAACAGATATAGACGGCATAAAGGAGAACGTCCATAGAGAGGGTAGGGGAATGTCTTTCACCCTCGACGGACGCAGGCTTAATGGAGTGCCCAATAGACATGGTGCATATATCTCTGACGGCAAAGTAATCATAAAGTAAAGGAGGAAGGACAATGAAAACAACATATTTGACACCAGACATAAAGGTAATAATTCTGCAACCCACGAGCCTGCTCGCCGACTCGCTCCCTACCGACCCTGACAACACCGCAGGCGAAGGAGGGTGGGGCGCACCACAGTCAACCGACATAGAGTTTGAGGAGGAGTGATATGGTACAAGATCTATACATTTTGATGATCACTGCCGGTGTGGTCAGTCTTCTGTTTAAGCTGATAAAACAACCTGTGGTACTGGGCTACATCGTCGCAGGAGTCTTGGTAGGCCCGCATCTGTATGGCGAGACCATTGTAAATGCTGATAACGTAAAGTCATGGGGCGACATCGGCGTGCTGTTCGTGTTGTTCTGCATCGGTCTTGAGTTTCGCCTCAAGAACCTCATCAGCAGCGGCAAGGTAGCGGCTGTCGGTGCCCTCACCATCATCATCGGCATGATGGTCTTTGGCTACGGTGTGGGACAGTTTGCCGAACTTGACATGATCAACTCCCTTTTCCTTGCTGGTATGCTTTGTATGTCGAGCACCACTATCGTGATGAAGGCCATTGATGAGGCAGGCATGAGAAAGGAGCGTTTCGTCAAGGGAGCCACCAGTATCCTTATCGTAGAGGATGTGGTGGCTGTGGTACTGATGGTGTTGCTCTCCAGTATAGCCATCCGACATCAGTTCGAGGGTGCCGAACTGCTCAACAAAGTGCTCATCCTGGCTATCACCCTCGCGGTATGGTTTATCACCGGAATACTTATTATCCCGACACTGATACGCAAAGTAAAGAAACATCTGAATGACGAGACACTTATCATCCTCGCCTTGGGTCTATGCTTGGGTATGGTGCTGACGGCAGAGGAAGCAGGTTTCAGCAGTGCGCTCGGTGCTTTCGTTATGGGTTCTATCCTTGCCGAGACTGTTGAGTCGCATCGTATAGAGAAGCTTATGTCACCGCTGAAGAATGTCTTTGCGGCCATCTTCTTCATCTCTGTGGGCATGCTTATCGATCCTTCTTCATTGGTAGCATATTGGCCAAGTATCATGTTGGTATGCCTGGTTATTATCATCGGAATGATTCTCTTTGGCACCCTGGGTTGCTGGTGGGGCGGTCAGACTATGCGTGACTCCATGCTGACCAGTTTCTCGTTTGTGCAGATAGGCGAGTTCTCCTTCATCATCGCTTCACTGGGCACCAGTTTGGATGTTCTCAATCCTGTCATCTATCCAGTCATCGTAGCATCCAGTGTGGTGACCACCTTCCTCACCCCTTATATCATGAAGGCAGCGCTGCCCTGCTATACGTTCCTTTATAATCACGCCTCAGCCAACCTACGCACGAAGATAGACCAGCGAGAGCAGCAAGTGGCAGAAGCTGAGTCTGCTACACCATCCGGCAACACTACCCCTGTTGCCGAGAAAGTTCGCCATGCCGTCAGGAAAACCTTCATCACCAAGCATCTTGTCAATCTGTTTATCAAGAACATGAGTGCTCATGATGAAAATGCGGAATCTTAGCACACTCATTATACATACACTTCTCGCCTGCCTGCCATCGCTGGCCGTGGGCGAGACTTTCAGTGTGGCTACACTCAATGTTGACGGACTGCCCCTTCAGGTGATGTCTGTTGACGTAAACCCTGACGGTCCTGGCAGTGATGGCACCAAACTTATAAGCCAGTACCTTGCGGCGAAAAACTATGACATGGTTTTCTTTCAGGAAGATTTCAACTACCATGACGAACTTACCACCAGCCTTGCCGACGGCTATACGTTCGACGTTCACAGCGGAGATATCAGCATAGACCCCGACAACTTCGACATGAGTATGCTACTGACCATACGTTTTGAATGCGACGGACTGGGAGCATGCCTGAAGAACAAACATGCTCTAAACTCCATGCAGCGCACAGCGTGGACCGATTACTACGGCAGACTGGACCACGCATGGGACGGCATCGTGACAAAAGGATTTCGCCGATATGAGGTGACACTGCATGAAGGCACCCAGATAGTGGTTTATAATATGCACATGGACGCCAGTGATGCCAGTGACGAGGCAAGCGGTAATGACGAGGGAGACCGTCTGGCTCGGCAGTCACAGTGGACTCAGTTGGTCAACGAACTGAAGGACCATCTCGATGATGACCGTCCTATCATAGTGCTGGGCGATATGAACAGCTACTACAGTCGTGACAACATCGAAGAGGTGTTTGTCCTACCGATAGAGGCCACAGGCAAGGCTACCGTCACTGATGTGTGGAAAGAAATGGGCAGCGACAGCGAGACTCTCGACAAGATATTTTGCATCAACCCCGTCAACGGAGTGAAGTTGCAGCCCACAGCCTTCTCCATCGATAAGGATGGCTATCACGATGGTGGCAAACCCCTTGGTGACCACTATCCCCTTGCCGCCACATTTGAGGTAAAGGACAGCAAGACACTCACCATTCTGCCTCCTGAGGATATTCATAATCATGAAACAACATACTTCTCCATCACTGGTCAGCGCATCGCTCACCCCAGAAAGGGACTCTATATCAGCAAGGGCAGGAAAATAATGATAAAGTAAACTTCTCCAAAATCCACATTTTTCCCCTTTTTATTTGGAGGAAAGAAAAATAATGCATATCTTTGCAGGTGGAAAAAGAAAGGACGTGACATGAGTATAAAATCATTAACAAATCTTCGTGACTATCTGTGTGATACTCTCACTCCAGCAAACATGATATGGCTGAGTACAGAGCTTGCAGAATATGTAAAAAAAGAAGAGGGAACTCCTCGCGCATATACCATGGACGAGATTAACTCTATGCTGGATGAAGCAGAAGCTAACTTTGAAGCAGGACGTGGAATACCACATGAGGAGGTAATGCGTGAGTTGAGAGAAGAATTTGCAGCTGAAGAACTTGAAATGGCATAAGGCGCATGAAGGTTATTTGGGATCCAAGAGCAAAAGAAGGAGAGCGACAAGTGGTCCTCTACATACGTCACAAATTCGGCTCGCAGCATGCAAGAAAGTTTATAGATGAGGTCAATCATATCGTTGGGATACTGAAAGAAAACCCACAATATGGTTCGATAGACACTCTTTTTGAGGAACGTGCTATCTCGTATCGTAGTATCATCATTCGTGGATTAAGCAAGTTGGTCTATTATATCAAGGATGATACCATCTGCATAGCCGCTTTCTGGGATACTCGTCGAGAACCTGTAGCGCAAGCCCAACGAATCAAATTAGAAAACATACCCCCTATCCTTGCACCCCACCATAAGTGCAAGGATTTTTGTATCCAACTTTTGGGGTGCACTTCATCTCCAAAATCCACATTTTAATCTTATGTGGACACTAAGCTTCCACGTCTGGGTGCTTAGTAACCTTCGCTGGATACTTAGCATCCGCGTCTGGAAACTAAGCAACCGCACGGTACTTCCCCTCAACATCCCACGTTCATGGGATTTTGAGGGGATTATTTTGCTTTCACTTTGTGATTATTTGGCTGTTTGCGAAATTTGTTGTAATTTTGCAGGAAACTCGTTACACTCGTACGAAACGCTACGCTACGAAACGCAATCTACGATTGCTACGAAAACGAAACGGTCTAACGACCTACTATAAGCTGCTTTAAGTAAGCTGAATGAGAGCGACTCGACAGGACATACTCAACATGATGAGGGAGCGCATCCTGATATTGGATGGTGCTACGGGAACTTACCTTCAGGGGCTTAACCTGACGGAGGAGGATTTTCGTGGTGAGCGCTTCAAGGAGCATCCCGTGCCGCTGAAGGGGTGCAACGATGTGCTGTGCCTCACAAAACCAGAGGCGGTGATAGCCATGCACCGTGCCTACATAGAGGCAGGGGCGGACATCATCGAGACAAACTCATTCAACTCTAACTGTTTCTCGCTTGCCGACTACGGTCTGGAGGACTACGTCTATGAGATAGCACGGGCAGCGGCAGAGTGTGCCCACTCTGCAAGAGTACGAAATGTCACCTATGGTGACTACGAAGACGAAACGTCACCTGGGGTGACTACGAAGACTATCCTCGTCGCTGGCTCTATGGGTCCTACGAGTAAGACTACTTCGATATCGGCTGACGTTAACGACCCTGGAGCGAGGGAGGTGACCTTCCAACAACTCTATGATACCTACTACGAGCAAGCGCGAGGACTGATAGACGGCGGTGCCGACATACTGCTCGTTGAGACCATCTTCGACACGCTCAACGCCAAGGCGGCGCTGAAGGCGATAACAGACCTCAGCGAGGCAACGGGCATCGACAT
>JAGCPC010000109.1 GCA_017642485.1 Prevotella sp. | reverse complement strand
GCTCCCAAAAGCCCTACGTCAACCAGATATAGCTTGAAAGCAGATATGTCTTCGTATATGCTTAGTGGCAACGCTATCTTCTTGCATCGAGAAACTCTCTGAACTTCTCCCGCATCCTCAAGCCATTTTATAGCCAATTCAAAATCTGTAGCACGAGCCCCTTTTCGCAAAGCCCCATAGATGAATTTCTTATTTTCCTTGAATAACTGTGATGGAATGGAGTGCCACACCATCCTTATTCTTGGAACAACCTCTTTGGGGGCATGTTTAGAAAAATCACGCTCATAACCATTAAGAATTTCTTTTTGTATTCTCCTGACCTCCTTTAAGGCGCCTGTGGTTACATATTCTTTGACAGCCTCTGGCATACCCCCGACATAATAGTACTGACGCAGTAAATCAACATATTTATCATGCATCATGTTTATGGTCTGATAGTCTTGCTCAAGAAGTAGGTGGAACATTCCTGTTTCTCCCTTTGCCAACAGGAACTCCTCAAAATTCATTGGAAAGATATTAATCTCATTGACTTGTCCCACTGGATAAGAAGTTTCCTCGTGCATAGATATTCCCAATAAAGAACCGGCTACGGCAACGTGATATTCGGGGGCATTTTCCCTAAAATACTTTAGAGACTCCAACGCCTCAGGTATCTCTTGTATCTCGTCCAAGACTATTAATGTGTCGTTAGGTGTTATATCAACTCCCGACAATGCTCGCAAAGCCCTTAAAATACGCTCAACATCAAAGTCTGTTGAAAAGATTTGCTGGGCTATCTCGTTTTTCCGACAATTGATATAAGCCTCTTTTTCATATTGTGTTCTTGCAAATTCATGTAAAAGCCATGTCTTTCCTACCTGACGTGCGCCATTTAGGACTAAAGGTTTCCTTCCTTTAATATCTTTCCATGTCTTAAGTTGTTCAAAAACAAGTCTTTCCATTCTGACTAATACATTTTTTTACGCCTTTTTTCGTGGTTGCATTACACTTTTCTGCACTTAATTCTGTTGCAAAGATACAAAAATCAGCACATACTCACAACAAAATATCACTTTTTCCTATAGAAAAAACTCAATCAACGTTATTTTACGTAATACCCGTTACGGTAATAGGTACTACTTTAGCATAAACAGCAACACATCGCCTGCTGGCACCACATATCGTTGTTTCATTGCCTCTTCCTTTAGTTCCTTTGTCACATGGCGTGGTGTGTCGTTCTTCTTCTCTATCAACACTGTCATTGCCCTTTGGGGGTCTTTGTTAACTATCGCCATGTACTGTTTCCCCTCCTTGTTCAGCAGAGAAATGATTGCCCCCTTGGCACTCACCACCTTCAGCTGCTTCAGGTTGACAGGCATGGTGTTCTGCCTACTGGTTCCTTCTGGCAGTGCCCCCCCCAAATGCCTGACAGATGTCACCTTTGCACCATAAAACAACCTGGACACCACACTCAGTTCCTTGTTCATCTGCTGCACCACGGCATAGGTCTTTGTCTTTTTCCCGTCTCTGCTTATGGGGGCGTCATGAAAGTTGAAACCTTCTTCATTGCTGGGAGTCCAGTAGGTGAAGTATTGTATTGCTTGTGCTCCGTATGCCAGGTTGGAGTATATCTGCAACCTCATTGCTGCTATGGTGGGGGTTGGGTAATAGGTGTTTGGAGTAAAAGGAACATCATGAGGCATTGAGAGAACAAATCCCCAGAAAGGTTTGCCTGACTTTAGACTTTCCTTGCGTATCATCTCCAGATTATGATACCATGTAGGACGTATCCCTGCTGTTGTAACAGGATAGAAGTCGAATGATATTTGCTGACAAGATGCTGCTGAAGCCACCTTCAGATACTCCTCATATGTCTTTACCTTCAGTGTGGGTTCTACCCACTCTTTATGGTAGTAAGGGTGAAGGTTTATGTAGCAAGGGTGCTCATTATCATAGCGCCTTATTGCCACTATCTCTTTTTCTCTTTTGCGTATGTCAGGGGCGTTGGGCTCATCTTGTATGAAATAGCCAAAGAATCCCTTCTCCTGTTTTAGGATATTTACGGCATAGGCAGGCGAACTCACCATCTCCGGACATTTGCCCAGTACCTGCACACTATGTTTCTCTGCATACCTACAGGCCTTCCTTAGCAAGTCTATATTGGGGTAATGGGGGTATAGGCTCACAGTAAAGCCACATTCACTGAACACTCGGAAGTTTTCCTCCGTAGTCTGCCAGTCAGGCACCCCGAAGTAGGCTATGATAGGCATACCCTCCTTGGCAACAGTATTCGCACGAATACCATTACACACCATCAGAAGCAATATGGCCAAAAACCTAACGTACTGCATTCAGCAAATTTATAGCAACCTTATTCTTCATTACGAATACTTCATTAGCAAAGGCATAGACCACAGTCATTATAGCCAACGATATTATCACGGCATAGTCATTGTCTATACTATTGTAGGCGAGTATCAGGAGCCCTACCAGAGGGAGATATGATGCACAGTAACAGAGTACCCGTTTATATGGCATCACGTAATGGAATTTTCTGTATATTGCCACCATGGAGAGTCCCATTATGACACATTCGGCTATAACCCACACCACAGCTGAACCTATGGCACCCATGCTGGCTGTCAGCAATAGGTTGAACGCTACAGTCACCATGGCACCGATGAAGGAGTTTCTCAGCACTATGCTGTCTGAGTGCATGGCCATCAGTATCTGTATTACCAGTATCTGCTCTATACCTATGATGAGTACCAGGGGTATTATTATCCTGAAGGGTAGGTAGGCTCCCTCAAAGCCGTCACCTACTACAATATGTAATAGGTCAGGACCTGCTACCAGCATAAAGCAAATCGTGGGGATGGTAAATAGGAATATAGCATCAAAGGATATGTTTATCTTATCCCAGAATTCATCCTTCTTCCCCTCTGCCAACAGGTTTGACACACGTGGGAACAGTATGTTGGTGAATGACAGCAGCACTGCCATGATTATAGTGTGAAGCTTTGTTGCAGTGGTGAAGTATCCCACCTCATCCGTATTTGTCACAAATCCCAACCATACGGGGTTCAGCGATGTATATACATTGGTCAGCAAAGCATATATACCCATAATGAGGAAAGCCTGATAGAATGGTTGGAGATTTATATTGCGGAAAGAATAGCTGACAAACCTCCTGCTATACCACACATTTATCAGCGCATTGATAACCAATGTGGAAACGGATATTATGTAATAAATCTTGTAATCAGCCTTATCCTTAACAAAAAGGAATATACACAACACATACATACACCTAAGTAATAATGTACGGTTTGTGATGTACTTAAAGTTCTCCAATCCCATGAAGAACCACTCCATGAGGAATAAGTTGAATATCAGTTTTACCAAACCCACATACAGCAAGTCGCGATAGGGATAGAGGGTAGGTAAGGTGTACATAGCAGTTAGTAACACTATTATAGCAATGCCTGTGGCTATACCCGTCAGGGTAAAAAGTGACATAAACGTGCTTGAGAGTTTTGTCTTGTCGCTTCTTACTGCTGCAATCTCTCTCACTCCTACTGTGGTGATACCCATCATGGATATCAAGATGAAGTAGTTTATGAGATTATCCACAAAGTTCACAATACCTATGTTGGACAACCCCAATGTCCTCGATATATATGGATATACTATCAGAGGAAACAGGTAGGTTGATACCGTGAGTATGCTACTATATATGAAATTTCCTTTTAAACTTGCCATAGATGTTTTCTACAAGAACCATAATGACAATGCATAAGCCAGCGCACTTGTTGCAAATCTGAAGGTTGAGATAGCATTGCTTATTATTTTCGACACTATTCTCGGGGTAAAAGCATATACGGATGCCGTCCACAATATTATGTTGGCCACAGAGAAATAGTCGTTTATGCGGTTTCCAAGCACTTGGCTCACTCCATTCAGGTACAATAGGAAGATGAAACCTGCTGCCTGTAGCTTTATGGCTATATTCACATATTTGCAGTGTTTCATCAGGAATTCGCTGTAGAATATAGAGGCATAGAACAAAATAAAGTTCATCCATATAAGGATGTTTATCTCCAAAGGCCAGCCTGCCAATTCTTCTTCTACTCCTTTGTCCCTCATCTCACGGTACAGTGCCAACTTCGAACCTATCAAACTCTCTGGGATAAGGAGTGACAAATCCACACGTGTGAAGTACACTACCAAACCTATCGGTATTATCGCGCAAAGAATAGCCTTTTGCCATGTTGGTAGTTTATCCTTAAAAAGAAACATCACCAAACCTACTAAAGCGGAATAGTGAAAGAATGTTCCCAAGAAAATGAATAGCAATGCTATCTTCTTTTTTTTCTCTACATAGTAATACAAAGATAGCAGGAATAGACCTGCTGCCACTCCTGCTCGTATCTGCACCATTTCATGCATCATGTAGTAATATGACACATATATAGTGAGAGTAACAAATGGTATCTTGGATAGTTTCCAGAATGCTACAAGGTGTATAGGTACAGATATGATAGCATAGGCAAAAAACAAGGAATTGATTCCCAATGACATGGAGTGCAGTACGTAGGAGATTATATTAAAGGAGGGCTCTGTTGCGGCTGCAACAATAACGTTGCTCTTCCCATAATACATCATCTCATATGCATCCGTATCAGGAGTGGATCCTACAGCCCTCATACCCGCAATGAGAATCATACCAATACCTATAAGGATATAGAGTATGACTCTGTCTCTCTGTATTATCCTCTCCTCATAAAAAGACAGTATAAAACAGGATATGAACAGCAGGATCAGCGATATTACCATATCAGTTTCTTTCCTTGAACAATATCACGCCTGACAGTACAAAGAATGCCAATATCGTCATGGCTATCGAGATAATGAGTCTCTTTGGACCTGCTGGCTTATATGGCACCGTGGCGCTCTGTATCATGGTGAAGGCGGGAGTTGCCTCTTGCAACTTTGCCTGTGCCATCTGCATTTGGGTGTTTAGAGTTGAGTATATGTTATACCTCAGCTGCATCTCATTCTCCAGGTCTTCCTCCTTTGACTTGAAGCTCTCCAGCACCACGTCCATGTTGGCATCTGAGTAAGAGCCGTATGTGCGACGGGCACGCTCATATTTTTCCTTAGCCTCTGTGCATAGCTTCTTGTAGTATTCGTAATCCACACGAGCCTTATTAGTGCGGTATTCTATGATAAACTCCTGCAGTTTCTTGCATGTCTCGTTTGCCATCGTGGCACATATCAGTGGGTCTTGATCCTTCACTATGATTGTCACCACGTCAGTCTTCTTATCTACGTCACATAATACTTTTGACTGCACACTTTGGAATAGTTTGCTTTGGCTCTCCGTCAGGTTAAACACCGATATCTTGTCCGTTCCTTGATAACCATCTTTTGGAGTCGGATTTATTTTTTCTACGATATAACCCTTCACTATGTCCCACCAAGCATGCTTCTGGTGGTCACGCAGATATACGTAATAACTGGTGTCTATATCTCCTTTCTGACTCTTTACCCTTACCGTCATAAGTTTGGCGATGAAGTCATTCGACTTTATTATGTTTGGGTAGATCTCGGCATAGAAAGCATCTGATGAGCCACCCATCTTTGCGAGCGAACCCAAACCCATTGATGAAGCGAGTGATCCCAGCGATCCCAGTGACCCCAGCGATGATGATGATGCCTCCTGGGTAAGGCTTACTGAGCACTTATAGTACCTCGGCACACACACCGTTATAAGGTATGTTATTATCAATGTTGCAGGAAGTACACAGAAAAACAACTTCCTTTTTGCCCACAGCGTCTTACCGATTTTTGCAAAATCAATAGGGGCAGCTTGCTTTACATTTTCTTCAGTCATCGTTTATTCGTTTAAGGTGTTCTTGCCCTGCAAGCGTAGCTTCGCGTCCGATAACAGACGAGCATTACGCTCGGAGCTTCACTCATTGTTTGTTGTTTTTGCTATTATTGTCTATCTAAATTCTCCGTTATTGAATGCCTCTTTGATGATTCCTGATGGTTCATAATATGCGGAGCAGTTATAGTTGTCTAATTGTTGGCAAATGGGAGAGTGGTAAACTCGAATCATGCCATCTGCATAATTCTCATCATCACTTGTTGTTGACTTAATCAAACGGGCATAGACCTTTCCCATCTGTATGGGGGTGGGAGGTGTTGGGGTAAGGGTTTTATCAATGTTTAAGACATCGGTATTCCCGTTTTTTAGATTGTATTCCGCTATCCATCTGTCTGAGACATCGTCAGCATTTTCACAATGCAGAACATCTGCGAGTGATAGATTGCGTATTATCTCTTCCTTTCCCATATGTTCTGCAACATATCGGTTGGGCTGATGAATTTTTCGTGCTGTTCGCTCTATCATATAGCAAACAAACTTCAAATCATCATAGGTTATGTCTCGCTCAGGGAAGTATTTGTTGCTCATATTTCATAGAAGTCTTTATACGTTATACATTTGATAGCTCTTTCTGTACAGAATACTATCTGGTGAGTAGGATTTTTGAAGCGTGCCAGAGCCCAGAATGCCTCTCTTGATATATTCCCTGCTACAAAATCCTCTACATAATCCCAGATTTGGTCATCGGCCATAGGACCCTCCACTATGTCGTATTCGTGCTTGATTCCTCTACGGCAGTCAGCGACAAAGTCTAACCATTCATCTGTCATCTGTTCAAAGTTTAGTACCTTGAGATTATCTTCTTCATTGTATTCGTATAATGTAACTATATGTTGCGGCTTTTTAGTGAGTGCCCATTTTTTTGCTTGGTTTTCAAAACGAGTGCAGTAGAAACCATATCCAAAATCCTTGTTGTGTCCTAAGGTCCTCACCTCGGGTGTCTTCACAACAACATTACTTCCATGGAATAGGATGTTGGTATTGTTATTTACTTCACTCATTGTTTGTTAGTTTTGCTGTAGATATAGAGGGTAATTGTAATTATTGGGCAAAGATACAAAAAAACTCGCACGTGTGCAAAGGAAAAGCTCTTTTTTGCACGCATGCGAGGGTATTTTTTTTGTGGATTTTTTTCGAAATTGAAGAGAGTAGTGCAGATTCTCTCCTATACTCTCCATATCTTGCGGTTGTTATTCGTTTGTCTATTCTTTACACAGGTTACCATGCGAGGAAGTACAGGCGTTGGGTCTTGTCTTCGTTGAGCAGCACCATCCTCTCTGATGTGAGTTGCTCTATGGTGAATGTTTCCTCGTATATCACGTTGCCATCACTGTCATACACAGGGTTGCCGTCAGCATCTTTCTTCTCTTTCATGTGCAGCCCGTGTACTTCGAGTTTGTAGAGGTCTTTGGCTTCTACCAACGGGTCAATCTTGACACTTGTCTTTTCTCCCTCTTCTGAAGTTTCTGAGGACTTGCTGTTGTTCTTGTGTGGTTCATACACTCTGAGTTTGCCGCCGCTTTGCTCGAAGCGGTAGAGGTATGTTCCAGCACCGCCACCTTGTGTCTGCATAAGTTTTCCGATAAATCCCCAGAAAACTTTCTTGTCCACGTAGTCCTCCACGTTAGGGTTAAGGTTAGGGTTAAGGTTATCGTTCCCGTTAATATTCTCCACCTGTCGCAGGTACCACCAGTTGTCGAGGTTACCATTGTCGCTGGAGTGTATCTCGCAGCTCACGAGGGCTATGATGCCTGTTATTGCAAGCAGTATGTTAGTATATTTTATCATATTCCGAATTGACGAATTTACGAATTGACAAATTATGATTACCATTGGCTTCGTGTATTCAATTCTCCCCTTTTGGGGGAGATGCCGCTTAGCGGCAAAGGGGGGCTTATTACCTTACCTTGTATAGTACCGTCATCTGTACTCCCGAGTTGTTGCCTCGTAGCTCGCCCCAGTCGGCACCATAGCCCAGGGTGGCGGTGAAGTTGCGCAGCGAACATGTGGCAGGGAAACGGTATCCTGCCTCCAATAGCAGACTGGTGTTCTCTTTGGGGTAGGGGTAGGGAGCGCCATAGGTGCCCCAACCCTTCTGCCAACTTAGTTTCGCCCTGTAGTGCAGTCCCTTTATTGGGTCGCCAGCAATGCCGAAGTGCCATGCCTTGAAGCGGTTGCAACGTGGACCGATGTATCCGTCCTTGTTGTATATGGGTGAGAGGTACAGTGGGTTGCCTATAAACTGTCCGTAGTTCTGCCAGCCAGGCATACTGCTGTGATTGTAGTATCCGTCCTTGCCACAGATGTGGTCGCTGATATTCTTCGTATGGTCATGGTATATCGGTCCGCACTGATAGCGTGTGTTCATATACTCCACCACTGCTTGGTTCACGTATCTGAAGTTCTTCAACTTCACATCCACACCCATCAGGTAGTCCTTTAGGTCGTAGCGGAAGTAGCGGCTATCGACCTTCTTGTTCCAATCGTTGCCTGTGCCGTAGCCGTCGTAGTCCAGGAACAGCATGCTTGAGTGATCCTCAAAGTAGTGGTCCATGTAGAAACCTGCCTCCCACGTCTTCGCTTTCCAGTTGAGTCTCATCACCCAACTGCCCAGGTGGTTGCCCTCGGCATTCTGATAAACGGAGGTTTCCTCTTTCTCCTCTGCTCCAGTACCTGTGAAGGCGTGCCAGTAACTCTTCAGGTTGCTTCTCACCTTTGTCTCGGTGTATGTCTTGGTCTTTGAGTTGTACTTGTACATCTTGCCACCAAACTGTGCTGCCATCTCAAGTCCGATGGTCAGAGTGAGGGGGAAGACCTCCTCGTTGCCTATCCTCAGGTATCCTGCCTTCTGGTGGTAGCGTGTGTTTTTGTTGTATTTGTTTCCTGATCCACGGGTGAATGTCTCTTCCCAGCCGCCGTCTGTCATCACGCCGTATGCCATGTGGGCTTTTACGGCGAGCCATTTCTTCGTGTAGGGCACCTTCCAATAGTCGTTCAGCCCTATCCTCACCTGCGGAATGGGTCTTGCGTTGATGCCTAACGTCTGTGCACCTGATGACAGTTCGTTGTTCACCAACTCCGCCTTCTGGTGCTTGGCACCAATGGTCAGCTGTCCCAGTTTGTAGTTTGCCTCTACGAAAGCCTGTTGCAATACGAGGTGGTTAGTATAGTGCTCCTTGTATCCCTGACTCTTATAGCCCACGGGCACTATCACGTCCAGTCCTGCATTGAGGTTTAGAATGCGATTTCCATTGGGGTTCCCGTTATGGTTAAGGTTAAAGTTAACGTCATAAGCCCCAATTCCTCTTACGTAACCGTTCTGTGCATTAAGACTGCTGATGCCGTACTTGTTGGCGTTGAGCCACAACGGTGTCTTGCTGTTGCTCAGCGACCCCTGCATCTCTACGTCCAGCGCCCAACCGTCGTTGGCTGTCACTCCCATCTCCTGTGCCTGCACAGCGGTAACAGCCATCATCGTTCCTATTGCCAGTATTATGTTTCTTATCTTCATACCTTTTTTCTTCAGGAAAACGTTACAAAGGTACAAAATATTATGCAAATAACAAAAAAATACCCCACTTCACCGATGAAATGGGGCATTTTTGTTGTATTTTGGGGTGTTTAGATGAATGCTACGGTCAGACCAGCCATCACGATGCTCACCATTGACATGAGTTTGATGAGGATATTGAGTGATGGACCTGACGTATCCTTGAATGGGTCGCCCACGGTGTCGCCTACCACGGTAGCCTTGTGACAGTCAGAACCCTTGCCGCCGAAGGCACCTTCTTCGATATTCTTCTTGGCATTGTCCCATGCACCACCAGCATTACTCATAAAGATAGCCAGGGTGAAGCCGGCTGCCAAACCGCCTACAAGCAGACCGAGCACGCCCGCCACGCCGAGTATCACGCCGACGAGGATAGGTATGATGATGGCAAGGAGTGATGGGAATATCATCTCGCGCTGAGCAGAACGTGTGGATATCTCCACGCAGCGGCCGTAGTCTGGTGTTGCCTTACCCTCGAGTATGCCTGCTATCTCGCGGAACTGACGACGTACCTCCTTTACCATATCCTCAGCAGCCCTGCCTACAGCACCCATCGTGATGCCAGAGAAGAGGAATGCTGCCATAGCACCGATGAATACACCTACGATAACCTTCGGGTTCATCAGGTTGACCTGGAAGTAGTCCATAAAGGCAGGAATGTTGCCTATATGATTATATACCTCAGCCATGTGAGCATCGCCGTGATCGGCAAGACGCTGAACGGCCTCCTTGATCTCTTCGATGTATGATGCAAGGAGAGCGAGAGCTGTCAGTGCAGCAGAACCGATAGCGAAGCCCTTACCTGTAGCAGCGGTAGTATTGCCGAGAGCATCGAGGGCATCAGTACGCTTGCGTACCTCCTCACCCAGTTCGCTCATCTCAGCGTTACCACCTGCGTTGTCGGCGATAGGACCGTAAGCGTCAGTTGCCAGTGTGATGCCCAGAGTAGAGAGCATACCCACAGCGGCGATACCTACACCATACAGACCCTCAGAGAGAGCCTTGGCGTTGACGTCCATGCAGAAACCGTTGGCACAGAGGTAAGAGAGCATGATGGCAACAGATATTGTCACCACTGGTATCATGGTAGATATCATACCCGTGCCTACACCCTTGATGATAACTGTTGCAGCACCAGTCTGTGAAGCAGCAGAGATTTCCTGTGTAGGCTTATATGAGTGAGAGGTGTAGTACTCTGTTGCCTGACCGATGATAACGCCAGCCAGCAGACCTACTATTACAGAACATGAGATGTATATCCAGTTTGGTATGCCGAGCAGATAGAGTATGGCAAATGTTGCCACTGCTATGAGGCAAGCTGATACGTTGGTGCCCAAACCAAGAGAGTGGAGGAGTTCCTTCATTGTGGCTCCCTCCTTAGTGCGAACAAGGAATATACCGATGAGAGAAAGGAAGATACCCACTGCTGCGATAATCATAGGTGCGATAACATAGCTGAGCTGCAGCTGCGTGCCGAGATATGCCGTAGCACCAAGTGCTGCTGTTGAAAGTATAGAACCACAGTATGACTCATAGAGGTCGGCACCCATACCAGCCACGTCGCCTACGTTATCGCCTACGTTGTCGGCAATAGTAGCAGGGTTGCGTGGGTCATCCTCTGGTATGTCAGCCTCCACCTTACCCACGATGTCGGCACCTACGTCGGCTGCCTTGGTGTATATGCCACCGCCCACACGAGCAAAGAGAGCCTGAGTGGATGCACCCATACCAAAGGTAAGCATAGTGGTAGTGATGGTGATGAGACTGTTGACACCTGCTGCATTGAGCACTACAAACCAGATGGCGATGTCAAGCAAGCCGAGACCTACCACCGTCAGACCCATAACGGC
>JAGCPC010000108.1 GCA_017642485.1 Prevotella sp. | reverse complement strand
GTCAGTCCAAGCACGTTGGACTGACAGTCCAGGCAGGTTGGATAAAAACCAGGTGTAGTTTAACGATTTTAGTTGACTACTTGGAGCCTTACTCACGATAAGGGTTGACCCAGTTCAACTTAATTTTTAATTCACGTTGACTCGTCTCTACGTTAGTCACAATTCACGTTGATTCGGATGCAAAGTTACGCATTATTTTGTATGCGCACAACATTTCCCCGATTTTTTTTGTAGTCTTGCTGCAATTTGCTACCTTTGCAACGCAGTCTGAAGCATAGCGGGGCTCTGCTGGGGAGCAACCTCATGAGGAATAAGACTGCGCAAAACGACAAGTATGGGCAGGGGTCTCTATCAATGCGGCCCCTGCATTTTACGTCCATACTTAGAGTTTCTGCCCATGCCAAGAAAAACCCATCCATCGCATGGACATGCCACGTCCTCTATCCATGCTCATGCAACCTTAGCCTTGATTGCCTCTTCCCTGTAGCTCTTCCATTTCCTCTCCAGCTCTCCTGTGCAGAGTGCCGCCTCGGCTGGCGTCTTCCAGTCCAGGCTCATGTGCGGACGCTCGTTGTTATAGAAGTCGATAGCGGTCTTCAAAGCCTTCTTCACCTCTTCTATGGAGAAGAAGGCCATGCCCATTAGCAACTCGTTCTTGATGATGCCATTTACACGTTCGGCGACGGCGTTGTCCTTCGGATCACCGCACTCTGTCATGCTAATCTTGATGCGATGCTTTTTCAGAATGCCTGTATAATCGTAGCTGGCGTACTGTACGCCACGATCAGAGTGGTGGATGAGGTCAAGGACGGGATTATCACCAAGGCGCCCCAATGCCATGTTGAGGGCTTCGATGGCAAACTTGGCCTCCAGTGTCTCGCCCACGCACCAGCCGATGATCTCCTTTGTATAATAGTCCGTCACCAGCGACAGGTAGCAGAAGTCGTATTCACCCGTATCAGCGCTAAGGTAGACAACCATATAGGTGATGTCGCTCACCCACAGCTGGTTAGGCCGTAGCGGGATGAGTTCCTTCACCAGGTTGGGATACAGCGGAAGGTCGTGGTCTGAGTCCGTAGTCTTAGCCCGGCGTTTCTTCTTGCGTACCTTCAGGCCGTGACGCTCGATGATGTCGTAGAAGCGGTTGTAACCAACGCTGTGCTCATCGCCGAACTCCTTCTTATACATCTTCCAGAGCTTACCGCCGCCGATTCCATGGTCCTTCTGGCGCACACGCTTGATAAATTCCACACAGAACGCCTCCTCGGCCAGTTTGCGGAGGTCTGTGTCACCATGCTTATAGTAGGCCTGGGGTGACACACCAAGCAGCTCACACTGCGACGTGACCGGATAAGCCTTCACATCGCGAGTATGGAGCCTACTGACTACTTGGTGCCAGCTTTTTTTAAGTCGATGCCGTACACCTCCTTGCCAAACGCAACCATCTCCTCATAGAAGTCCGCACGCAGCTTCTCACGTTTCAACTCGGACTCCAAGGTTGACACCTTTTCGAGCAACTTCTGGTACTCGTCAGGACTTACTTCATCTTTCTTCTTCTTCATTTGCTCTGCCAATTCTGGATACTCAGATGCAAAGGTACTAAGAAATCTGTAAATTTGGCTACGTTTGATGCCTGTTCTTGAGATAATCTCTGGAATTCCAAGATGCTGAATATGACGCATCTCATAAACTGTCTTCATGTCGTTTATACGTGTCGAAGACTTTACATAACTGCTTTCTTTCGGTTGTCTCACCATAATTTTTTGAACTTTTGGTGTCAACCTTATTTAAAATAAGACAGTATAGAGGATTTTAAATTTCTAATGGGAAAAATAATTCATCTTAACAGCGTATAACAAAGAAAACTGGATAGAGAATATGGTTTATCTGAAAATAAGTGGCTCT
>JAGCPC010000107.1 GCA_017642485.1 Prevotella sp. | reverse complement strand
TTGTCCAATTTGTCAATAACTTACATTAGGTGGTTATTGCGGCGGGGTTCCACCTCTTCCCATTCCGAACAGAGAAGTTAAGCCCGCTTGCGCCGATGGTACTGCAATGCAATGTGGGAGAGTAGGAGGCCGCCTTCTTTTCAGAAAAGCAGAAATGCAACGAGAGAGCTTCAGTCACTTAGACTGAGGCTCTCTTTTTTCTCGTTATACACCTTTGATATCAGATATCTGTTAAAAGTTGGTTTTGTGGATTAAAAGTCTAATGATACTCGTGCATTGAT
The DNA here is from genome assembly GCA_017642485.1 of Prevotella sp. Classification (GTDB taxonomy): domain Bacteria; phylum Bacteroidota; class Bacteroidia; order Bacteroidales; family Bacteroidaceae; genus Prevotella. Next base: position 26,506 of record JAGCPC010000107.1, on the reverse strand, counting down.
TTGTCTGCCTGTCAAATAGTTGGGTACGGCATATTGGTGATTTGTCACGTCGGTAATCCAGTAATATGAATTCACATTACTGTGGTCAAAAAGGTTAAGACAATCTACTCCTAACCATATATTTTTCAAACAAAATTGTTTGGTCAGCTGATTTTCCCTTTTATATGCTCTATAACTCATACCAATATCAACACGCTGATAGGCTGGAGCGCGGAAACTCTGACGTTTGTTATCTGTGTGTGGAGGACCAAATGGCAATCCGTCAGCATAAGCGATTTTTAGTGCCATACGCCATCGGTCGGTACCGGGGAAGTAGTCTGTGAAAAATAGGTTGATGGCATAGCGTTGGTCTGTTGGCAATGGTATGCTTTCGCCTCGATACTTCATTTTGGCACTCATCAGAGAGAAGGTTATCCAAGAGTCAGTGCCTGGCACAAATTCACCATAAAGTTTTAAGTCTAATCCTGCTATGTGTCCAGATGCTTCATTTATGCCATTATAAGTAACCTTAACATTGTTTACGCTATATGGTATGAGGTTGTTGAGTAGTTTGTAATATGCTTCGGCAGTAAATTGGAACGGACGGTCGTTATTTTTGAAGCGATAGTCCAAGGCTGCAATGAAGTGTATGCTTTGCTGAGATTTTATTTTGTTGTTAAGTGTTGCTTTTGTGATACCAGCTATTGTCGTAGTATCCTTCAACTCTTTGAAAAATGGTGCCTGGTAGTATATGCCGCAGGCAAGGCGAAAGGTGATGTTGTTATTGAAAGCTGGAACGATGCCGAGACTCACGCGCGGCGATAGAATATTTTCCTTGTTGAATGTCCAATGTGAGAAACGAAGTCCGTAATTGAGGGTGTAGTGAGTTAATGAACTCTCATCAACAGTTCCATCGTTGAGCAGTCTGCCACGTGATGTGAAGCGCCATGTATCTTGCAGATATAGTTCGGTGCGGCGTGCGTTCAGGGAATTGTTTGCATTGAGAGTGTATATCATATGCAGATTCTGCCCAGTGTGAGGTATGATATATCCAGCAGAGTCGCGCATCTCATATTCGTGATTTTTCTCTGTTATATCCTCCCACTTCATTGTTATGCCTGCCTGTATGGTATGGTGACGTGTTTTATGATCAAGCATCATTTTAATACTCCCAACGTTAGCAGTGAGGTAGTTACGGGCGTATTCTATGTACTTGCCTACTCCGAGACTAGACTGTGTTTCTGTTTGGGTGAGCCAGTATTCTCCACTGATGTCATAAGTTTCACTTTCATTGGTGTGGAATGCAGATCCGATAAGTGATACTGATGTCTTGTCAGTGACATTGCGTTTGATAGTAAGTGCACCGAAATATGTGCGAAAGAGATCTTTTTCCTGACCGTCAAAATATACTTTGAATGATTTTACATCGTCTTGCGTGCCAAAAGTTGTTTCACGATCTTTGGGATAAAAATTGTATTTAGATTGCGAAATATTGCCGATGAAATCAATCTGCCATCTTTTGTTTGGAGTATATGAAAGATAGGTTTGGTAGTCAATGAACTTCGGGTCATATTCTCCTGTGGTATCAAACGATTTGAGCAATGCTTTTGTCTGTTTGTACCTAACGCTATTAGCCCATGAGAATTTTTTATTACCAAATCCGAAGTATAGTCCGCCTCCTAGCAGACTGGCATCTATTTTCATTGTGGTCTTTTGAGGGCGATGGTAACGTATGGCGAGAGCTGATGACATTTTATCACCGTACTTCGCTTCATAGCCACCAGTGGAGAAGGCTATGCTTTCTACCATGTAGGGGTTTATGATAGATAATCCTTCCTGCTGTCCAGAGCGTACTAAGAATGGACGATATACCTCTATGTCGTTGATATATACAGAGTTTTCGTCAAATGAACCACCTCGTACATTGTACTGCGATGATAATTCGCTGTGGGTAGAAACACCAGCCTGTTGTTGTATCATCTCCTCCACAGCATTTCCAGATGCTGACGGTGCTTGTGCTATATCTTTAATGTCGAGTTCTTGTGTGGTGCCTGTTTGGCGTTTTTTTTCCGTTACAGTCACCTCATTAAGCAATGTGTTATCTTCAAATAGTGTGATTTGCAAATTCTGTCTCCCACGCGGACGACGCAATACACGTGTTTTTGTCTTGTAGCCTATCATTGAGAAACGCACTATCACAGAGTCGGCTGTGGCAAGTGATATGGAAAACTCGCCACGTAGATTGGTCATAGTGAACTTCCCCTGACTTACACAACTCACCGAAGCCAGTTCTACCGGATTCTGATCTTGGTCCGTTATTTTGCCAGTAAGCATAAACTCCTGTGCTTCAGCTAATAGCGGAATTAAAAGCAGTATGCAGGTTATAAGTCTTGCAAGGGATGAAGATGTTAGAGATGTATGTTTCAAGATTTTATTACTTTACTTTGTATATTGTTTTCGGATCGGTAATATATTAAAGATAACGTATTTGTCTGCAATTTATTGCACTACCCCATAATAAGAACATAGCTTTACCTCCTCTTGCTTGAGAAGATAAAGCTATGTTTTTTTGTATCGTGGTTTACAGCTTGTTTTTTATTTTGCGTAAGCCACGGAACGAGTTTCTCTTATAACAGTAATCTTGACCTGTCCAGGATACGTCATCTCGTTTTGTATGCGTGTTGCAATGTCGTTGGATAGAGTCTCAATCTCCGCATCTGTAATCTTGTCGGCACCTACTATAACGCGTAGTTCACGACCTGCTTGTATAGCATAGGTTTTGGTGACTCCTGGATATGACATTGCAATAGCTTCAAGGTCATTGAGGCGTTTAATATATGCTTCAACGATTTCGCGACGTGCGCCTGGACGCGCACCGGATATAGCATCGCAGACCTGTACTATTGGGGCGAGTAGGGATGTCATCTCCATCTCGTCGTGGTGAGCGCCGATAGCATTGCATATTTCTGGTTTCTCCTTGTATTTCTCTGCGAGTTTGGCACCATAGAGAGCATGTGGCATTTCAAGTTCTTCGTCAGGTACCTTGCCTATATCATGCAGGAGACCAGCACGCTTAGCTTTCTTTGGATTAAGTCCCAACTCTGCTGCCATAACAGAACATAGGTTGGCAGTTTCGCGAGCATGTTGCAGGAGGTTCTGACCATACGATGAACGGTATTTCATTTTTCCTACAATGCGTACAAGTTCTGGGTGCAGTCCGTGTATGCCGAGGTCTATAGTGGTGCGTTTGCCAGTTTCAATGATTTCTTCGTTAAGTTGTTTCTTAACTTTTGCGACAACTTCCTCGATTCGTGCAGGGTGAATACGTCCATCAGTAACTAGTTGGTGCAGTGCCAAACGGCAAGTCTCACGACGTATGGGATCAAAAGCAGAGATGACGATAGCTTCAGGTGTGTCATCGACGACGATTTCTACTCCGCATGCTGATTCAAGTGCGCGTATGTTACGTCCTTCACGTCCGATTATGCGTCCTTTTACCTCATCATTGTCGATATGGAACACAGAAACGGAATTCTCCACTGCAGCTTCGGTAGCAACGCGTTGAATGGTTTTTATGACAATCTTCTTTGCCTCGTTGTTGGCATTGATTTTAGCCTCGTCCATTATCTCATTGATATAGCTTTGTGCATTGGTACGTGCTTCATCCTTTAGACTTTCTATAAGACGTTTTTTTGCCTCTTCTGCAGAAAGCCCAGAAAGCTGCTCAAGTTTTTCTCGCTCCTGCATCTGCATGTTAGAGAGTTCCTGTTCCTTGAGAGTGAGGAGCTTTTTATCGTTCTCGATGCGCTGTTGCTGCTGGTCTATATCTTGACGTTTGCGTGTCAGCTCATCCTGGCGTTGATTGATGGATATTTCACGTTGCTTGAGTCGATTCTCAGTCTGTTGAATTTTCTGGTTACGCTGCTGTACCTCGCGTTCTAACTCGCTTTTTTTGTTAATAAATTTCTCTTTGACTTCCAATAGTTTCTTTTCTTTCAAAACTTCTGCAGCTTTTTCTGCATTGGAAATCATCTCGCGATATTTGCCCTTGATAACATATCTGAAAATCAAGTAGCCTAAGACACATCCGACAATGATTCCAGAAATGGCTATAATTACTTCAGTCATATCAAATAAAAATAAAATGTATATATAGATGAATAAATATTCTCTGTTACTTCAATGCTTCAGCAATTTCTGAAGACAGTTGAGTGAGAATATCCGTAATTGGTGAAATATCATTGCGTTTTGCTTCAGTGACACATGTCAGTGCAATGTCAATCATGGCAAAATAGGTTATTTCTTTACTTCCTTTCTTGCCTTTGTATGCATTGAAGTACGCATTGAGTTTCTCATTTATCAACTTACCAGCCAACCGATATTGCTCCTCCTGTTCTTTGGGAACTCGGATGGCAATATCTGTATCGTAGATATGTAGGTTGATATGTTGTTTCTCTGCCTGTCCGTTCATTATTGCTGAATGATGTTAGTCATCGACCTCCTCTTCGTTACCATTGAGAAGTGCCATGCATTTATTTACGCTACGTATCAGCTTGTTTATTTTTTTTCTTGATGCCTCAATGTCACTATCCGCGATATCTATCATTTTGGCCATCATCATAGCGTTATATTTCTTTTCTTGAAGATTTATTTGTTCTTTTAGTTTTGTGATTTCAGCATCGCGTTGGTTTACCACATTAGCGAGTTCCGTATTTGCTTTCTTTAGCTCATCAACCTTTATGATGAGCTGGCGAACGCGTGTGGTGAAGCCTCTCATTATGGTATCAACGTTTTGCATCTCTTGTGAGTTATATAATACTGCTGTTATACAATAGTTTATAGTTTGGACACAAAAGTAATACTTTTTTTTCTAACAACCAAATCTTTGCGTGATTTTTTGTTATTGTATTCAAAATTTACTCCTGTGGCTTTTCCTTCTTTGCCAGCATAACGAGTTGATATACGAAGTTTGTAATCCACTCCTGTGAGAAGTTCAATCGTTGGTTGTATTTTCTTACCGAAGCAACGGCTTTGATTGTTGCGGCGTCGTCAAAATCGTTTTTGGAAAACAGGTCATTTACAGTTTTCTCCGTCATGTTGTAGATGATTTTCTTAAAGAAAGAAGGCATGCGGAGTTTGAACTTCATGAGGTTGCCCATGAGCATCATGAGATTCTGTGTGAAGCCCTGGAACTGGTAGAGGTATGTCTGCACATCCTGCATCTTACGGCAGTTCTTGGCTATGCTCTTGTCGATTTCCTTGAAGAAAAGGTCGTTATGACCATACATTTCCTTGAGCATCTTGCTGCAGGCACGCTTTTCGGCTATGCCGAGCTTGTTGTGCTCGGTGTGTACTTTGAAGGTTGACTTGAAGAGTCTCAGGTCAGGCAGCATCGCGATGTTGTTGATACCCACCTGTGCTGCTATAGCTGATTGAAAATATACTCGGATGAGCATCATGTAGTCCTGCATGCCTCCAACAGCTTTTGTCTCTTTTTTGCCAAAGATTTTTGAAAAAATTCCCATGTTATTTTGTAATAATGTGATAAAAACAGGCACAAAGTTACAAAAACGAGCGCAAATGACAAAATAATGGAGCATTTTTCTTGCAGTTTAAAATAAACTTTGTACCTTTGCAAAGCTAATTTTATTTCATTAATATGAATAAAACAATGATGACAGAGGATAAAAACGCCGTTATAAAATGGGTGGTGTTTTTATTTGACGCTATAACTTTGGTGTGCACGACGTCGCTCTTGGTGTGGATTGTTCCGCAGCATTGTCCACAGAGTGTTATAAATCACGTGCCTATAGCTTTTACCCTTTTGTTGGTAACATTCTTCTTATTTTCGTTCTCGTCACCATTGGTGATACACAATAGGGTAGTAACATTCTCGCAGATAATACGCAGAAACCTGATGGTGGTGGTGCCAGCGCAGGCTGTCTTTGCCTTGTTGTGGCACATGATGACTCGCAACAGCAACAACGAGATGCTGTTCAATCTGTTGCACTGCATGGTGCTGTTTGTAGCCATCGTGGTGGCGAGACTGGTAGAGCGCGAGATACTGAAGGCACTGCGTGCCAGTGGTAGGAATACGCGCAGCGTGCTGTTTGTGGGCAGCGACCCAGCTAACCTGAGGGTGTATAACGATATAATGCTTGATGCCACTACTGGTTACCGAGTACTGGGATATTACAGCAACGATACGATAGAAGGTGCTCCGGCTACGCTGAAAAAGCTGGGTGACCGCTCGTGCCTGAGGGAACTGATTGCCAATGACGATATGTCGGTAAGGGTGGATGAGATATACTGCTCTCTGTCGCACGATGAGGAAGAGGAGATAACAAGGCTGATGCGCTATTGCAACAAGCACGTGATACGTTTCTTCTATGTTCCGAGAATACAGCACAACATAAAACTGTCGCTGAAGCCACAGATAGTGGGGGGCAACGTGCTATATACCAACCTGCATGAGCCATTGACATATATAGGCAACAGGTTCGCAAAGCGTTCCTTCGACGTATTCTTTAGCATAGCAGCTCTGATATGCATGCTACCTTTCGTACCTTTCATAGCATATAGGATAAAGAAGCAGAGCCCCGGCCCAGTGTTCTTCAAGCAGAAAAGAAGCGGGGTGAACGGCGAGGAGTTCGTATGCTACAAGTTTCGCTCCATGAGGCCTAATGACGAGGCTGACACCCTACAGGCTACGGAGGATGACGAGAGGAAATTTCCGTTTGGCGACTTCATGCGTCACACCAATATAGACGAACTGCCACAGTTCTATAACGTGCTGAAGGGTGATATGAGCATCGTGGGGCCACGTCCTCACATGCTTTACCACACTGAGGTGTATTCTTCGCTGATAGATAAGTACATGGTGCGCCATTTTGCTAAGCCTGGTATTACAGGATTGGCACAGATTAGCGGGTATCGTGGCGAGACATCGGAGCTGTCGCTGATGGAAGGAAGAATAAAGAAAGATATAGAGTACATAGAGAACTGGACCATCTGGCTTGATATAAGGATATGCTTCAAGACCCTCAAGATGACTCTGCTGGGGGATAAGATGGCGTTTTAATTTTAGTTAGCACATTATACATAATCTTATTATGAGCGATAATACATACGTACAAGATTTTGACATAGAAGAACAGGAAAGTGGTGGATTGGGTATATTCAGCGTACAGTTCTTGTATCGCACCATCCTGCTGAACTGGATATGGTTTGTGCTGTCACTGCTTATCTGTCTGGGTATAGCAGCGATATATCTGCGTTATACACCTTCAGTGTATGCCGTCAACGCCAAGATGCTACTGAAAGCAGACAATACACGTGGTGGCAGGATCAGTGGTGGTGTGCTGACAGGACAAATTGTGAGGTCGGACGGATTCGACAACGAGAAGGAGATTTTGCGTTCGGTGGCTCTAAATGAGGACGTGGTGCACGACTTGAAGCTTTACGTAAGCTACACCCTTGAGGGAACAGTGACCGATAAGCCGATGTACGGCAACCAGCCTATCCTGGTTGATATGGACAGAGATCATCTGGATGCTTTGAATGGAAGCGTCAGCATGGTGGTGGCTAACGATGAGGGTAAGATTACGGTAAATGGTTCGTATCCAGGCGGCACGATAAAGAAGGAAGGCAAACTGCCAATGAGAATAAACTGTGGCGCTGGTATCATAACAATCACCTCGAACCCCCACGGAGTGTGGACTGACGGCAAGGACGTTATGGTGACCATCAACCAGCCACGCCAGGTGGCACGCGGTTATGCAGGAAGCATCTCCGCAGTGGATTATTCGGAGGCTACATCTATTATTATCGTCTCACGAAACGACATCCTGCCACAGCGCTCCATAGACTACTTGAAGCAGTTGACAGTGTGCTACAACCGTCAGGCTAACGACGACAAGAACCAGATAGCTCTTCGCACTGAGCAGTTCATCAACCAGCGTCTGGAGAAGATTAACAATGAGTTGGGTAGTGCTGAGGGAGAGATGGAGCAGTATAAGAAGGACAACCGCATAGCGGGTACCACATCGAATGCTGGTGCTGCTCTTGCTGGAACAGATCGTGAGGAGGACAACCTAGAGGAGATGAATATGCAGATAATGCTTATGGAGTCTCTGAAGGAGTATATGAATATGCCTGTCAACAAATATCAGACGCTGCCTTCCAACGTAGGTCTTACTGATGCTGCTGCAACGGCTTTGATATCACAATACAATGGTCTTGCTATGACTCGTCAGCGTCTGTTGCACTCAGCTTCGGAGAATAGCCCTGCAGTAAAGACGCTGTCAGAGCAGATGGACGACTTGGAGGGTTCTATATATCGTGCTATGGAGCAGTCACGACGCATCATGCAGATTAAGCGTCAGGCTATACTGGATCGCTATAACAAGTTCAATGATAAGTTTGAGAATTCCTTCCAGCAGGAGCGCATACTCTCAGAGATAGGACGTCAGCAGTCGGTGAAGTCAAGCCTTTACACTATGTTGCTGCAGAAGCGAGAGGAGAATTCTATCTCTCTGGCTGCGACAGCTGATAAGGGCCGCTTGCTCGATGACCCTCTCTGCGTAGGACAAATACTGCCTAACCGCAATCAGATATGGGCGATAGCGGCTGGTACGGGCTTGCTGGTGCCATTTGTGGTGCTGCTGCTCGTGGAGTTGCTGAGATTCCGCATTGAGGGACATGACGAGGTGGCTCGCCTCACACATTGTCCTATCGTTGCTGATATCGCTCTGGCTAATGATTCAGCAAAGACACGTGCAGATATCGTGGTTCATGAGAACAAGAACAACCAGATGGAGGAGATATTCCGAGGCATGCGTACCAACTTGCAATTTATGCTGAAGGAGAATCAGAATGTGATAATGTTTACCTCGTCAACTTCAGGTGAGGGTAAGACGTTTACGGCTGCCAACCTTGCCGTTTCGTTCGCTTTGCTTGGAAAGAAGGTGCTGTTGGTAGGTCTGGATATTCGTCGTCCTCGTCTGTCAACCCTCTTCGCACTGAATAAGACAAAGGTCGGAATAACTAATCTGTTGGTGCACGATCATCCTACATGGGAGATGATTAAGGAACAGGTGGTACAGTCGGAGGTGAACCAGAACCTGGAGTTGCTCATGGCAGGACCTGTGCCCCCTAACCCTACCGAGCTTGTATCGCGTGCTTCGCTGGATGAGATATTCGAGATATTGCGTAAGGAGTATGACTACATAATAGTTGATACAGCCCCTGTTGGTCTGGTAACAGATACCCTGCAGATAGGCCGTATAGCAGATGTTACGTGTGTCATCTGTCGTGCCGACTATACAGAGAAGTCTGCTTTCCGCACTATCAATGACTTTGCTATCAATAACAAACTTCCTAATGTTTGTATAGCCATCAATGGTATTGATATGTCGAAGAAGAAGTATGGCTATGCTTACGGCTACGGACGCTATGGACGATACGGAAAGTATGGCTATCGAGGAGGCTATAAGAAGTATGGTAGTTACTACGGCTACAATTCTTACGGATACGGTGGCTACGGCAGTTACGGTTACCATTCATACGGCTATGGTTCGTATGCCGATAGTCATTATGGCAATCCAGATGATGATTCTGTAAAGAAGTAATCAGAAAAGACTGTTTAGGATAGTTTGAAGAAAAAATACGATGACCATAGCAGTAGATTTTGACGGAACGATAGTAGAGCATGCCTATCCCAAAATAGGCAGAGAGTTGCCCTTTGCTACAGAGACACTGCGCCAGTTGATAAGAGATCAGCACCGGTTGGTGCTTTGGACAGTGCGTGAGGATGCCCTTCTGCAGGAAGCCATAGACTGGTGCAAGGAGCGTGGTGTAGAATTCTATGCCGTAAATCGTGACTATCCTGAGGAGGAGAAGGAGAAGAATAATCATTTCTCACGCAAACTGAAGGTTGACCTGTGGATTGACGACAGGAACATTGGCGGTCTGCCTGATTGGGGCACTATCTACCGTATGATAAAGGAAAACCTCACATGGCAGGATATAATAATGGAGAACTCAAGAATGAGCTCTCCATATAACTATCCGGAAAGAAAACAACGCAGTTGGTTTTCTAAACTATTCCAATAATGTCATAGATGCTTGAGCAGTTGTGTTTGTCGAGCCAAGCATTTATGCCATCGCGAACTTTTATAGTCACAGCAGGGTCGAGGAAGTTGGCTGTGCCTATTTCTATCGCTGTAGCACCTGCCATGAAGAATTCTATAGCATCTTCGGCTGTACTGATGCCACCAAGACCTACAATAGGAATCTTAACAGCCTTGGCAACTTGATTCACCATGCGTACAGCAACAGGTTTTACGCATGGACCGCTCAGTCCTCCGGTGCCGATAGATAGCAGGCTCTTGCGCTTTTCTATGTCGATGGCCATCCCCATCAAGGTGTTGATGAGTGAGACACTGTCAGCACCCTCAGCTTCTACAGCACGGGCTATCTCAGAAATATCTGTGACATTAGGTGAGAGCTTGACTATCAGAGTTTTGTTATAGCGCTTTCTTACTTCCCTTACTACGGATGAGGCCCCCTCGACAGTGGTGCCGAATGCCATTCCACCGTGCTTTACGTTAGGACAGGAAATGTTCAGCTCGATAGCAGGGATATTCTCCAGTTCATTGATGCGAGCAGCACACTCTCCATAGTCTTCTACAGAAGAACCGCTGACATTGACAATCATATTGGTGTCGATATCCTTGATTTCAGGATAGATGTGCTCGCAGAAGTAGTTAACACCCTTATTTTGCAGTCCTACACAATTGAGCATTCCGCTTGCTGTCTCGTGCATGCGTGGGTAGTCGTTACCCTCACGATGGAGCAGGGTGGTACCTTTCACTATGATGCCACCAATTTGGTCGAGTGGCACAAAGTCCTGAAACTCTATGCCATAGCCGAATGTGCCCGATGCTGTCATTACGGGGTTCTTCAGCTCAAGTTCTCCTATCTTTACTTTTATGTCAGCCATTACCAATTCAGTCTTTTTGAGTTAATAACTGGTCCTTCGGTGCAAATACAGATATTGCCCTTGTCCTTTGTCTTTTCTACACAGCACAGGCAGGCTCCAAGTCCGCATGCCATCTTGTTTTCGAGACTTACCTCACACTCTATGTTGAGTTTCTCAGCACACTTGCTTACTGCTACCATCATGGGTTTTGGACCGCAGGTGGAGATAAAGTCAAACTGTTCCTTCTGCAGTATGGAGTGGTTGGTGACGAATCCCTTCTCTCCTTCGCTACCATCCTCGGTAGTAATAAACACCCTGCCGTACTGTTCAAATTCTTCCTTCATCAAGAGGTCAGAGGCGCTTCGTGCTCCCAGAAGGAAAGTTGGCTCTCCACCGTTTTCCTTTATCTTCTTACCAAGGAAGAGTAGGGGAGCGACACCTACGCCACCACCCACAAGCAGGTGTTTCTTGTCAGCGCTTGAAGGCATAGTAAAACCATTACCCAGTGGCAACATCACGTTTACTTTTTCTCCAGCGTGTAATCTGCCCATGCGCTTCGTGCCATCACCAATGCATGCAACAAGCAGATGCAGTTCGTTGAGGTTGTAGTCCACATTGTTTATAGATATAGGCCTGCGCAGGAAGGTGGATGGCGAATCGTCAACCTTAACCTCTACAAACTGTCCTGGAAGCATAGTGGGAAGGGGTTGGTCATCAGTTAGTTTGATGAGCACATACTTCTCGTTGAGATGCTCCACAGCCTTGACAGTTAGGTCAATACAGTATTTCTTCATAATACGACACTTTATACTTTACGCTTTATACCTTACACATTCTTTAGAATTTCAAGTACTAAGTCATAGACCTTCTCCACAGAAGGGATATGCAGTTTTTCGTCAGGCGAGTGCACACCTCTCATCGTTGGACCCATTGACAGCATGTCGAGATGTGGATAGCGCTCAGAGAAGAGTCCGCACTCCAAACCAGCGTGGATACCAATGATGGTAGGCTCTGTATGGAACAATCTTACATAGCATTCTTTTGCTACCTCACGCAGTTTGCTGTTGGGGTTCATCTTCCAAGCAGGGTAGCCGTCATTGTGTACTATGGAGTCAGCACCAGCGAGTTCAAAGACTGATGTTATAGTATTCACCATATTGGTGAGATTACTCATCACACTGCTTCTCTGGCTTGTGTGGATGACAATCTGGTTTTCTTCCGTCCTTACTACGGCGAGGTTGCTTGAGGTTTCGGTTAGGTTGCCCAGCGACAGGTCTTGTACCACGCTGAACACCCCATGGTGTACAGCCTGTAGAGCGTGTATTATGCGATTGCTGGTTTCTGTAGGTATGATGTCTGCAGCATCTGCTGAACCCATGTGGAACTGCATGGTCTTCTCTGTTACGATAAATTCCTCTTCCACCTCGGAGGTATATACGTTCCAATCTACCCTCACTTGTTCCTTGTCAGCAAAAGGCACGGCAAAGACTATCTCACCGTCGCGTGGGATGGCATTATGCAGTTTGCCAGAGTTAAACTCTACCAGCTGCACATCATACTTTTGCTGTTCCATATACAGGAATCTTGCCAATATCTTGACAGCATTAGCACGTTTCTTGTTTATATCATCTCCAGAGTGTCCTCCTGTAAGTCCTTTTACTGATGCTCTGATAAAGAAGTAACCCTTTGGTGCTTCCACCTTATTATATATGAAGGTGGCAGTAGTAGTTTTGCCTCCTGCACATGACACATAGAACAGTCCCTCATCTTCCGAATCGAGGTTGAGTAGCATTTCTCCCTTCAGCATGTTACCGTCGAGGTTGTTGGCACCCGTGAGACCTGTTTCCTCATCTACTGTAAACAGGCACTCGATAGGACCATGCTCTATGTCATCTGCATCAAGTATGGCAAGTTCCATGGCACAGCCTATGCCATCATCGGCTCCCAGTGTCGTGCCTTTAGCCTTCATCCACTCCCCATCGACATATGTTTCGATTGGGTCGTTGAGAAAGTCTATCTCATGATCCACCAGTTTGTCACATACCATATCCATATGGCTTTGCAATACTATCTTGGCAGCGTCCTCCCTGCCTGGTGTGGCAGGTTTTCTTATCAACACGTTGCCTGTGTTGTCAACGATAGTCTCCAGTCCTCTTTCTATACCAAAAGTCTTGAGGTAGGCTATCATCTTTTCCTCATGCTTTGAAGGACGCGGTATGTTGTTGATTTCCTCAAAGAAGCGGAAAACACTCTCGGGCTTTAAGTCTTTTTTATTCAAATTTTACGTTTTTTAAAGTGTGATATTGAGTTTTTCTTACTATCTTTGCACCAACACTACGTATAGTGTGCTTTAAGAACCACTGGCAAAGGTACAAAAAATAGAAGATAATACAAAATAAATTCATTTCTTTTTACATAAAAATGACACAGAAACCTTTTTTTTGCGCAATGGCAGTAGCAGCCTTATCTGCCCTTTCACTCACATCATGTAACAAATCGCCTAAAGCTGATGAGGTTTCAGCATCCAAGGCTGAGACGCCATCTGCCCTGAAAATTGCCTATGTAGAGGTTGACTCGCTGATGACCCAGTATGAGTACTGCAAGGAGTATTCTCTCATATTGGAGAAGAAGAGCCAGAATATTCAGTCCACCCTCCAGCAAAAGGGACAGGCATTGCAGTCCGCAGCTGCCAATTTTCAGCAGAAGCTTCAGCAGAATGCTTACACTCGCGAACAGGCAGAGCAGATACAGGCTGGCCTTCAGAAGCAGAATGCTGACCTTGAAGCACTACAGCAGCGTCTCAGCGCAGAGTTTCAGGAAGAGACTACAAAATTCAACGAAGCACTGCATGACTCCCTTCAGCATTTCATTGCCAAGTACAATAAAGACAAGAAATACACTATGATACTCTCAAAGAGTGGTGACAATATACTCTTTGCAGACAAGTCAGCAGATATTACCAATGATATCATAGAGGGGCTCAATAAGGCATATAAGAAAGGTTCGGCTTCAGAAAAGAATACCAAGAAGTGAAAGAAGTAAGATGGGGCTTCATCGGTTGTGGTGAGGTTACGGAAGTAAAAAGCGGTCCTGCTTTCAGCGAGATAGAAGGGTCGAGCGTGGTAGCCGTAATGAGTCGCACGGCTGACAAGGCACGCTCCTACGCAGAGCGTCACCATATACCTAAATGGTACACTGATGCTCAGGCACTTATCGATGACCCACAGGTCAACGCTGTCTATATCGCTACCCCTCCCTCAAGCCATGCTGCGTATGCTATCATGTCGATGCGTGCAGGCAAACCAGTATATATAGAGAAACCTCTTGCTGCCTCATACGAAGACTGTGCACGTATCAATCATGTGTCGCAGGAGACCCATCAGCCATGCTTCGTAGCTTACTATCGCCGTTATCTACCTTATTTCCAAAAGATTAAGGAACTTATAGATCAGCAGCGTATAGGTAGGGTACAGAATATACATATACGTTTAGCCACACCTCCGCATAAAGAGGACTTCCTTGACGAGGCTCACCAGCCTTGGCGTATTAAGGAAAATATTGCGGGTGGTGGCTATTTTTATGACCTCGCCCCACATCAGTTTGACTTGTTGCAGGATATATTTGGTGTCATCACCCATGCTACAGGGTATAGTTCCAATCGTGGAGGACTATACAAGGCAGAAGATACTATAGGAGCCTGTTTTATGTTTGACAATGGCATAGTAGGAAGTGGCTCGTGGTCCTTTGCTGCACAGGAAGCAGCACAGGAGGACCGCATAGAGTTGATAGGCGACAAAGGGTTGATATGTTTCTCAGTATTCCAAAACGAACCTATCCGTCTGCATTTGTCAAAGGGTGTAGAGGAGTTTGATATCAAGCACCCTCTGCATGTTCAGGCACCCATCATAAGGGCAGTCGTTGAGACCTTGCAGGGCAAGCGTGACACACAGTGTACTGCTCTGAGTGCTACACCTACCAATTGGGTTCTCGACAAGATACTGGGCAAGATATGAGCCGCCTTATACACATATTTGTGCTTTTGCTCTTTTTCGCTACCGCCTATGCTGATGATATAGGCAGTGACAGTATCATTGTAGGAGTAGATACTGTTATGACTGCAGGTGCAGATACTGTTATAACGGCAAAAGCAGATACTGCAGCAACAGCTGTGGTGACAGATACCCTCTTAAAGCGTCCCAACGTCTTTAAGAGGATTTATAGTTTTATGAATAGGTGTTTCTCGCCACCTCGCGACCCCAAGTACATCGATGTTCAGGACTACTACAATTGGTGTGGCATGTTGCAAGTATCCACCCGATTTGAGGTATGTCAGTTGGATGCCGATGACAAGTTCCTTATCCGTGTCTCTCCCAGGCCTCGCACTCGCGTAGGTCCCTTTTTCGGATGGCGATTTGCTTTCTTTGGCTATAATATTGATCTGAAGTCTATCTTCATAAACAATGACGATACCGACCTCAGTGCTTCCATCTATTCTGCTGCCTTCGGCTTTGATCTGTTCTATCGTAGAGTGGGGGGTAATTATAAGATATACAAGCTCATAGTCAATGACGTCGATATATCGAAATACTTGCGTGGCGAACCCTTTGACGGCATACACATGGGAATGACGCGAGTATGTTTCAACTACGTTTTCAACTATAAGCACTATTCCCAGCAAGCGGCATTCAGTCAGACCCATCGTCAGCTCGTCTCCGCTGGTTCTGCCATAGCTGGAATACAGTATGCCCACAATAGGAGCGATATCAACTGGCAACAACTCACTGACAAGATGAATGCTGTCAGTGGTACTACACTGGAGAATTCCTCTCTCTCTGGAGAGCAATATAACGATGAGATATCACTCTCTGGAGGTTATGGCTACAACTGGGTGTTTGCCAAGAACTGGATATTGGGCGTTGAGACAACAGGCTCAGTAGGCTACCTCATACAACATACCAATAATGAGTATAAGCCAGATGCCGACCGTTCAAAGTTCCTTAATAACGTTGAGGCTGTCCTGCGCAAGAATATAGCCTTAGGCCTCACTACGCGTTTCGCACTGCTATACAATAGCGGTCCTATATTCACAGGTCTGCAGGGCGTCTCGTTTTATTATCAGCATGGCAATGGTGTGATGATGTCTCGTGACCTTATAGCCTCCGTCTATGCCCTCGTAGGTATAAATTTCTGACAAGAGAAAGTCATTGTTTCGATTATACAAACAAAATGCAAAGAAAAATCACATTTTTGTGACAAAATGAAAAAATATTTGTGTAAATAAAAAAAATGTAGTACTTTTGCACAGATATTGTAAGTCATTCTCATCATAAACTATTTCAAGATGAAAAAACTTCTTTTGGGCATCGCTTTACTCGTGTGTGCAATGTTGTTTTCTGGATGCACACTGACCAAACACCTCGTTTATTTCCAAAACATTGATACTGTGAATCTTGCACAGGGCGAGATGAGGCCTAAGATAAAGATTAAGCCTAACGATGAGTTAACTATCAACGTTACGTCAATCACCCCTGAAGCTGCAGCACCTTTCAACTTTAATGCCAGTGCCGTAAATGCTGGCAGCTACATGGGTAGTACGGGTTCCATATACACTTATATTGTCGATAAGGAAGGTGAGATAAACTTCCCCGTCCTGGGTAAGATAAAGGTTCAGGGTAAGACACGTCCTGAATTGGAAGACTTTATCGCAGAGCAGATACAGCCATACTTTACTGAAACTGAGAAACCAGTTGTTAAGGTGCGTATATCCAACTTCAACGTTATTGTGATAGGCGCTGCAGGTCCTTCAGTTATCAATGTGCCTAATGAGCGAATGAGTATCATCGAGGCATTGGCAAAGAGTGGTGATATCAGCCTGTATGGTAAGAAGACCAATATCATGCTTATTCGTGAAAACGAAAAGGGTGAGAAGATGACGGCACGCTATAATATCAACGATGCTAACATACTCAATTCACCTTATTACTTCCTTGAGCAGAATGACATCATCTACGTTGAGCCACACAAGATACAGGCTCGCAATGCCGATATCAGTGCCAATACATTCTGGACCTCACTGACAAGTTTGGGTATGTCGCTGGCTACTATGATAGTGGCAATAACTAAGTGGTAAAGGAACAACGATACAGAGAATATTAAATATATATAACAAAGTTATGTGCGGAATAGTAGGATACATAGGAACAAAACAAGCATACCCCATATTGATAAAGGGGCTGCGCCGACTGGAATATCGTGGCTATGACTCAGCTGGTTGTGCGATGATATCTGACTCCACCAAGCAACTCAATGTCTATAAGGCAAAGGGTAAGGTGTCAGACCTCGAGAAGGTGGCTGAAAACAATGATGTGACGGGTTCCATAGGTATTGCTCATACACGTTGGGCTACTCATGGCGTACCAAGCGAGGCCAATGCCCATCCTCACAAGAGCCAGTCTGGCAACCTCACGCTGGTACACAATGGTATCATCGAAAACTACGCCACACTGCGCGACCAGCTCAAGCAGCGTGGATATGTCTTTAAGAGTGAGACTGATACAGAGGTGCTTGTGCAACTCATAGAGTACGTCATGGAGAAGAATAGTGTGGATCTTCCCACGGCAGTGCGTACAGCTCTTGGCAGGGTGTTTGGTGCCTATGCCATCGCTGTTATCGATGCACGCAATCCTGACCAACTCGTAGCAGCACGTAAGTCATCACCACTCGCTGTAGGTGTGGTAGAGGATCACTCAGAGTTTTTCCTTGCCTCTGATGCCAGCCCTATAGCAGAGTACACCAACCAGATAGTGTATCTCAACGATGAGGAGATGACGGTGATAGAGCGAGGTAAGGAACTGAAAGTTTACAAACTGACAGGTGAAGAGGCCAATGCTGAGATAAAAGAGGTTAATGTGGACCTCTCCATGCTCGACCACGAGGGATATCCCCACTTCATGCTTAAGGAGATATTCGACCAACCCAACGTACTGAAAGACTGTATGCGTGGACGTATCGTAGAGTCACCATACTCTCATGACCCACAGGTGATACTCTCTGCTGTCACCAACCACCGTCGTGAGTTGCTTCAGGCTAAGCGCATCGTGATAGTGTCATGTGGCACATCATGGCATGCCGGACTCATCGGTAAGCAGCTCATAGAGCATTTCTGTCGCATACCAGTGGAGGTGGCATACGCTTCTGAGTTCCGCTATTCCGACCCCGTGATAGGCTATGATGACGTAGTGATGGCGATAAGCCAGTCAGGTGAGACTGCCGACACCCTTGCAGCTATACAGTTGGCAAAGGAGCAGGGAGCCATGATATTTGGTATAGTAAATGGTGTAGGCTCAAGCATTGCTCGTGAGTCTGACACTGGCACATACATACATGTCGGACCAGAGATAGGTGTGGCATCGACAAAGGCCTTCACTGGTCAGGTTACAGTACTCGTCATGCTCGCACTCGCACTGGGTATGGCAAAGGGTACGGTAAGTCAGGATGAGTATGAGGAGACCATACGCGAACTCATAGCAATACCTGAAAAGATAGAGAAGGTACTCCAGCAAAATGACAAGATAAAGCAGATGGCATCAAAGTTTACCTTCGCCAAGAACTTCCTCTACTTGGGACGTGGATGGAACTACCCCGTAGCACTTGAGGGAGCCCTCAAACTCAAGGAGATAAGCTACATACATGCCGAGGGATATCCTGCTGCTGAGATGAAGCACGGTCCTATAGCATTGGTTGATGAGGAGATGCCTGTGATTTTCATCGCTACCCACCACAAACTGTATCGTAAGATAATATCCAACATGCAGGAGGTAATCTCTCGTCATGGAAAGATTATAGCTGTCGTTACGGAGGGTGACGAGGATGTTAAGAATATGGTGGAAGAAGTAATTGAGGTACCTCAGACCATCGCTCCACTTGCTCCGTTGCTCAGCGTCATACCTCTTCAGCTGCTTTCTTATCATGTGGCAGTGGCAAAGGGACTCAACGTTGATCAGCCACGTAACCTTGCTAAGTCAGTGACGGTGGAGTAAGTCTGATTACTCAGATTATTCAGATTATTCAGGTTATTCAGAAAATATATAATGAGAAACGTTACATTAGTATTACAGGACGGAACAAAGTTTCATGGTAAGTCATTTGGATATGACAAACCCATCGCTGGCGAGGTGGTATTCAATACTGCCATGATGGGCTATCCAGAGAGTCTTACCGACCCATCATACGCAGGACAGTTGATGGTGCTCACATACCCACTCGTGGGCAACTATGGAGTACCGTCATTTTCTTTTGAGGAAAACGGATTGCCTACATTTATGGAGAGCGACAAGATATATGCCTCTGCCATAATAGTTGCTGACTATAGCACCGAGTACAGCCACTGGAATGCGAAAGAGAGTCTTGCCGACTGGCTCAAGCGTGAGCAGGTGCCAGGCATCACGGGCATCGACACTCGCGAACTGACAAAGGTACTGCGTGAGCATGGTGTGATGATGGGTAAAATCATCTTTGACGACGAGCCAGACAATATACCGGAGGCTGACTACGAGGGCGTAAACTTCGTTGATAAAGTGTCAACAAAAGAGGTTGTCACATACCAGCCTGCTCCAGGTAGCGTGCCTGCTGGCAGCAAGGCAAAGAAGGTGGTGCTCGTGGACTGTGGCGTGAAGGCAAACATAATACTTTGCCTCATAAATCGTGGTTGCGAAGTGGTCAGAGTGCCATGGAACTACGACTATACCGATATGGATTTTGACGGTCTCTTCCTTGCCAACGGTCCTGGTGACCCTGACATGTGTGAAGATGCTGTAAAGATTATACAGAAGCAGATGTCCAAGAGCGACAAACCGATATGTGGCATCTGTATGGGCAACCAACTGCTCTCCAAGGCTGCTGGAGCCACGATATACAAGCTGAAGTACGGCCATCGCTCACACAATCAGCCTGTGCGCATGGTGGGAACGGAGAAGTGTTTCGTGACATCGCAGAATCATGGCTATGCTGTCGATGCAACAACTCTCGGCGAGGACTGGGAAGAGCTGTTTGTCAATATGAACGATGGCTCCAATGAGGGCATAAGGCACAAGACCAAGCCTTGGTTCTCAAGCCAGTTCCATCCTGAGGCATGCTCAGGTCCTGTCGATACAGAGTTTATGTTTGACAAGTTTGTGAATTATTTATAAAGTCTATTGAGTGAGAAAAAGGTAATCACAATTTTCAATTCTCAATTTTCAATTGTCAATTCGAATAAGGATGAAAGACGAAAATATAAAGAAAGTACTGCTGCTGGGCTCTGGCGCACTGAAAATCGGTGAGGCGGGTGAGTTTGACTACTCTGGCTCGCAGGCGCTCAAGGCTCTCAGAGAAGAAGGGGTGGAGACAGTGCTCATCAACCCCAATATCGCTACGGTGCAGACGTCTGAGGGCGTGGCTGACAAGGTGTATTTCCTGCCTGTGCAGCCATACTTCGTAGAGCGTATCATAAAGAAGGAACGTCCTGATGGCATCTTGCTGGCCTTCGGAGGACAGACTGCACTCAACTGTGGCGTGGAGCTATATCAGTCAGGAGTACTCGATAAGTATAATGTACGCGTACTGGGCACTCCCGTTCAGGCTATCATGGATACTGAGGACCGCGAACTCTTTATCGGCAAACTCGATGAGATAGGTGTCAAGACCATCAAGTCGCATGCTGTGGAGAATATCGAGGATGCCCGCAAGGCGGCTGCCGAACTGGGTTACCCAGTCATCATACGTGCTGCTTATGCCCTCGGTGGACTTGGCTCAGGCTTCTGTGACAATGAGGAGGAACTCAACAAGCTGGCTGAGAAGGCCTTCTCCTTCTCCCCACAGGTGCTTGTCGAGAAGTCACTCAAGGGATGGAAAGAGATAGAGTATGAGGTAGTGCGTGACCGTTATGACAACTGTATCACGGTCTGCAACATGGAGAATTTTGACCCTCTGGGCATACACACCGGTGAGTCTATCGTGATAGCTCCCTCTCAGACGCTGACCAACTCCGAGTACCACAAACTGCGTGCCCTCGCCATAAAGATTATCCGTCATATCGGTATCGTGGGCGAGTGTAACGTGCAGTATGCCTTCGACCCACAGTCGGAGGACTATCGTGTCATAGAGGTCAATGCACGTCTGAGCCGTTCTTCTGCTCTCGCATCAAAGGCTACAGGCTATCCTCTCGCCTTCGTGGCAGCAAAACTCGGCATGGGCTACGGACTCTTCGAACTCAAGAACTCCGTCACCAAGACTACCTCGGCATTCTTTGAGCCTGCCCTCGACTACGTGGTTTGTAAGATACCTCGCTGGGACCTCTCCAAGTTCCGTGGAGTAGATAAGGAGCTGGGCTCATCCATGAAGTCCGTAGGCGAGGTGATGGCGATAGGCCGCAACTTCGAGGAGGCCATACAGAAGGGCCTTCGCATGATAGGGCAGGGTATGCACGGATTTGTGGAGAATAAGGTGCTCCAGATAGACGATATCGAAGCTGCTCTCAAGGCTCCTACTGATAAGCGTATCTTTGTCATTGCCAAGGCGTTGAAGCGCAAGATATTCAATGTGCAGCAGATTCATGATATGACAAAGATTGACCTGTGGTTCCTGCAGAAGCTGCAGCATATCGTGGATATCGATGATGAACTGGATAGGTGTACCTCTGTCAATGTTCTCGACAAGGAACTGCTGCGTACTGCCAAGGTATATGGATTTACCGACTTCCAGATAGCACGTGCTGTAGGACTGCAGAAGGAGTTGGGCAATATGCACAAGGCGATACTCACCATCCGTGCTCTGCGCAAGAGCTATGGTATCACGCCAGTGGTGAAGCAGATTGACACCCTCGCAGCAGAGTATCCCGCACAGACCAACTACCTGTATGTCACCTACGCAGGTGTCAAGCATGACATCAACTATGAGAATGACAAGAAGTCTATCGTAGTACTCGGCTCAGGTGCTTATCGCATCGGTTCGTCAGTGGAGTTTGACTGGTGTGGAGTGCAGGCACTCAATACCATACGCCGTCAGGGCTATCGCTCAGTGATGATCAACTACAACCCCGAGACCGTATCCACCGACTACGATATGTGTGACCGTCTCTACTTCGATGAGTTGACCTTCGAGCGTGTCATGGATATCCTCGACCTCGAGATGCCTTATGGCGTGATAGTCTCTACAGGCGGACAGATACCTAACAACCTCGCTATGCGCCTCGATGCCGAGAATGTGCCTATCCTCGGTACTTCGGCAAAGGATATCGACAACTGCGAGGACCGTGCACAGTTCTCTGCTATGCTCAATCGCATCGGCGTAGATCAGCCTGAGTGGGCTGCATTGACCTCGATGGATGAGATGAATGCTTTCATTGATAGGGTAGGCTTCCCTGTGCTCGTGCGTCCTTCTTACGTACTGTCAGGAGCAGCGATGAATGTATGCTCCAACCGTGAGGAGTTGGAGAAGTTCCTCCAGCTTGCTGCCAATGTCAGCGCTGAGCACCCCGTTGTGGTGTCCAAGTTCATTGAGCATGCCAAGGAGATAGACTTCGATGGTGTGGCAAAGGATGGCGAGGTGATAGCCTATGCCATCTCCGAGCACGTGGAGTTTGCTGGTGTTCACTCTGGTGATGCCACCCTGCAGTTCCCTCCACAGAAACTGTATGTCGAGACAGTACGTCGCATCAAGCGTATCACCAAGCAGATAGCCAAGGAGCTACATATCTCCGGACCATTCAACTGTCAGTACATGGCAAAGGATAATGATATCCTCGTCATAGAGACCAACCTGCGTGCTTCGCGCTCATTCCCATTTGTTAGTAAGGTACTAAAACTCAACTTCATAGACCTTGCTACTAAAGTGATGCTTAATGTGCCTTTTGAGAAACCTGACAAGAATCTCTTCGACCTCGACTACGTAGGTATCAAGGCGAGTCAGTTCTCTTTCAACCGCTTGCAGAAGGCTGACCCCGTGCTGGGTGTCGATATGGCATCCACGGGTGAGGTAGGATGTATAGGCAATGACACCAGCTGTGCCATACTCAAGGCTATGCTCTCCGTAGGACAGCGCATACCTGAGAAGAATATACTCCTCTCCACGGGTTCTACGAAGCAGAAGGTTGAGATGCTCGATGCAGCACGCCAACTCGTGGAGCATGGCTACACCCTCTATGCTACGGGTGGTACCTATAAGTTCCTTTGTGAGCACGATATACCGAGCACCAAGGTCTATTGGCCTTCTGAGGATGGTCAGCCACAGGCTCTCGATATGCTCCGCAATAAGGAGATTGATATGGTGGTCAACATACCAAAGGATCTCACCGTATCCGAGCTCGACAATGGCTACAAGATACGTCGTGCAGCCATCGACCTCAATGTGCCTCTCATCACCAACAGCCGCTTGGCAAGTGCATTCATCAATGCATTCTGCACCCAGCCACTCGATGAGATTGAGATAAAACCTTGGCAAGAATACAAGTAAGGTTTGAGGTTTGAGGTTTGAGATTTGAGATTTGATAGTTGATAGTTTAATGTTTTCGTAGCGTAGCGTTTCGTAGCAATCACAGATTGTGTATCGTAGCGAAGCGTATCGTACGAGCAAAGCGAGTTTAGTATGCAAAATATATTCCGTGGACTTGGCATAGCCTTAGTCACTCCGTTCAATGAAGATGGTACCGTCGATTACGAGTCGCTGGCATCCATCATAGAGTATCAGCTCAGCAATGGCGCTGATTTCCTCTGTATCCTGGCAACGACAGGCGAGACACCTTGCCTGTCAAGTGATGAACACTATCAGGTGAAGCAGTTTATCGTCAAGCAGGTAGCAGGCCGTGTGCCTCTCCTCATGGGTTGTGGTGGTTACAACACCGCTGCTGTGGTCGAGATGTGTCAGACCTACGACATGAGTGGCATCGATGGTTTGCTGTCAGTATGTCCTTACTACAACAAACCCTCGCAGGAAGGCCTCTACCAGCATTTCAAGGCTATCGCTGGCGCTACCCGTCTGCCCGTAGTGCTCTACAATGTGCCAGGACGTACAGGCATCAATCTCAAGCCCGAGACCACATGCCGTCTTGCCAACGACTGCGACAATATCGTGGCTATCAAGGAGGCATCTGGCTCCATTGAGCAGGTCGATGAGATAATCAAGAATAAGCCTGCCGACTTCGAGGTCCTCTCAGGCGACGATGCCATCACCTTCCACATGATAGCCACAGGAGCCGTAGGTGTCATCTCCGTTATTGGCAATGCCCTGCCCAAGGAGTTCTCGCGTATGATACGTCTCGAGTTCAATGGCGAGTACGGAGCAGCACAAAAGATACACCATAAGTTTACCGAGCTCTATAGCCTTCTCTTTGTCGATGGCAACCCAGCAGGTGTCAAGGCACTGATGAGCGAGATGGGACTGCTCAAGAATGTGCTCCGTCTGCCCCTCGTGCCCACACGCCTCACCACCAAGCAAAAGATTTCTGCCGTACTCAAGGAGCTGAAATTATAAAAAAAAGTCCCCCAAGATTGGGGGACTTCCTTCCTTTACTACTAAAACCTAAACCTAAACCTAAAATCAAAATGAATACTACTGACCATGGTAGCAAGAGCTACCTCTTTTCCATCGTGATGGTCGCTGTCCTCGGTGGCCTCCTGTTTGGCTATGACACCGCTGTCATCTCAGGTGCCGAGAAGGGTCTCCAGGCATTCTTCCTTGGAGCCACAAACTTCGACTACACCGATTACCTTCATGGCATCACCTCGTCAAGTGCCCTCATAGGCTGTATCATCGGCTCTGCTCTGTCAGGAGTATTAGCCTCCAATCTGGGCAGAAAGAAGTCTCTCGTCATTGCCGGCATGCTGTTCTTCATCTCCGCTTACGGCAGTATGGAGCCCGAGACATTTTTCTTTGAGCGTGGTGTGCCAGTATATGAACTCCTTGTAGTATTCAATATCTACCGTGTCATTGGCGGCATCGGCGTAGGACTTGCCTCAGCCATCTGCCCTATGTATATCGGTGAGATAGCCCCTTATAAGATTCGTGGCATGCTCGTCAGTTGGAACCAGTTTGCCATCATCTTCGGTCAGTTGGTAGTCTATTTTGTCAACTTCATGATTCTTGGCGAG
The DNA here is from genome assembly GCA_017642485.1 of Prevotella sp. Classification (GTDB taxonomy): domain Bacteria; phylum Bacteroidota; class Bacteroidia; order Bacteroidales; family Bacteroidaceae; genus Prevotella. Next base: position 1,423 of record JAGCPC010000107.1, on the reverse strand, counting down.
CATACCAATCCTATCATCGACAGCATCGGCGCAGGCATGAACCGTGTGCTGCCTGAGAGCGACCCATGGACTATTGAGGTAGGGTGGCGCTATATGTTTGGTTCCGAGATGATACCCGCTGCCCTCTTCACCCTCCTTATCTGTTTCGTACCCGAGAGCCCACGTTACCTTGTCTCCATAAGCAAGTTTGAGGTGGCGCGAGGTGTACTTGCCCGTATCAATGGCGAGCACCAGTCACACGTCATACTCCAGGAGATCAAGGATACCATGCACGTCAAGACCGAGCGTCTCTTCACCTATGGCTGGCTGTGTATCTTCGTAGGCATCATGCTGTCAGTATTCCAGCAGGCAGTAGGCATCAATGCCGTGCTTTACTATGCCCCACGTATCTATGCCGACATGGGTATGGACAATCCTATGGTCGTCACCGTCTTCACTGGCATTGTCAACATACTGTTCACCCTCGTTGCCGTCTTCACCGTCGAGAAGCTCGGTCGCCGCCCACTCCTCATCGTAGGTTCCATAGGCATGGCGATAGGAGCCTTCGGCGTGGCCATGACCTTCGGCCATCCAGGTATGGAACTCCTCTGCATGGCGAGCATCATGGTCTATTCCGCCAGCTTCATGTTCTCATGGGGACCCATCTGCTGGGTACTCATCGCCGAGGTATTCCCCAATACCATACGAGGTGCAGCAGTAGCCATCGCCGTAGCCTTCCAGTGGATATTCAACTTCATCGTCAGCTCCAGCTTCGTGCCCCTCTTCAATATGCACCTCACCGATGGTGACGACTTCGGCCATTGGTTTACCTACGGACTGTACGGCATCATCTGTCTCCTCGCCGCCATCTTCGTTTGGAGGCTCGTGCCCGAGACCAAGGGCAAGACCCTCGAGGATATGACCCAGCTGTGGAAGGATAAGATGTCTTAAGAAGTAGATGAACATAGAGCAAGTACGTGAATACCCTTGGTCGAGGAATGGATCAGGGAGTCCTACCAGCTCATCGCTTCAAAACTCCCAAAGGCTGTCAGGCAGAAGTATCTGTCTGTGCAGTGAAGTATCAAATCCTTGCACCTCACCATAAGTGCAAGGATTTTTTCTGCTCTTTTTTTGTTGGTTTCAAAAATTTTAGAGTTGCCCTTCGGCCAAGAAATCCTACAAATCTTTTCAAATCTTTCAAAAATTCGATTAAGCAATTGCAGAGTCAAGCTTGTTTGAGCTATGCCGAGCGTGAGAATTTTATCTAAATCTAAAACGTTGATAATTCGTGTTCGATTCGTGTTTAATTCGCTTTCTATGTTAAATTCCAAATATTTTGACCATTATTTTTAATATTATGCTGAAAATCTATATTCCGGTTTGTAAACTTGCTTGTTTTTGACTATGGAGGTGACGATATGGAGTAGTTTGTTCTTGACGTTAT
>JAGCPC010000106.1 GCA_017642485.1 Prevotella sp. | reverse complement strand
TTGGGAGAGCTGGAACTGGCAGGGATGGGAAGGCAAGCCTGTCGAGGTCGAGGTTTACACCAAGGCGCCCGAGGTGACACTGTATCTGAACGACAAACAAATAGGTAAAAAGAGTGTTGACATCAGCACAGAGTTCAAGGCTGTGTTCAGTGTGCCCTACGAGGCAGGAACACTGCGTGCTGAGGCAGGAGGCAAGAGCGTGACGCTGAGCACTGCCGGAGAGCCTGCCAAACTGCGTCTCACTGCCGACAGGCCTGCACTCAAAGCCGATGGTCAGGATCTGGCTTATATCACTATCGAGGTAGTTGATGCCCAGGGGCGTGTATGTCCCGATGCAGCAATCCCCTGCGAGGCTGCCGTTCAAGGGCAAGGCCGACTGATGTCGTTTGCCACCGCCGATCTGCAAGACCGCGAGCCTAAGACCTCACCCCGTGTTACTACATGGAAGGGGCGCGCCCTGCTGGTGGTACGCAGCGCGCAAAAGAAGGGCAAGGTAACAGTAAGCGTCAAAGGCAGTCTGCCCACAGCTAACCTAATCATCAATTCGAAATAATAAAAATAGCGCCACTCATCACGAGCGGCGCCTTTTCTTTTACTTTACCAACTAATAAACCTAAAACCAATTACTACAAAATTAAAACCTAAATCTTTTACTCTAACTAAAAACATTATATCTAACGTATCCCAAATTTTCTGCGGCAAAGGTACGATAGTTTCAATAGGAAGACGATAAAAAATGATTCAAAAAATAAAAAAAATCGTTCATTGTTACAATAATACATGCAATGAACGATTTTTTATTGTGACTGATAATATTACCAGATTCTGCTGAGCTGACGGACTTGAGCCTCGTAATCAGCACCAGACACTGTCAGAGTGTTATAAATGCTCTGGGGGAAGATGAGGTTGGTCATCGACATGGTGCCATTTTCTGTAAAGAGCTCTACTGACGACTGATCAACGTAGATGTCGAGCGTTACAGTAGTACCTGAAACATTCAGAGGGGCTCGCATTGAAGGAACTGAGAATGTTCCGTTGAAATTAGTCTTACCTGTAGCAGAGGTGCGATGAACAGTAAGCATGCTGGATGAAGCATTAATATCGATGACGTATTTCTCATCGAACGAATTACCCAGCGTGATGGTAGAGTTCTTATCAAGATTGAGCTTGATTCTGAGCTGATAGGCATCTTTTACATCAAGACTTGAGCCTGCCGACAGCCAGTTACCGGCTATCTTATCGATTTCGCTAACCACAGTGTTGGCCAACAAAGGAGTGCCGTTGTAGTTGATAAGTTTCAACTCGCGAGGCAAAGTCATTGCCGAACGCCAAGGCGAACAAGGCACATCGCCAGCATAGCTCCAGTTGTTCATCCAACCAATCAGCACCTTTCTATCGCCGGTATTGCTCCAGGTAACGCCAGCATAGTTGTCCATACCATAGTCGAGCCAGAGCGGATAGTCGAGTGCATCGGCCTTGAATTCCTTGCCATCGAACTGACCAACAAAGTACATGGTGCCAGAGCCCAATACGGGGCCGCCTGGGTTAACACTTACTATCAGTACCCACTTATCGCCAAACTGCAGCAAATCGGGGCACTCCCACTGCAAGTCGGGACGACCAGGCAGGTCGACCACAAACGTGCTCAGCTTGGTCCAGGTCTTCATATCGGAAGAGCCGAAGAACTCAATGCCCTTGCTCCAACCTTTGGCCAGCGACATAATCCAGTGCTGGGAATCGGCATGCCAGAACACCTTGGGGTCGCGCTGGCGGTCGTCATTATTCTTAATAATGGGGTTGGCGGTGTAGCGTGTAAAG
>JAGCPC010000001.1 GCA_017642485.1 Prevotella sp. | reverse complement strand
CGAGATGGGTTCCAGAGCTGGTATCATAGCTCCAGGCGAGACCACCTTCGCCGACCTCAACGGCAGGGAGTACGCTCCTAAAGGTGCTGAATGGGACAAGGCTGTGGAATACTGGAAGACGCTCAAGAGCGACGATGACGCAGTATTTGACAAGGAGGTGACATACTACGCTAAGGACATTGCACCACGCATCACATACGGCACCAACCCAGGCGCTGGCATAGCCATCGACGGCACCGTACCTACCTACGACTCTGTTTCGGCTGAGGAGAAGGCACAACTCGAGGCACAGCTCTCATACATGCAGTTTGAGCCAGGACAGAAGTTGGAGGGCACACCAGTCGATTACTGTTTCCTCGGAGCATGTACCAACGGTCGCATAGAGGACTTCCGCGCCTTTGCCTCAATCGTGAAGGGTAAGAAGAAGGCTGACTCTGTAGTGGCATGGTTAGTGCCGGGCTCATGGCTGGTACGTCAGCAGATTATAGACGAGGGCATAGACAAGATACTCGAGGAGGCAGGTTTTGAACTGCGTCTGCCATCATGTTCCAGCTGTCTGGCTATGAACCCCGACAAGGTGCCTGCAGGCAAACTGTCTATCTCAACGTCTAACCGCAACTTTGTAGGTCGTCAGGGACCTGGTGCACGCACAGTACTCGCGTCACCCCTCACCGTGGCTGCATCAGCCATCACTGGTAAGATAACGGATCCAAGAAAGTTTATTTAGTAAACGATACGCTTCGTTACGATACACTTCGTTACGATACGCAGGGTTCCCCTGCTACTGGAGAATAAAATAAATAGTTATCGTAGTCGCGTCAGCGACGTATCGTAGGGCTGAAAGCCCGTATCGTAGTCACCGCAGGTGACGTATCGTATGAATATTTTTCAAAAAAATATGAATCATGAAAGAAAAATTCAACATAATAAAGTCAACATGTCTGCCAATAAACATTGACAACTGTAACACCGACCTCATCATACCAGCACGCTACCTGGCATCCACTACACGTGATCCAAAGTTCTTCGGCGATGCCTTCATGCACGACCTGCGTTATGATGCTGACGGCAAACCCGTAGCAGACTTCGTAATGAACCAGCCTGAGTTTTCTGAGGCACCTCGTGAGGGTGTTCGTCAGATAATAGTAGGCGGCAAAAACTGGGGTTCAGGCTCATCACGCGAGCACGCTGCATGGGCTATCGCAGGCTACGGAGTAAGGGTGGTAATTAGCTCAAGCTTTGCTGACATACATCGCAACAACCTGCTCAACTGCTTCGTGCTCCCCGTCATCGTGAGTCCTGAGTTTCAGGCAGAGATCTTCGCTTCAATAGAGAAAGACCCTCAGACCATCGTGACCGTTGACGTGCCAAACCAGACCGTGACCAACGAGGCTACAGGCCACTCTGAGAAGTTTGATATCAACGGCTACAAGAAGTACTGTCTGGAAAACGCTCTCGACGACATCGACTTCCTCCTCAAGAATCAGGACAAGATTGTCGCTTGGGAAAACAAGTAAATGTATTTAAGTAATGATAATAGGTATCATCACAGGTATTCTTGCAGGCTTCATCGCCAGCAAGATCACCAACGGTAAGGGCAAGGGTTGTCTCATTGACCTCCTCCTGGGTGTCGTTGGCGGTTTCGTCGGTGGCACGCTGTTTGGCCTTGTCGGCATCGGCCCAGCTTACAACTGGCTCGGCGAACTCATCACCTCCGTATGCGGTGCAGTAGCAGTCCTCTGGCTGTGGAACAAACTGAAGTAGGTTCGGATCGTTTCTGAGAGGTACGAAAATATTACGCGTTTGTTGTGGGGACAGAGAGAAATGACATAATACGGCTGAGGACGCAGCGGTTGCTGAGCAACAAAGCGGCTCTGGCGAAGTTGCCAGAGGGTAAGTTGCTCATCAATACTATTAACGCTTTCTCGTACAACAATGCGAAGAAGGATAGCGAGTTTGCTGAGGCACTGGCTGGCGGCGACGTGCTGATACCTGATGGCATGAGTGTGGTGAAGGCGTGTCAGTGGCTCGGTAATGTTAATGCTCCTACGGAACGTGTGGCAGGATGGGACCTCTTCGTGGAGGAGATGACACGACTGAACACGCTGAAACCTCTGGAAACGACGTTGCACCATGAACGGAGGAAAGTAATGTTCTTCGGTTCGAGCGAGAGGGTGCTGGAGATGATAAGGGAGCGCTGCAGCAGGGATTATCCTAACGTAGAGGTGGTGACGTACAGTCCACCATATAAGGATACGTTTACGGAGGAAGAGAGCCGTGAGATGGTAAGGGTGATAAATGATGCAGACCCCGACTTGCTGTGGATAGGCATGACGGCTCCCAAACAGGAGAAATGGATATGGGAGCACTGGGATGAGCTGAACGTGCACTGCCACGTGGGTACAATAGGGGCAGTCTTTGACTTCTATGCCGGTACTGCAAAGAGAGCACCGCTATGGTGGCAACAGCATGGCATAGAGTGGCTGTACAGACTGATAAAGGAGCCTCGCCGCATGTGGCGCAGATATATCATAGGCAATGTGGAGTTTGTGATGTATATGATAGGAGAGAGGCTTTGAGGTTTGAGGATTGAGATTTGAGTTTTGAGTTTTGAGATTGGAGGTTTACTGTTTAGGTGTTAAAAATGTATAATTATTGGTTTTGGGTAGCAATAATTCCTAATTTCTAATTCCTAATTTCTAATTATTTTTGTAACTTTGCAACCGATTTTGTCCGTCATGGGCTCGAGTAAGTGCTGTCTGTAAGCAGTGATGCTATGCTAAGTGATGTCAGCCGCCCAGCGGAAGTAACCCAGTTTTACAATAAAAAAAGCATGTACGCAATTGTAGAAATTCAGGGTCAGCAGTTTAAGGCAGAGGAGGGCAAGAAGCTCTTCGTACACCACATGAACAACGTGGAAGAGGGCCAGGCTGTTGAGTTTGACAAAGTGCTGCTCGTTGACAATGACGGCGCAGTGACAGTAGGCGCACCAACAGTAAGCGGTGCAAAAGTAGTTTGTGAAGTAGTGAACCCACTCGTAAAGGGCGACAAGGTCATCGTATTCAAGATGAAGCGTCGTAAGGACGAGCGTAAGAACAACGGTTTCCGTGCTCAGTTCACTGAATTAGTAATCAAATCAGTAGTAGCTTAAAACCAAAGGAGGACTAAGAAATGGCACATAAGAAAGGTGTAGGTAGTTCTAAGAACGGACGTGAATCAGCTTCACAGCGACTTGGTATTAAGATTTTCGGTGGTCAGCAGGTTGTAGCAGGCAACATCATCGTTCGCCAGCGTGGCAACAAGCACTTCCCTGGTGCTGGTGTAGCACAGGGTAAGGATGACACACTGTATGCTCTCATCGACGGTACTGTAAACTTCCACAAGGGAAAGTACGACAAGAGCGTGGTGTCAGTGATACCTGCAGCAGAGGCTTAATGATATAGGTCTATGCCTACAAAGTCCACGAAGCTCCAAACACTTCAATGACTTAAAACTTACATAAAACAAAAACAACTTATTCCAAACAATAAAAGGGCGTCACCAAATGGTGACAGCCCTTTTTTTTGAACTTCAGCGAAGTTAATTATGAATTGTGAACTATGAATTGTGAATTAACTTATTAAACATCATGCCCTCGCGGAGTGCTGTAGCCTGTTCGCCATATCCGAGCATATCGAGGATAGCATAGGAGTAGGGCAGGGTGGCGGCAGGTCCGCAACCTGTGATGATGTTGCCATCGACGGTGTAGATGTCGGCAGTGTAGGTGGCGCCTGTCATCTGGTCTTCGAATCCTGGATAGCATGTAGCCCTCTTGCCCTCGAGTATGCCGAGGCCGCCCAGTACGAGTGGTGCAGCACAGATGGCACCTACCTTGCCACCCTTCTGCCACTGTTGGAGCATGGCATGGCGCACTCCCTCATGATCATTGAGATTGGTGGCGCCAGGCAGTCCGCCAGGGAGTAGCAGCATGTCAGCATCGCTGAGGTCTGCCTCCTCTATGGTGGTGTCGCAGAGCATGATGACGCCATGTGACATGGTGACCTCACGAGAACCCGTGATGCTGACGGTGATGATGTCAACGCCAGCCCTTCTCAGTACATCGACAACGGTGAGAGCTTCTATCTCTTCTGAGCCGTTGGCTATAAATTCATAAACTTTTGCCATGTTTTTTGTACGTTTGGATAAAAAACTTTATACTTTATTCTTTATACTTTATTTTTTTTATGTAATTTTGTATGCAAATATACTAAATGTTTGTGAAACGGCAAACTTATTGCGATAAAAAATAATAATTCCAGCATAGATATACATGAATAACGAGAAATTACGTTTCGCCATCTTTGGTAATGAGTATCAGGCAAAGAAGTCGCAGGCAATACAGAAGATCGTCGCCATACTGCAGCAACACGAGGCGGAGATTGTGATGGATAAGCCTTTCTATGACTTTATCACCGAGGGACAGCATATAGCGATGAAGGTCGATGGGGTGTTTGAGAATGGTGACTTTGATGCCGACTTTGCCATATCGATGGGTGGCGACGGCACACTGCTCAAGACTGCTGCGAGGGTGGGCGATAAGGGCACTCCCGTGATAGGTGTCAATATAGGCAGGCTGGGATTTCTCGCTGATGTCAATCCCTCGGAGATAGAGAGCGCCGTAGCGGCGATATACGAGGGAGCGTATGATGTGCAGGAGCATGAGGTGATAAAGATAGAGACCGACGGCAGTGACACGGTGAAGGGTTCGCCATACGCCCTCAACGACATAGCGGTGCTGAAGCGCGACCTGGCATCGATGATATCGGTGAGGGTCAACGTGAATGGCGAGTACCTCATGACCTATCAGGCTGACGGTCTGATAGTGACCACGCCGACAGGCTCAACGGCATACAGCCTGTCCAACGGCGGACCTATCATAACACCAGGCACGGGTACGCTGTGTATCACTGCCGTAGCACCACACAGCCTCAATGTGCGTCCTATCATACTGCCCGATACGGCAGTGATAACGATGAAGGTGGAGAGCCGTAGCCACAACTTCCTGGCAGCAGTGGACGGACGCAGCACCAGTCTCGATGAGAATACGGTGGTGAAGATAAGCAAGGCTCCGTATGCTGCACGTATAGTACGTTTCAACGAACACAGATATTTCTCTACCCTACGCGAAAAGATGATGTGGGGCATGGACCAACGATGAGACTGCCCAACAAGACATATCCAGCAAAGACCATCGTGAAGTGGCTGTGGCAGTCATCGAGCGACAACCGCCTGCAGGCCATACTCAATACGGTGATAGGACTGCTGCAGGTGGTGGTGAGCCTCGCCTCGGTATGGGCGGTGCAGAGAGCCATCGACATCGCTTCGCACGATAGGGGTGGCAGTGTCATAACAGCAGTCGTGGTGATGGCATGTCTGGTGATATGTGGCTTTGCCCTCAACATCGCCTCGGTGTGGGTACGCAACATACTGGGCATAAAGGCACAAAACCGTATGCAGCGACGCATGCTCGGTAGGATACTACACTCGGAGTGGCAGGGGCGTGACTCAATGCACAGTGGCGATGTGCTGAACCGTCTGGAACAGGATGTCAACAACGTGGTAAACTTTGTCGCCGAGACACTGCCCAATGCCGTTTCGGTCGTGGCACTGTTCCTTGGAGCATTCATATATCTCTTTACCATGGACCACATGCTGGCGATGATAATCGTGGTGATGTTTCCTGTATTCCTTGTGCTCAGTAAGATATACATGGGTAGGATGCGAAAGCTGACACGCGAGGTGCGTGAGTCAGACAGCATAGTGCAGAGCATACTGCAGGAGTCGGTACAAAACCGTATATTGGTGAAGACACTCGAGAGTGAGGACGAGATAGTGGACCGCCTGGGTGACCAGCACACCATACTGCGACAGAAGGTAGTGAAGAAGACGCGCTTTTCGGTGTTGTCAAATCTCATCGTCAACGTGGGATTCGCTACGGGCTACCTAGTGGCATTCGGATGGAGCGCACTGCGACTGTCGGCAGGGTCGCTGTCGTATGGCGGTATGACGGCATTTCTGCAGTTGGTCAACAAGATACAAAATCCTGCCCGTAACCTGTCACGCCTCGTGCCACAGTTTGTCTCTGTCTTTACCGCTGCTGAGCGACTGATGCTCTTTGAGGATATACCCCTTGAGAGGAAGGGTGAGCCACAGGAGTTGGAAAGCCCTTGCGGGGTACTGGTGCACGACGTCACCTTTGCCTATGCCGACGAACCCGAGAAGAAGATCGTGGAGCATCTGACTTTTGACTTCAAACCAGGCACATGTACCGCCATAGTAGGTGAGACGGGTGCTGGCAAGACCACGCTGCTGCGCATGATACTGGCGTTGATACGCCCTGATAGCGGATATGTGTATATGTATGACGCTCATGAAAGGATTATCGTCTCACCACTGACACGCTGCAATATCACCTACGTGCCACAAGGCAACACCATGCTGAGTGGCACGATACGCGACAACCTGCTCTTGGGCAATGTCGATGCTACTGACGAGGAGATGTATGCTGCCCTCGATGAGGCGTGTGCCGACTTCGTACGCGAACTACCTGAGGGCCTCGATACCGAGATGTCGGAGCAGGGCGTGGGGCTGAGTGAGGGACAGGCCCAGAGAGTGTGCATAGCGAGGGCATTGCTACGCAACAGTCCGCTGATGATACTCGACGAGGCAACAAGT
>JAGCPC010000105.1 GCA_017642485.1 Prevotella sp. | reverse complement strand
TGAAGTTGTCAGCACGTCATCGGTTTCCACGAAGTTCATGCCTGCATAGCCTATCTTCGTCATCATACCGTAGAAGTAGTATGACTTGCCGGCAACAACGTTCAGAGTATATTTCACGTATGCTGCCTCAGGTATCAAGTAGCCGTTGTGGAACGGAACAGGATTCATAGACTTTGGCACTGCCAGGTCAAGGTTGGCACCTACCTCAGCGCTCGTTCCCCAGTAGTATGGGTTCTCGTATGCACTGGCGAAGGTTCCCGTGTTGGTGTCGCTGAACTGTGAGACGTCCGTGGTAGAGTCAGGTCTTTCTACGAGGCAGTACTTATACTTCAGCAGCTTAGCCATGTTCTGGTCGCCCTTTGCGGCAGTCCACGTGCTCTCCATCTGGCTGTCAACGTTTCTGCCGTCACGTCCTTTTCTCTTCTGACCATCCATCACGCCGAGAGGCTGTTTGGTCACAGGAATTCCTACTGGATGCTGTACCCATCCTTCCTCATCAAACCAGTAGCCCAGACGTGGCTTTGAGCCCAGCGTGTTTTCAGTCTCGTTTATCGTACCGTTTTGCCATACGTATGCAGTGAGCACACCGCTCTTCTTTGGCTCGAACTTGATATAGCTGCCTCGACATGGCAGGTTGAACGGACGCACACGCTCAAAGTCCTTGTAGTTTGTGCCGTCAGGCTTTGTCTCCGTTTTCTTGTACCACATGTCGTTAGAATCGTCACTCATGCCCTTGAGCTGGTTATTGTACTCATCCTTGGCATCGAGGCTTCCGTAACGTGTGTAGTACTCATGACCGTCAACGAAGTATTTGCCTCGTGTAGAACCAGATGACCACTTGCCAGTCTTAGTCTTTTCGTACTTATAGCCACCGTAGGTAATCCTTATCACCTCCTCGCCGGCAGCGTTCCTCATGGGATATTGCTCATATATCTCAGGACTCTTTCCCTTAGGAATATCATTAGACGTACCATTCTCCACAACGAGGTCGAAGTAAGCCACTGCCTGCTCATAATCGGCGAAAGCAGGAATGTATGCATATATACGCGCACCGCCCTGTCCGTTGCCATACCTTATCTCGTATGTCGTGTTGAATACTCCAGTAGCGGAAATATCTGTTAAAGCGTATGCATCCTTTGTTTCACCGAAGTAACCTATACCTCTATCGTCACTGTGGTAGTATATAGTGCCAGTATAGTTCGTTCCGTCAGAATACTTAGCAGTGAGCGCAGGCAGTGCGCCTGCAGGAATGACATTGCCGTTCGTCAGCGCAGTACCCTTGAACTTAGACTGGTCGTAAGCGAAGGCAAGTGTGATAGCCTTCTTCTTTACATTCACCGTCAGTGTGGTAGAACCTGCTGCGTGCGTAGCGTCGGCAGCCTGACTGAGGGTTACCGTAGTAGTACCAACTGCCACAGATGTCACCGTCAGCGTTCCGTCTTCGTAGGTTACGGTTGCCACGCCGGTATCGCTTGACGTTGCCGTGATGGTACCAGTGCTGTTGCTCTCCACCTCGTATTCTTCTACCGCGTCAGCATACTGCTCTGCAGTAGTAATTGCTTCACCAGCCTTCTTAACGGTGATGACAGCAGATTGCTTCTCGTAGAACTTAAAGCCACCTAAGCATACATCACCTCCAGTTGGGTTATTTATGGTGATATATGAGCCTTCACTGTTGAGTGTAAATGACTCTGACCAAGAAGATGCATCCAGTGCCAAAGTCTTTATCTTAACGTCATCAACATTAACGTCAACACTCCTACTGCCTGAACCAACAATTTGGAATGCAGCTGCGCCCTTCACATAGAAGGTAAATGACCTCTGGTTACTTGCATTCTTCAACCTTACATAGCTTGCACTTGATGAAGATACTGGGGAGAACGTCTTAGAACTAAAATCGACTTTACTTTCGTTCGTCCAGAAGTGGTTGGTGATTGTTACACTTCCCGAATTCTGAGTGTTGAAGTTAGACTGATTCAGCGCATAGATGTTCTCATTATCAGTGAATGAAGGAGTGTACCATCCGTGAGTCAGTGAGTTTACTGTAACTGTAGCAGGTTCGCTGGTATCAGTATT
>JAGCPC010000104.1 GCA_017642485.1 Prevotella sp. | reverse complement strand
CACCGTCAACCGCGACCGCATGAACAAGCAATACAGCGGAAAAATCGTGGAGATAACTCGTGAGTTTGAACCACCACACCTCACCACCGATATGGTAGTCATCGACGGGTTGTTTGGCTCAGGGGTCAACAAACCACTCGGTGGTGGATTTGCCGCTATGGTAAACTACATCAACCTCTCTCCCTCCAAGGTGGTAAGCATCGACATGCCATCAGGGCTGATGACGGAGGACAATACTTATAATGTGAGTCAAAACATCATACGAGCAGATCTAACGCTGACACTGGGTATGAGGAAATTCTGCATGATGATGGCTGACAACCACCAGTATATCGGTCAATTGGAGGTGCTCGATATAGGGCTCAGCCAGGAATTTATCGATGCCACAGAGGCTCACAGCACTATACTCGACGAGCAGACCATACGAAACATGATGAAGGCACGTAGCGACTTTGCCCACAAAGGCACCATGGGACATGCCATGCTCATAGCTGGTAGCTACGGTATGGCAGGCGCGGCAATACTGGCAGCAAAGGCCTGCCTGCGCTCAGGAGTGGGGAAAGTCACCGTACATACGCCACGCAAGAACAACGATATAATGCAAATCAGCGTACCAGAAGCAATAGTGCAACAGGACAGAAATGAGGAGTGCTACTCAGAACCTGCTAACACCACAGGTTGTAATGCTGCAGGAATAGGACCTGGACTGGGCACAGCTGACAGCAGTGCCGTGGCACTAATGACTCAGATACGTAGTACAAAGATGCCAATGGTCATCGATGCCGATGCCCTCAACATACTTGCCACACACCGTGCATGGCTCGGTCAGTTGCCAGAAGGAATCATCTTCACCCCCCATCCCAAAGAGCTCGATCGACTGTGCGATGTCAGCCCTACGAATGACTATGATCGACTTATGCGAGCACGCGACTTGGCACAGAGACTTCACGGCTATGTGATACTCAAAGGTCATCACAGTGCACTGTGTATGCCCAATGGTCATATCATATTCAATAGCACGGGCAACAGTGGTATGGCGACGGCAGGTTCAGGTGACGTACTCACTGGCATCATCACCGCACTGCTCGCACGCGGATACTCACCAGAAGAGGCTGCAAAGGCAGGCATGTACCTACACGGTCTCGCAGGCGACTACGCTGCCCGTGACCTCGGGGTGGAGAGTCTCATAGCAAGCGATATCATAGCGTACCTTCCCAAAGCCTTTCATAAAACGACATATACAGTCACATCGACAGAAACTGTATGAGGGAACTGACTCCACAAGAACTGACAGAATGGAAGCGCATCATCACCGATGTGCTACGTGAATTTCATGACTTGTGTCATCGTAACGGTCTGACATACTACGGCATCGGTGGCACTGCTATCGGCGCTGTACGACATAGTGGCATTATACCATGGGATGACGACATCGATGTTGGCATGCCACGTCCTGATTTTGATCGTTTTGTTGAGATATGTAAGACAACAGATTTGGGCAACTATGAATTGGTGTCGGCAGATACACATCCCGACTACAATCTGTCATTCCCTAAGTTCTGTAATAAAAACACCACTCTAATAGAACGTGCAGATACCCCTTGTGTCATAGGATTGTTCATTGATGTTTTTCCACTCGACAATATAAGTGATGACAGAATGGAGGCGGAGAAGTTGGTAAGAAAGTTTACTAAACTACGCAACCGCTACGAAGCACTTTGCACACATACCTCTTTTTTACAGCATATAAGTTTGCTCAGAACACCTCATGAGTGGGGACGCTTTGCAGTAAAGACACTCGGGTACTTCTTCCGTCCATATATGAAGAGGTACTATCTCAGCAAGATGAATTATGTCATGTACAAATATCCGTACGGCTCAACAAATCATCTGATAAACTACGGAGGAGCATATGGTATACGCGAGTTGTTTGACATAGACATTGTTAACGGTAAACCCGTTAATATGTCATTTGAGGATATCAGGATAGACCTTATGCCAGGTTATGACAAATACCTTAGTGGTGTATATGGTGACTATATGAAAATGCCTCCAGAAGAAAAGCGCGTGGCTCATCATCTGAAGGCATTTTATGACTTGAATAAGCGTGTAGAAAACCCTTTCGTTTCCTAATTTCTTAAAATTTCTATCGTTCTCTTTACTGCATCCTCCATGTCATACAGGGGGATGAAGCCTATTTGTCTAATACGTTCGTTTGAAAGTATTGCCTGTGTGGCTATAGAGTAGCCTGCTTGCTCTGTTATGTCGGGTATGTCATACACGACACTCTTGCCGTTATATTCTGCACATAGGCGTGCAAAATCTCTAAGGTGAACGTTGGTCTTCTCACTGCTCACGTTGTATGCCACACCAACCTCACCTTTCAATAGTACCGTAAGCAATCCAATTACAGCATCAGCCACATATGTGTATGAGAAAAATTGCATACCATTACTCTTCAGTACTATATCCTCTCCTGCTACAGCCTTCTGAATAAACTGTGACGAGGCTTTGGTATCAGTCATTAGCATGGTAGGGCCGAAGATCCTGCATAGGCGCGCAATCTTTACCTTCACTTCCCTCTCTGATATATATGACTGACACAGAGCCTCTGCAGAACGCTTTGACTCATTATAGCAGGCACGAGCATTGCCTAGGTTTAGTTTGCCATTGCTGTCCTCTGAAAATGCCTCATCGCTGATAGCATTACCATAGACCTCGTTTGTCGATGTGTAAATAATCGTAGCGCCAGTACTCTCTGCAAGGTTTAGAGCATGCTCTGCACCCTTTAGATTTACCATCATTGTTTCCACTGGATATTTGGAATAAGCCAACGGATGGGTGTTACTGGCCATGGGTATTATATAATCAACTACAATGTCTTTAGGAAGAGGCATACATACGTCGTGCTCTAGAAATTTAAAGTTAGTATTGTCAAAATACTCTCCCAACCTTTCTTTCGCTTTATCTTTACTTCTTCCGACGGCTATCACCCTCACATCGCCTAACGCCATCAGCGCATCAATGAGCATGACACCTACCATACCTGTTGCACCTGTGACGAGAAAACTTTTTCCACGAAGTTCACTTATGCCCTTTGTGAATAGGATATTACCTATATCTTCCTTGTATAGATTATGTCCCTTTTTCATGATTACTTTAGCCAGTTATCCTTGCCTTTAGTTAGATAGCCCTTAAACAATTCAAGGTCATCTTTAGTTGTCAATTTTATATTCTTATCCGAGCCTTTTGCAAAATGGAGGCGTACTCCTAATTCCACCATCATGGTATTGGTGTAGTGCGAACCATATATACCGATTTCTTTATCAAAAGCCTCATGATACTTCTCGTCAAGCAAATCATAGCGATAAGCCTGAGGTGTTGATACCCTGCGTAATGTCTCACGTGGTATGAATTGCGTTGTGGTCAGTTCATCGTCCTTACTTACAACAAAAATCTGTTCATTGTAAGGCAAAGAGGTTACTGCATTTCCAAATTGCTGTGCCTTTTCTATGACATCGGTGAGCACGGTATCGTCTATCATGGGTCGGATGCCATCATGTATTATCACAATGTCATCTTTTTTTGTTTTCCCTTCAAGGTTATATACTCCATTGCGTATGGACTCTTGTGCAGAACTTCCACCTTTTATTATCCACTTCAATTTGGTTATGTTAAACTGGTTGGCGTAAGCTTGTACCATATTCTCCCATCCTTCTATACACACCACCTCGATGGCATCGACCATCGGATGTTTCTGGAATCCTTCCAACGTGTATATTAGAATAGGTTTGTCATACACGTTAATAAACTGTTTGGGTATGTCCTGCCCCATACGATTGCCAGAACCTCCTGCTATGATAATTGCTATATTCATTTCTTAGTTTTGACGTACGTTTCTTTATGATGGCAAAGGTACTTCTTTTTCCCCAACTGAACAAATTTGGGGATTACTTTTTATAAATAATCAGAGTTTGGAGATTTTGATGCGAGTGTATTGCACCACCTCTTTGTTGGTGGAATATGCTACGTAGAGATAGCCTCCATGCTGCATGGCTTTGGGATAACTGTAGCCGATAGTTTTGTACTTGCCCTCATAGCGTTGAGGAGGCAGGTCGCCGTTGTTGCCCGAGCGTAGCAGGTATGCCTTGCTGAATAGGTGGCCGTCTTTACTCAGCATTATGGTGAGGGGCACACGGGGTTTCTTCTCCGTTATGGGGTTGTTGACGATGAATGCAGTACCATTGGGCAGATTGCCTGCACACTGTTTGGCACGAGAGTCGGGTATATTAGTTGGCACAGCCTTACTCCATGTCTCACCTCTGTCACGACTTTGGGATGCAAGTATGCGGTGCGAACTTCGCTGGTCACGCATTGTCATTATGAGTGTGCTGTCCTTTTGAATGAAGAAGCTAGGCTCGAGTTCTGCAGACTGCTTGCCATTAGGTGTGGCGGCAAAGTCTCCCTTGTGCCATCCCGTGCGTCCTGTGGGATCATCGGTATATATGGGACATAGTGTCATGCCAGGCATCAAGTGTACTGCACCCACCAACCTGCCACAACTGAGGCGATGAGGGTCTTGCTCCATGATGCCCTCAATGGGTGTACCATCACTCCATGTGACCTCTTGTGGATGACTCCATGCTGTGCCATCTGTTGTTTCCACATAGTATGTGTGACACGTTTGGGGTATGGTGTCATGTCGCCACACATTGAGGTATGCTACCAGTTGCCTTTCTGATGATACCCATCCACCAGAAGTGCAGTGGCAACCAGCCACGATCGGTGAAAGGCGCTGTGGCTCGCTCCATGTTTTGCCATCGTTGTCGCTACGACTGTAAGCTACCCACGTATCGTTGCTATCCTCATCCTTTGCCGAACTCTGCCACATACAGTACAGCATTCCCCTGTATGCTGCCATCACTACGCCATTGGCATAACAGTCGGTAGTGTCGGAGGCTTCGTATATGGTAAAGGTCGAGGATTTTGGTGCGTATTGCAGTCCAAGATTTATCCTGTCGTCAGAGTCGAGTAGTGATTCATCCATACTAAAAGGAGCATCGTCAGCTATCAATACTTGATAACTGACGAGCAAAATAGTAAGTATGTATGTGATTCTTCTCAAGCTAATGTAATCATTTACCTTGTCAACGAGAACTTCATGGATACGCCGAAGTCCTGTGTCACTGTGGGATAGCTGCCAGAGGATAGAAGTGGCGTGTTGCTCTGACGGTCGTAGTAAAGGCTCATAGTGAGCAGACGAGAGAGTGTGTAGTCGGCAGTAAAAGCGAGTTTGAAAGCAGTATTGCCCGATGTGGCAGTAGAAGTCACGGTAGCGATATCACGCGTGATAGCTGCCTGACGGCGATAACTCAGATCCAAACGTAGGTTGAGGTCATGAGCGAAGTCTGTCTTACCCTTTGACTTCGTGGTCTTAGTAGATTTTGACTTATTGTCATCATCATCGCCATTGCCACTTTTGTTCTTACTCTTTGCTGCCTTTAGGGCACGGCTCTTTGTGAAGCGGAAGTCATTTATCTTATAACCCATACCAAAGACCCAGTCCTTAGATGTGGTCTCATTGACCTGCACACTGGTCATGGAGAGACTGAGCACACGAGTGGTGCGATACTCTGCCTTGAGAGTCATGTTGTTCTTGAGAGTGACATCGACTCCGAGCAGTGGTGAGAAAGACTCGTTGATGCTCACTGTCGAAACATTGAACATGGAACTTGGTGAAGGGTCGCCCGTGGTGGCATCTGTAATAAAACCTATCTCATCGCCCATAGCCTTCTGGAAAGAGGAGAAGGACGAGTAGGAGCCTACTTCATAGATGCTCTTGTAGCCGTGATTGATGTTGATGCTCTTGAAGCGTTCACGGAACCAAGGGATCTGACTGAGGCCGCTGTACTTCAGCGTCCAGTTGGGCAGCATGCTGGCTATGGTGGGGAAGATGCTCAGTCCGCTGTAGCCTGTATAGGCATTGAGGAAGGCTGGTATCATGACATCTGCGCTGTAGGGTTTGACAGGTGTTTTGGTGGCATCGAAACGAGTGCCACTCATGGTGCTATTGACAGGGTAGCGTGTGCCTGCATACTGACTCTCAACACGTGAGCGATAAGTACTGATGAGACTGCAGAACTTCTCAAATGATGCTGAGCGATAGCCGCTGGTGGCATCGCCAGTACCCTCAAAGGCGGACTTGATGCTTATGGTGGTCATGGAGAACCTGCCACTCTGAGTAGTAGGTGACGACTCATACATAAACTGTATGGACTTGGACTTTGACTGGGTATGAGCCATGTTCATGTCAATCTTGAGATTGCGTATGGGCTCTACGGTGAGTTTTACCTGAAGGTCGCGTGTGAGAGTGGTGGATGCAGGGGTTGACACATTCTCGTCACTGCTCAACAACCATCCGTTGGATTTTGCCTTTGAAATATAGTCGTCATCGATAAAGCCAAAAGCGAAGTCGAGACCTGGTGCCATCGCACCATAGCCCGAACGCTGTCCAAAGATGTCGCCGGCATTAGGTGTGAAGCCTGGCAAGGTCATACCATACTGCGTACGGTAAGTGATACCGATGCTACGCACCATCATGGCAAGTCGCGCGGCACCTTGGGCAAACTTATACCACTTTAGATCATCCAATGGTGGTAAAGCTACGACACTGAGTTTTATCTTTATGGTGCTGTCACCCTTGTTGATAATCTTTATTCTATTGTCATCAACCTTCTTATATTTTATAGGTATTATCTTACCATCCTCTCCTCGGGCAGTAACGACCAGACGCTTTGACTTCTTGCCATGAGCTACTACCAACTGCGTATCGGCAGCAAGGGTAAGTTCTTTGACAAAGGTGTTTTTGGAATTTGTTTCTTTGTCCTTAGCATCCTTTGTCTCTTTCGAGTCTTTTTTCTCCTTCGAGTCCTTCTTCGTATTTTTGGTGGTTTTACTACTGCGCCTTGGATTCTTGGCAAAGCGCTCATTAGCTTTCTTTAGGAATGGAGAGTGATTGTATAGTTTCTCCATGTTCAATGTGCCATTGAGATTTATGACACGGTTATTGGTTATGGTATTGCCATACTTCACTACGCCATCTTCCTCGGCGCCACGTGCCCAGTGATATGTTGCGCTATACGAAGCATCAGCATTGAGCCAGTCAAAAATCGGTATGAGATTGAGTGGCAACTGGTAGGATGCCGTGAATGACTGATTGTAGTCGAGTGGCGTACCCATATGCTTGATACTCTGCCATACAGAGTCCTTCCATGCCTGATATTGCTCCGGGTACAGATCTTTGTTAACCTGCAGATAGGGCTCCTCTATCTCAGCTTGCGTAGTGCTCTGGAATGACATGTGGAGATTACGTGTGAGATCCCATCTTAGCTGCAAACTGCGATCCCATAGGAAACGAGAGTTCCATGTCGCTGGTATGCTGGATGAAGAGCTAAGATCTTCCAGGTCACGCTCCTGCAACTCATAGTAGTAGCGTGACATCTCAGTGTTGAATGCTATGCTTTGCGGCATATAGTTGAGAGCAAACTTCTTGAGGATGTCGTAGTACTTTGACTTCGACTTTATTTTCTTGAAGGGCTCGAAGGGTTTATACACGGGTGACCAGGAGTATGCCAATGATCCCTTCCATGTATCTTCGTTCTCATAAACCGTAGTGCTACCCTCTGTATGAGAGTGAGAGTGTGAATAGCTAAAGGTGAAGTTGGCAGGGTCATAAGGCATAGGATGTCCCTTTGTGGCAATACCTACACGCACACCAGTGAGGGCAAAGTTTTTAGATACTTTTTTGGTTACAGCGATGCTCTCTATGGAGTCGCGCTCATGATTGTCTGCAGCAGTCTCAAGAGCATCCTCCAACTTCATATCGGTGTCAAGAGGATTATACTTGGGTGAAGTGCGCTCGCGCGTTACACTATAATAAAGAGGTGCAGTAACCTTGGCTTTCTCGGGGAAGAATTTGCCCAGTTCCAAAGAAGTAGTGACACTATATGTAGCATACTTGTCAGTGGTGCGCTGCATAACCTTCTGCTCCAGTCCGCCGAAACCATCACTGACATATTTGCCTGATGCCTGCACACTGCCGAGGTCTGACAGCTGCACGTTAAGATTGGCAGCTGCAGCCCAACCGCCCTCGCTCTCTGGATCGAGTAGTCGCAGTTCATTGACCCAAACTTCTACATCCTGAGCCTCCGATGAAGTGCCTACCTTCTTGATACCTATCATCATCGTTGATACATCTCCAAGCGATGGATTACCGAGCACCTTAAGGGTGTTTTTCTGATTGTCTGGGTCTGACTGCGAGAATATGCTGTTATATGATGCCCTTCCAGACTTCTTCTCGCTGTTGCGCAGTTTCTTCAGCGCAGTAAACTTGCTGAGGTCGAGGTTCAACATGTTTTCGTCTGGCCATACTGCATGACGGTCGGCGTCTGAATTAGAAGAGTAGTTGGAACGATGCTCCGTAAGTTTCAGAGGTATATCATATTCGTAGTAATTGTTGTTGTAGTCAGTTCCCAATCTGACAAAGAGCATCACGTCGTAGTTCTTCAGCCCTGTCAGGTTTTCCTTTGTGGAATTGGCATGTACAAACATCTGTAGCCTCTTGTAGTAGCGCATATCGTATGACGTATTCTTATACACCGCTACTGCATCACCGGTTTTCATCTTTGCGATGTCCATGCGCAAAGACTGTTCGTTGTTTTCTGTAAGTTGTGGCTGCGAAGGGTCAACGACTCGTGAAATACCTGGTGGGAGGATATAGTTTACGGGTTCCTTGTCATTGTTCTCCTCGATGTTGATGGATGATGCTGTCAACACAGCAGAGGGATTAGGATTGCAATCCTTCAGTGTCTGTGTCGTCTGGTCATATACACGCCAGTCGCCACGTACCAGGTCAAGACTTGCCAAACGTACTACGCAGGAGTCTTGGAAACCCGTGAGGTACATACGCATGAAACGTATGGAGGTATAATCGGATATATTGCCTACCTTACTTGATGGGTTGTGTATAGGTATGCGCATGAGATACCAGTTCACTTCTTCGCGATTACCATTGCGTAGTGTGGGGCTGGATGTTCTTACGTCAGCAATATATCCTTGAGTATTTCCCTGCAATGCCTCGGGACTAAGGTCTATCTCATAGTCATAGTACTTCTCGTATTCGTTGAGGGTATAGTCCTGGTTGATATCCTCAAGGTCTGGACCACTCTTATATGATGTGTCGTATGATTCTGTCTGATTGTTGGAGTCGGGTGAGTTGCCTTGTGGGTTGTTGATATTCTTATAACGCTCCAGGATGCCGAGCTGTTGTGCATCATAGTCGCTACCACGGAAGTAGTGGTAGTTGTCGCCAGCAGGGTCTCTTGCTATCTGCTGCTGCACACTGGCAGGCAGGTTTTGCAGATATTCTTGGAACTTAGTGCGCTCCTCATCATCAGTGAGACCATCGAGACCTACATCCTGCTTCTCGCGTGCACCGTCAGTGGTGGCAAAGGCATAGGTGACAGTGGTTTGGTTAGGTATCTTACCCCATTGGGTATCAACAGTAGTCTCACCGTCAGCTACAGGCATGCCGCTCTCATAAAACTTCTTGCCATCAAGAAGAATATCCTCTGACACCTCGCCAAGATTGATGTGCAGTTTGCCGGAGTGCTTGCTTGCTGTACCGTCCTTACTTGAGTAGATGAAGGGGTCAAGCATCCAGAACTCTATATACTCAATATTAGCTTCCTCAAAGTCGTTAGTGTCGAGTTTGCGCATCATGCCGCCCCATGATTTCTCTGGATTACTCAGCAAACCCTCGCTTGTGATATCGGTAGAGAAGTTATAAGGTCCACGCTCCTTAGGATAGTAAGCGATGTTCATTATTGGGAGTTGGTTGGTAACCCCGTTATATGTACTTTGGTCACGGTTAGGATATAGCTCGCTGACATACACTTCGCGTACATAGTGGTTTGAGAGAAGGTCAACGTTTCCCCTAATATGGCTCGGAGCGAGTGACGAAGAGCGATCGGTGAAGAGTCTGTCAATATTGTACCATGCTAACTTACCACGGCGATATCCTGAACGCAGGTCATTCTTGTTGTAATCTGCCGCGCTGAGTAAGTCCTTCGGAGCACTTGACAGCTGCCATGATGTCGGACTGAGAAGGTTGATATTGTAGGTGGAGTTCTCGAAATCGTCCACGTATGAGGCATTGTCCTGTGTACCACTGGCTATGCTGGAGAATAACTTGGCAAACTCACCCGTAAACTGTATATTGGATGGTTGCTTTACGTGCAGGAAAGGTATTTTGTTTAGCATGTCGGTGAGCCACTGACTCTCCTTCTTCCAACTCACGTTGAAGCCCACGAGAGTATTGTTGACGGGTTCGCTACCCATCGCCACCTTAGAAGTAAGACTCTGCTCACGCAGGTGCTGCAGCGTACCGCTTATGTTAAATTCCTTGGAGAAATCATATTCCCAGTTGATACCAAACATGGACTTTCGCTCCATGGAGTAGTCGGACTGGCTCTCAAGTGATACGTTGACTGACGTACCAGCATCAATGATGCTCTGATTGAGAATGGTTACCTCACCAGCCGAATAATCTACAGAGTAGTCCACACCCTCGATGAGGTCCACACCACCTGCTGTCACCTTTACGCTACCATGGGGAATGTTATAGGCTCCGAGTGATATAACATTGGCTGACGTGCCTTTGTAGCGTCCCGTTATGATAAACTTATTTTTCTCAGCTATCTGCTTGGCTGCAGTCTTGGTAGTGTCGTAGAGTTCTTTATATGAGAATTTCTCTGCTGTGGCTTCATCCATACCATAGGCCATAAGTGCTTTCTTCAGACCTTCACCAAACGGCTCTGCCATAGGGAAATATACACGTCCGCTACTAATGGTATATCCTTCGACGAAGTCAAAGACGCCGTTGGGGTGCGTACGGTTATTGGCGTCAAGACGGTCAGCACCTTGCAAGCGTATGATGGGATAGCTCTTTACAAGTGGGTCTGGGATGTATGTGGTATATACACCAATAGTATCGCTCTGGTACTTCACGTCAAGACGAAACTTTTCTTTCTGCACTGATGATGCCAGATAATATACGTTTTTCATCATCAGATCCCAGTTAGGCTGACTTGGTGAGCACTCCACGTTCTTCAGTGACTTGACAAACAGTGCTTGGTCGGTAGAGGTATTATCTGTGGAGAATTCGCCTACTTGATATGTCACACCTCCCGAGGTGTATTCGTATGCTATGGCGAGTACCTGATCGCTTTGCAGTGCAGTCTTCAGCGATACATAACCCATGGCAGTATTGATAGAGTACTCCGATGAGGTGAGCAGTCTTGCCTTGCCAACTTTCTCGTATGTCTTACCACCAGTCATGGTAACGCCACCCTGAGTGGTACCCTCCAATGCGTCATATACATTATCAAGAGTACGCAGGGTTGTATTATGTGCTATAGCTTGATAGAGGGCGTCCTGTTGGTTGTTAGGTACAGTGGTATAGCCATTGTCACCAAGGTCAGGAAAGGCCACGATGTCACGCGTGTTGCTTGTCGTACCGCTCTTGTTGGTTACCCATATCTCCACACGATTGATGGTGACGCTGGTCACGGGGGTGGGGAGACGTGACATCCAAGTGTCGTAATATCCGCGGAAATACTCATCCAAGAAGAAATGGCGGTTTTCCTCATAATTGGTAACATTGAATTCAAAAGGTTTCAATTGTACGCCGCCCTGTGAACTTACAGACTTTGATGATGATTTCTTCTGTGAGAGCACCGTCTGCAATTTTAATTTGCCAAACTGCATATCAGTGCGCACGCCGAAGAGTGACGATGCTCCGGTGATGAGTGACGAGTTGCTGGGAAAAGATACGTTACCTGCCTCAACCAGTTTTATTATTTCATCTTCCTTTCCGTCGTACTTCAACTTCATGTTTTGAGCATCGTAGTCAAAGGTAGCGTCTGTGTTGTAGTTGAGGTTCATGTTCATCTTGTCACCCACCTTACCCGTGACGTTGACGTTGATCTTCTCATCAAAGTCAACAGTAGTAGTCTTACGATTGCTCAAAGGCAGCGATGGGTTGTCGATATTCTTCAGTGTGGCTCCCAGTCGCAGTTCGGCAGTTCCCTGCGTTTTTATCCTTATGCCTCCAGGACCGAATATCTTTTCTGCGGGTCCGAGGTCAAAGTGCATATCAGTGAAGTCAAACTTCTCCTTGCCTTTCTGTTCGAATATCTCGTTGTTCTTGCCGCGGAAGTAGTTGGTGAAGAGTGACTTCTCACTCCATTTCATATACTCACCTTGATCCATCATGATGGGAGCTGACAGCCATGTTTTTCCCATGCGTGTGCCTATGACATACTTGTTCAGTGTGTCATTATACTCCACCTCCTGTTTCATGTTTTCAGGTCGTTTAAGGTCTGCAGGTCCCTGGTACAGATCATCATACGTGATAGGGGTGGTACGCTGGATTGCCCATCGAGGGTGCAACAGACTATCGGGGATGGTGTCCTCTTCCAGTTTCAGTTGCGCCATCTGTTCACGATACTTGTCGAGACTACTCTTGTCAGTATTTGCTTTCTTGTTTTTTTCCTGCTGTTGCTGCTTAGGCTTCTCGTCTTCTGGTGCAGACATCCCAAAGCCAATACCTAAGTTGGCGGTCACCGCACTGGCAACCACCATCATCGATATTGCGAATATGGAAAGATATTTCTTCAACTATGAACCTTTGAACTCTTGAACCCTTGAACTATTATCCCTCTCTACTTGATCATTTTCAGAGCTTGCTTGATAACCTGCTCTACAGGCATGGCAGGAGTGCCGCGCAGTATGTCGGTCACCACCTTACTGCTTGCTGCTGGTGCAAATCCAAGCATGGTGAGCGCACCTACAGCTTCGTCGTGAGTCTGTGATGACTCTGGTGTCAGCGCTATTCCAGCATTATTTCCGCCCTCAGCAGATGTTATATCGGCAATGATGCCACTCGCCGCCATCTTGTCACGCAGATCGACTATTATGCGCTGAGCAGTCTTCAGCCCTATGCCCTTGACACCCTTCAGAGCTTTCTCGTTGCCACTGGCGATGATGTTGACCAGTTCCGCAGGACTGGTGGCACTTAGTATCATGCGAGCAGTGTTGCTACCTACACCACTTACAGTTATTAGCATGCGGTACAGGTCACGCTCCTGTTTGTTGTAAAAACCATACAACGTATAACTGTCATCCCTGCCTCCCGTCATTATTGCCTCGTGGACGTATAGCTTTACCTCCTTGCTGCCTTGTATCGCGGTATATGTATTCAGGGATATATTGAGCAGGTAGCCTACGCCCCTTGCCTCTATCACTGCCGTGGTTGGCGTTATGTCAGTCAGTTCGCCTTTTATGTATTCTATCATATTGCTATTTTTTGCTTTTACCTAATTGATAACGCACGCGAGAAACTTTTATTGTACTTTTCGGTTTAATAATTTGGTGGTTTGAGAATAATTTTTTACTTTTGCAGATGTTTCTATTAACCCGACAGAACATCGGAAGCCTTAAATGAAAACATTATTGAAGTGGATAGGTGGAGTATTCGTTGCACTGCTCATAGTATTGGGTGGTGGCATCTATGCGCTCTCTACCGACAAGGTTCAGCAGTGGCTATATGCCAAAGGTGTCGCCATGTTGCAAGAGACATTGGGCACACGAGTGAAGGTTGATAAGATAGCCATCAGCTTCAGCAAGGGAGGTGTGGCGCTCTATGGCTTGGAGATAGATGACCGCAAGAACATCACCATGCTCAAGGTTGATACGCTGGAGGCTATGGTGGACCTTACAAGAATCTTTGATCGCCAAGTGGAGATAGAACGCGTATATCTGCATGGTGCATCTGGCGTGTTCTACAAAGAGCACAAGGATACTGCAGCCAATTACCAGTTTGCTCTTGATGTAATAAAGTCACTGTCGCACAAGGAGGATAAAGACAAGGAAGAGGAGAAGAAGAAAGACAAGACACCTTTGTCATTGGATCTGAAACTTCTCAGCCTGCAAAGAACCTATGTACAGTGGGATGTGAAGTCGCTGCCCCACAAGGTTAATAAGTTTGATGGCAAACCGAAACT
>JAGCPC010000103.1 GCA_017642485.1 Prevotella sp. | reverse complement strand
GTTTTCGTAGCCGTAGGCGTATCGTAGGGCTGTAAGCCCGTATCGTAGCAGGGCTTGCCCTGCGTATCGTTCCCGTTATCAAAACGATTCACCAGCACTCCTGCAAACAGTGCTGTGCAGAATGCCACCACTGGCCTCGTTATGGCAAAGGGCAGTCCCATAAGTGAATAGGTGGCAGCGATGGAATCGACACCCGTCTCTGGCGTTGCTATAAGGAAAGCTGCGGTAGCACCCTTGGATGCTCCTTGTTTCCTCAGTGACATAGCCGTAGGCAATACTCCGCAGGAACATAGTGGCAGGGGCACACCCAGCAGGGCGGCATAAAATACCGAGCGGAAGTTGTGACCACTAAGGTAACGGCTATACACAGCTCCAGGCACGAAGGCATGGAGTAAACCAGCAAAGAAGAAACCCAACAAGAGGAAGGGCGACATCTCATTGATAAGATTCAGAACTTCATTCATGACGTTATTTGTTTTATTCTGACCGCAAAGTTACGAAGAAGTTCTTGCAACGGCGTTGCAAAAATGCAAAAGACCCTTTTGGTACGTAAGTTAGATTAATTTCTCACACTCGACAAAAGAAATACATTACTTTTATTCTCGTTTACTCGAAATTTTTGTAACTTTGCATAAAATTCTTACGCTCGGCATAGAAAGCAAGCTCTCTCTGCTCTTGCTAAAACGAATTTTTGCACTCACGATGAAGATAGCATACGACGCAAAGCGATATTACCACAACAGGACGGGGCTGGGCAACTACAGTCGCACACTCGTTTCGTGTATGGCGAGTCGGCATGAGGATGTCGAGGCGGTGCTATATGACAGCAAGTCGCTGGAGCGCACTTTCCGCTTAGGCAGAAAGGCAGCAGGGGAGGGCTGTGAACTGTTTCACGGTCTGAGCAACGAACTGCCTCGCGACATCATAAAGGCTGGCATACCAAGCATAGTGACTATGCACGACGTGGCGTGGCGCACGTTCCCTGATATGTACAAACCATGGGACAGACTCATCTATGACTGGAAATATGGATGGTCGGCAAAGCATGCTTCGCACGTGGTGTGCATCAGCGAATCGACAAAGCGCGACGTGATGCATTATTATAATGTACCCGAAGAGCGCATCTCGGTAATCTATCAGCCTGTGCAGGAGGTGTTTTATCGACCCTCTAAATCTCCCTTAAAGGGAGACTTCCAGCAAGCCGTGGCTTCCCCCTTTAATGGGGACGGGGGAGGGCTGCCCCCCTCCTTGGGAGGGGTTGGGGGAGGTTTTCTTTTAACCGTCGGCTCCATCAATTCCAGAAAGAACCTCTTGGGCATGGTGAAGGCGCTGGAATTGCTGCCTGAGGATGAGCGTCCGCCACTCGTGGTGGTGGGCAATGGCAGGGAGTATCGCCAGAAGGTGGAGCAGTATATCAACGAGCATCACCTCGCCGAGTGGGTGCGCATAGAGAGCAACATACATGATGCAGAGACGCTGAAGTCACTCTATGCCAACGCGCTATGTATGCTCTACCCCTCATTCTACGAGGGTTTCGGTCTGCCAGTGGTGGAGGCGTCACAGCAGCGCTGCCCTGTGATAACGAGCAATGACTCATCACTACCCGAGGCTGCTGGTCCTGACAGCATACAGGTG
>JAGCPC010000102.1 GCA_017642485.1 Prevotella sp. | reverse complement strand
TTCTTCTTCGGACTCGACATACTGCTCATCTTCACCTTCCGCTTCTTCATAGAATACACCAAGGAGGTGCAGGAGGCTTTTGAACAGAATATGCTCTTCGACATGGGACAGTTGCTCTCCATACCATTCATACTGATAGGGGCGTACTTCACCATCCGAGGATGGAGAAAGTTCACAGTTCACAGTTAACTTCGTTGACCCTCTCGATTTCTCCCAGAGCCTTATGAGCTCCCTGCAGGGGCAACTTCGCTCAAGGCTCTTAGGTCGCCTTTCGAGAGCGTTCATAATTCACAATTCTCAATTAGGGAGCGGTAATCATAATTTTCAATTCTCAATTCTCAATTTTCAATTTAAAAGGGCAACATGGCAAAGAAAGATGGCGAACTAACGCCAATGATGAAACAATTCTTCGACTTCAAGGCTAAGCACCCCGATGCCTTGCTGCTGTTTCGTTGCGGAGACTTCTACGAGACCTACTGCGACGATGCTATTGAGGCAGCACGCATACTGAGAATAACCTTGACACGAAGAAACAACGGTGCCAGTCAGGGCGATGCCATGGCGGGTTTCCCTCATCATGCCCTCGACACCTATTTGCCAAAACTCATAAGGGCTGGCAGACGCGTTGCCATCTGCGACCAACTCGAAGACCCCAAACTCACCAAGAAACTCGTAAAGCGTGGCATCACCGAACTCGTCACCCCTGGCGTGGCAATGCAGGACAATGTACTTAACTACAAGGAGAACAATTTCCTGTGCGCCATATACTTCGGCAAATCATCCTTCGGACTGTCACTGCTCGACATATCAACGGGCGAGTTCCTTGTAGATCAGGGCAACCATGAGTATATCGAAAAACTGGTCACCAACTTCCAACCAAAGGAGATACTCATAGAGCGTGGCAACAAACAGAGAACCGAACAGATGTTTGGCAGCCGTCTGTGCCTCTACGAAATGGATGACTGGGTGTTTACCGAACAGACCGCCACACAGAAACTGCATCACCACTTCAAGGTGCGCAATATGAAAGGTTTCGGCGTGGAGCAGATGAAGGACGGACTCGTGGCAGCAGGAGCCATACTGCAGTACCTCGAGATAACACAGCACACACACATAGGACATATCACCAAGATACAACGCATCGATGCCGAACGATACGTAAGACTCGATAGCTTCACCGTGCGCAACCTGGAACTCAATGCACCACTGCACGAAGGCGGCACGGCACTTATCGATGTCATCGACAACACCGTATCGCCAATGGGAGCACGCATGCTGAGACGATGGATGGTATTCCCGCTCAGAGAACAACAGAAAATCAATGACCGCCTCGATGTGGTCGATTACTTCTTCCGCCAACCCGAGTCACGTGAGGTGATAGAAGACGAACTGCACCGCATAGGCGACATGGAGCGTATAGTGTCAAAGGTAGCTGTGGGCAGGGTTTCTCCACGCGAGGTGATGCAGCTACGCCATGCCCTCACAGCCATCAAACCCATCAAGGTCATCTGCATGCAGTCACAGACAGAGGTGCTCAGCAGGGTAGGGGAGAACCTTGATACACTCGACGAACTGCGTGGTCGCATAGAAGAATGGATAGAACCCGACCCACCATCCATGGTAGGCAAGGGAAGCGTGATACGCAACGGAGTAAACCCCGAACTCGACGAACTACGCAAGATAGCATACAGCGGCAAGGACTACTTGCTGCAGATGCAACAACGCGAGATAGAACGCACTGGCATAGCAAGCCTCAAGATAGGCTACAACAACGTCTTCGGCTATTACCTCGAAGTGCGCAACACCTTCAAGGACAACGTGCCACAGGAGTGGGTGCGCAAGCAGACACTCGCACAGGCAGAGCGCTATATCACCCAGGAACTCAAGGAGTACGAAGAGAAGATTCTCGGTGCAGAGGACCGCATACTGGGTCTGGAAACAAAACTCTTTGCCGAGATGGTGCAGTACATACAGCAGTTTATCACTCCTCTGCAAAAGGACGCCACACTCATAGCCGAACTGGACTGTCTGCTGTCATTTGCAAAAACTGCAGTGGAGCACCGCTATGTGCGTCCTGTGATAGACGAGACGGGCATCATAGATATCAAACAGGGCAGACACACCGTGATAGAAGCTGGCATGCCTGCGGGCGAACAGTATATACCTAATGATGTGATGCTCGACAAAGACAGCCAGCAGATCATCATCATCACGGGTCCTAATATGGCAGGTAAGTCGGCACTGCTTCGCCAGACAGCCCTCATAGTGCTACTCGCACAGATAGGCTGCTATGTGCCTGCCGACTCAGCACGCATAGGACTGGTGGATAAGATATTCACCCGCGTGGGAGCCAGCGACAGCCTCTCTACAGGCGAGTCAACATTCATGGTCGAGATGACCGAGGCTTCCAACATCCTCAATAATGTCACCGACCGCTCACTCGTGCTCTTCGACGAACTCGGCCGCGGTACCTCTACCTACGACGGCATCAGCATAGCATGGGCCATAGTGGAGTATCTGCACGAGCATAAGGGTGCCGGAGCACGCACACTCTTCGCTACACACTACCACGAACTCAACGAGATGCAGAACCACTATCAGCGCATACGCAACTACAACGTATCGGTAAAGGATATCGACGGCAAGGTGATATTCCTGCGCAAACTCGTAGAGGGTGGTTCGGAGCACAGCTTCGGTATCCATGTGGCACAGTTGGCGGGTATGCCACCAAGCATCGTCAAGCGTGCCAACGAGGTACTCACCGCCTTGGAGAAAGAAGCCAGCGAAGTGGGCAGCGCAGGAAAGAAGGGCGACCCACATAAGGCTCTCAGTGAGATAGGACAACCAGAAGGTACCCAACTCTCCTTCTTCCAACTCGATGACCCAGTCCTCGTACAGGTACGCGACGAGATACTTGGCATAGACGTCAATAACCTCACACCCATCGAGGCACTCAACAAACTCAACGAAATAAAGAAAATAGTAAAAGGATAAATAAATGGAATACAACTTTAGAGACATTGAAAAGAAGTGGTTCTCATATTGGAAGGAGAACCAGACATACAAAGTCAGCGAGGATGCTGACAAGAAGAAATTCTATGTGCTCAACATGTTCCCCTATCCATCGGGAGCGGGTCTGCATGTAGGTCATCCGCTGGGATATATCGCCAGTGATATCTATGCGCGCTACAAGCGTCTGCAGGGCTTCAACGTACTCAATCCCATGGGCTATGATGCCTATGGTCTGCCTGCCGAGCAGTATGCCATACAGACGGGTCAGCACCCCGAGGTGACCACCAATGAGAATATCAACCGCTATCGTGAGCAGTTGGACAAGATAGGCTTCTCATTCGACTGGGACCGCGAAGTGCGCACCTGCGATCCTGGCTACTACAAGTGGACACAGTGGGCATTCCAGAAGATGTATAACAGTTACTTCGACGAGGAACTGCAGAAAGCACAACCTATCGAGAAGCTGATAGCAAAATTTGAGCAAACGGAGGAATGGCAGCAGATGACGGAGAAGGAACGTTCAGAGAAACTGATGGACTACCGCATTGCCTTCCTTGGCGAAACGATGGTAAACTGGTGTGCAGGACTGGGCACCGTGCTTGCCAATGACGAGGTGGTCGATGGCGTCAGCGTGCGTGGAGGCTTCCCTGTTGAACAGAAGAAGATGCGCCAGTGGTGCCTCAGAGTTTCAGCATATTCTCAGCGTCTGCTCGATGGGCTGGAGCAGATAGACTGGAGCGACTCTATCAAGGAGACACAGAAGAACTGGATAGGCCGTTCGGAAGGTACTGAGGTGGAGTTTAAGGTTTGGAACAATTCACAGTGCACAGTGCACAGTGCACAGTCTGACGAAAAGTCCTTCACCATCTTCACCACCAGGGCAGACACCATGTTTGGCGTTACCTTCATGGTACTGGCACCAGAGAGTGACCTTGTGAAAGAACTCACCACACCTGAACAGAAAGAGGAGGTGGAGAAATACGTGAAGTACGTGGCTGGCCGCACAGAGCGCGAACGCCAGATAGACCACAAGGTGACGGGTGTCTTCTCTGGTTCATACGCCATCAATCCCTTCACGGGCGAGAAGAATCCTATATGGATCAGTGAATACGTCCTTGCAGGCTACGGCACGGGAGCCATCATGGCGGTGCCTGCCCACGACTCTCGCGACTATGCCTTCGCCAAGCATTTTGGTCTGCCTATCATACCATTGATAGAGGGTGCCGATGTATCAGAGGAGTCATACGACGCTAAGGAAGGTATCGTGAGCAATTCACCTGCCCAGGGCAAGAAGTCGGTAGAGTATGACGGAGAGTCACTCTCACTCAACGGTCTCACAGTGAAGGAGGCAATCAAGGCTACAAAGGAGTTTGTGAAGAAGCACAACATAGGTCGCGTAAAGGTCAACTACCGCCTGCGCGATGCCATCTTCTCACGCCAGCGCTACTGGGGTGAGCCATTCCCCGTATATTACAAAAACGGCACCCCTCAGATGATACCTGAAGAGTGCCTTCCTATAGAACTGCCACAGGTGGAGAAATTCCTGCCCACCGAGACAGGCGAACCACCACTGGGCAATGCCACCAAGTGGGCATGGGATGAAGAGAATAAGCAGATAGTAGAAAACTCCAAGATAGACAACAAGACAGTCTTCCCTCTCGAACTCTACACTATGCCAGGCTTTGCTGGTTCATCGGCTTACTACCTGCGCTATATGGATCCACACAACGACCAAGCTCTCGTAAGCAAGGAGGCTGATGAGTATTGGCAGAATGTTGACCTCTACGTAGGTGGCTCGGAGCACGCTACAGGTCACCTCATATACTCACGTTTCTGGTGCAAATTCCTCTATGACCTCGGCGTAAGTTGTAAGGACGAGCCATTCCAGAAACTCATCAACCAGGGTATGATACAGGGCAGGTCGAACTTTGTGTATCGTATCAAGGACACCAACACTTTCGTAAGCTTTGATAAGAAAGACGATTATGATGTTACACCTATTCACGTGGATGTGAACATCGTTTCAGGCGACATACTCGACGTTGAGGCATTCAAGGCTTGGCGACCTGAGTATAATGACGCTGAGTTTGTGCTCAACGACAAGGGTCAGTACGCGTGTGGCTGGGCTATCGAGAAGATGTCCAAGTCCATGTTCAACGTGGTGAACCCTGACATGATAGTCGAGAAGTTCGGTGCCGACACGCTGCGCCTCTATGAGATGTTCCTCGGACCAGTGGAGCAGTCAAAACCTTGGGACACCAACGGCATCGACGGCTGCCACCGTTTCCTCAAGAAACTGTGGGGCCTCTTCTACGACCGTGAGGGCAATTATATCGTTACCGATGAGGCACCAACGGCAGAGCAGGAGAAGTCGCTCCATAAACTTATAAAGAAGGTAACGCAGGACATCGAACAGTTCTCTTACAACACCTCTATCTCTGCCTTTATGATAGCAGTGGGCGAGTTGCAGAAGTGCCACTCAAAAGCTATACTCAAGGACCTCGTGGTGCTCATAGCACCGTTTGCACCATTCATCGCCGAAGAGTTGTGGCACCTTCTCAGCAATGACATCGCAGAGAAGGGTGCAAGTGTCTTCGATGCACAGTGGCCTAAGTGGGATGAGAGCAAGATGAAGGACTCCGAGATCACCATGCCTGTGCAGTTCTGTGGCAAGACGCGCTTCACCATGCAGGTGCCTGCCGATGCCTC
>JAGCPC010000101.1 GCA_017642485.1 Prevotella sp. | reverse complement strand
TAGTAACCTATATCCAAAAGATTCTCCTTCGCCTTTTCCTCGTCCACGATGGTTACATTCCTGTCTTTTACCTTTGCACCCAGGAATCAGAGTTGGTTCAAGTGTGAAGGTTGTTTAAAATAGCAGATACAGCTTTTGGTGACAGCTTTAGTAAAGGAAGTCTGTTAGGATCCTCCCTTGTCCTTCTCTTGGTCCCTTTTGTAAAATAACATTCAAAAGGAAAGAGATGAGTTACAAACTGTATTTCGGGGTTGACGTGTCGAAGCATTGGCTTGACATAGCCTATTATGATGGTGAGGATGTTGACTGGCAGCACGGCCACATCCGTGTAGACAATGACGAGAAGGGGTTTAAGGAATTGGGGAAATGGCTGACCAGGCTCGGTGTGGGAAAGGGGACGGCCATATTCTGCATGGAGTACACAGGGCTGTATTGTCAGGAGTTCCGTGAGTGGCTGGAGCGTCAGGGTATTGTCTACGGGATGGTAGTTCCTCGCAAGATGCACCGTTTTGAGCCAGACCTTGGTGCCGGTGAGCGTGCGTTGGATCGCGTAAAGACCGACGAAATGGACTCCTTCCGTATTGCGATATACTGCAAGGAGCACGCCATGAAGATCAGTCGCAAGCCATCGCGTCTGCCATCCCCTGCCTACTTCAAACTGAAGCGCCTGATGGCAGAGCGCAGGCAGTACGTCAAGCAATCAATGCTCTATAAGCAGCAACTACACGACATCGGCATCTACGACTCTGACTCATCACGCTGCCGCAAACAGTCTGAGTTGGACAACCTGACGGAGAAGGTCAGACAGACAATGGCCGAGATGCAAACCGTCATCAGCGAGGATGAACGCATCAGAAGGAACTACGACCTGCTTCTCTCTATTAAGGGCATAGGACCTGTCGTGGCTGTAGACACCATCGTACTGACAGAGAACTTCACGGCTATAGACTGTCCGCGCAGGTTTGCCTGCTATGTCGGTATAGCCCCTGCCAGGAAGGAGTCTGGAGTGAGCATACAGAAGGGCGACCACATATCCAAGAAAGGCTTCACGCAGGCTAAGGCCGACCTGTCGATGGCAGCCCTGCAGGGAATCCAAAACGACAGCGGCATACGTGCCTACTGGCAAAGGAAGAAGGCCGAGGGCAAACACTCAGGAGTGGTGCTCAATGCCGTCAAGTTTAAACTGGTCTTGCGTATGTTTGCTGTCATTAAGAGGCAGAAGCCGTATGTTGAGATAGACACTTACAAGAAATAAGACTACAGGCGGACGTGAACCAAGCGCCTGTCCACAGCCATTCCTATGCCTATGCGGGGATTAGGACGCCCGCCTTTCCCATTTTTTCACTACCTTTGCGCCTGCTTTTCAACAAAAAGGAGAGGCTGGGCGGAGGCAGTGAACTTTCTTTGCCCTTGGACGAAGCTCCTGACGGGGATTTAGTCTCCTCTGCCCATGTGCATGGCTGCAGTACCTGTTAGAGATTTGACGTGCTGAGAACACGCCTTTAAAAGATCTGGCTTACGGCCCTGCACATTGCCTCTCCCATAACTTAAACGCCGCAAAGGTATGAATAAAAATTGGTTTATCGGCATTGATGTCTCGAAAAAAACGCTGGACGCCTCGATTTTTGTCGCTGGCGAAGTGATTAACAGGTTTCCCCACATCCAGGTGAGGAATGAGAAGCAGGGCTTCAAGGAACTGCTCAGATGGGCAAAGACGCAGGGCGTGAACACGAAGGACACGCTCTTCGGACTAGAGTTCACAGGCTACTACTCTGATGCCCTGGAGCAGTTCCTTACTGGCAAGAAGCTCTGCTACGCCATGCTTCCTACTACGGTGGTGAAGCACTATCAGCGTGGTACACGTGACAAGAATGACAAGACAGACTCTGCCAAGATTGCAGACTACCTGTTCCGATTCAACGGTACGGAGTGCATCAAACAGCGTGTGCTGCCATCGAAGGCCATGCAGGAACTGAAGGCACTGAAGAGCGAACGCAAGTTCTATGTCCAACAGCGAGTGGCCTGCGAGAACCGCCAGAATGTCGCCAAGTCGAAGCAGGAGCAGAAACACCTACAAAAAGCCATCGATCTGTTCAACGAGCAGATAGAGCTGATAGAGCAGCAGATGGCCGAGGTGGTGACGTCCGACGAGGAGATCTACCTGACGTACACGCGTCTGCTGACCATCCCAGGCATAGGTCCAGTCAATGCTATCAACACGATAGCCAATACACAGGACTTCACGGCGTTTGAGACCGCAAGGCAATATGCGAAGTATGTGGGCGTAGCACCATCGGAACACTCATCAGGCACAAGTGTACGGTGGCGGGGCAGGCCTTCACCGCACGCTGACCTCCAGGCGAAAGCCGACTTGTCAATGGCTGCCATGCGAGCTGTTGAATTCAGTTGTGACATGAGCATTTATTACGAACGTAAATTAGGTAACAGACCAAACGATAAAGATGTAAAGAGAAAGGCCTTGAATGCCGTCAAATTCCAGCTCATCAAGATGATGTTTGCCGTTGTCAGACAAGATAGAGTCTTCGAGCAGAGGGGGCTTGACAAGGCATAGGCCGAGACACATAACACCGAAGAGCGGGTGAACTAACACAGGAGTGCCTCCTGTCACTTTAGGGCTCGATCATCAGGTGGATGCGGTTCACTAATTAGAAATCAAAATCAACATTATTTGTTATAAGAACAAGACCGCATCATTTGTAACGAAAACGGAAATTTACACCATTTCGCTACAGCAACCCCCATTGTCTTAAGCCTCAAAATGAAAAAAATGAGGCTCCTTAACATTTATTAAGTGCCTCATTCTTGGTTTTGTCTTAGAAATCCCCACGGCTATCGTCCCCACGGCTATCTGACAACAAGTAAACATAAGGTTACTGAAATGAAACATCTGACACCATAT
>JAGCPC010000100.1 GCA_017642485.1 Prevotella sp. | reverse complement strand
TCTCACCATGCTGTGGTAGTCGTTGAGCCACTGCTTCTCCTGCTCCGTCAGCAGTGTGAAGTCTATCGGCGCCGTGTCTATCGGACACAACGTCAGCGGAGTGAGATGCAAAAAGTTTTTTTAGCGTAGCGTATCGTAGCAGGGCTTGTCCTGCGTATCGTAGGGGCTTTGCCCCGTATCGTAGGGCTGAAAGCCCGTATCGTTCCCCAAAGGGGCCACCATCATCACATTCTCCGTCCTGATGCCAAACTTACCCTCAAGGTATATGCCCGGCTCATCGGTCACCACCATGCCAGGCTTCAGGGGGGTAGGGCGCCAGTCCATACGTATGGCATGAGGGCCTTCGTGTACACACAGTCGCCATCCTACGCCGTGCCCTGTGCCGTGAAGGTAGTTGTAGCCGCCTTGCCACACCTGTGAGCGTGCTATGCTGTCTATCTGTGTACCGTTGGTGCCTTCGGGGAATACGGCAGTGGCGAGGGCAATGTTTGCCTTCAGCACGTAGGTGTAGGCACGCTTCATTTCTTCCGTGACTGGTCCCAGTGCTATGGTGCGAGTTATGTCCGTCGTGCCGCAGTCGTACTGTCCGCCTGAGTCTATGAGCAACAGTCCTTCTGCCTTCAGCGGTTTGTCGCTCTCGGGTGTCGCCGTATAATGCACTATCGCTCCGTGCTCCTGGTAACCGCAGATGGTGCTGAAGGAGAGGTCAAGGCAGTGTGGACATTCACGGCGCAGCTGCTCCAGTTTGTCTGAAACGCTTATCTCCGTCTGTCCTCCTGCTTCCACGGCAGGTTTCAGCCAGCGCAGGAAGCGCACCATCGCTAAGCCGTCATATAGCATCGCCTGACGAAAACCAGCGATTTCATCGGCACTTTTCACTGCTTTTATCATTATTATGGGACTCTCGGCATCCACTGCCCTGTCCTTCACGCTGTTGTATATGGTGTAGTTTACCGCTGTAGGGTCTATGAGCACTCTGCCATCTAACGACTTCACGTCGGCAGCAAAGGCACCGTAGGGCTTCACCCTCACGCCAGCCTCCTGCATCTGTCGCTGTGCCTCGTTGGTAAGGTAGCCGTTCACATACACCGTGGCATCCTCTAACGTTATGATAAGGTTGCTGACAAACACAGGCGTCATCGGTACATCGTTGCCCCTCAGGTTCAGCGTCCATGCTATCGACATGAGGTCGGTCACCACGTGCGCATCGCAGTGCTTCTCCCTCATCACCTTCCGTATGCGGTTGAGTTTACTCAGAGTTTCTTTTCCGTAGCAGGGCTTGCCCTGCGTATCGTAGGAGCTCTGCTCCGTATCGTAGCGAAGCGTATCGTAGGGCTGAAAGCCCGTATCGTTCCCAAGGGAGAACACTTCTCCCTTAGGTATCTCCGGCCTGTCCCTCCACAGCATTTTCGCTGCGTCATAATTGGTGCGCACTGTCACACCTATCTTTCTCAGAGCCTCCTGCATGGATGTAATCTCGCTATAGCTAAGCAACAGCCCGTCTATAGCTACCACCCTGCCATTGCTCACCGACAGTTTCCTCAGCAACCACTCCGTGATGGTAGGAGTGCCCTCGATGCCTTCCTTCATCAAAAAGAAACCTCCTCCTTGAGCCAGCTCGCTCTGCGAGCGACTTGAACTGCAAACTGTGAACTGTGAACTGTGAATTGTGCACTGTTTTTCCGCCTGCAGGAAGTATCGCGAGTCCGTCCACAGTGCCGCCTCGTCCAGTGTCACCACCGCAGTGCCAGCACTGCCCGTGAACCCCGTTATCCACTCACGCACCCTCCAGTGAGGCGCCACATACTCACTCCCATGCGGATCGCTGCTCGGGAATATTATCGCATCAATCTTCTCGGCGCGCATCTCGCGGCGCAGTTCTTCCAATCTTTTTGTTATTGTGCTCATAAATTAAAGCCCTTTTATTACATTAATCCTTTACTATCTCCCAATGCCCACCTTTGTCAGGACCGACACGGCGGATGATACCTTGTTCACGAAGATTTTTTAAGTGTTTCTCTACCGCTTTTATGGATATTTGCAGCATAGCAGCCAACTCTGATTGCGTAATTATAGGATTAGACTTCATCATAGAGATTATTTTCTCCCTACTTTTCTCCCTACTTTTCTCCCTACTTTCTTGAGCAGATACTGAATTATCTACTGTGTCAGGCCTGCTGACAATTGCCTTAAACTGGTTCCCTTCTTTGTCATCGAGGAAATCCACCTTACTCTTTTCTGCCAGTACACGTGGGATGCCAGAGCCAAGTCCGCGATAGGGCATTGTCTGCGCACAGAACTTTGCCATCAGAGGATTGCGAGCGAATGAATTACCTTTCTTTACCTCATCAATGGTATGCCCGCCAACGACACAACCGGGATTTACAATTTCAACTCTATCATCAAATACCAGAAGTCGTATGGCTGCAGTTTTCAGCAAATCAATATGAACCAAGGCATTCTGCAGGAGTTCTTCTAATACCGTTTCTGAAATCTCCAACTTCCCAACAGAATTAAACGACTGCCCGTTTTGTGTCCTCCGCAGACATGATTTCAGCCAACGGATGCCTTGCTCATACATCTCAGGTATCGTACCCTCAATGTCACGACTGTCCTTGTATTCCGTACCTGCTATACTGTTGCCATAGAACCACACTGCCTTGATGACAAACACTGGAAAAAATTGCTGAGGTGTCCTTCCAAAGAACAGAAGCCCTGCCGTTGTCAGCCTTCCTTGAGAGTCAGTAATATGCATTGACTGTAGCAGTTGGTCCTGCGGAATATCAAAATCCGATATGGGCTTGCGATACACATTTTCAAAATACCTGTCTAAAGCCTGCGTGTCCAAATCCTTAAAAGAGGTATTGGGCACCCCAGTCTCGTCAGGATGATAGGTTCCTGACTGTTGGAACAGGCTGAGAATCTCTGCGTTATCTGTTACTCGGCGCTTGTCTGCACTCTGCTTCACCCAGATATTGCCAGATAAGGTTTTATATGGTTTGTCTTTTCCTTCCTGTATTGTGGCAACCAGTATCATCTTGCCATCTATCTCGACAACTTCCGTCTGTATATAGATAAGGGGGCGTACCTGCTCGTTGGCAGTATTGCCAAGTTCACGCGATGTTCTTTGTATATCGTCATAGTTCAGACCAAGAATTTCTCCTGTCTTGTCTTTGATGCCAAACAAGATGGTGCCACCCCTGCCATTGGCAAAGGCTATCATGTCTGCTGCTATCTCCTTTTGTGTGGTGAACTCCTGCTTGAATTGCACAAAACTTGTCTCACCGCACTTGATTAGTTTCCTTAGTTCTTCACT
>JAGCPC010000099.1 GCA_017642485.1 Prevotella sp. | reverse complement strand
GCCCAACACGCCCTCGACCGCTATCGCCAGTATGTAAAGCAGCGCGAGCTGAAGATTGTTGAGCTGAAGCCTATGACCAAGGGCGACTCTATCTTCCAGCGCATCATCGAGCCCTATAAGGGTAACGCACTCTATGTTCACTTCTGGGGAATGTACTGTGGTCCTTGCCGGGCAGAAATGCTGGCGGAGCGTGAGAAGGTGGAACTAATTAAAGACAAACCTGTCCGATTCATCTATATCTGCGATGAGAAAGAGAGTCCTCGCGAGCCTACAGAAAAATGGCTGGCTGACAATAATATCAAGGGCGAGCACATCTATGTATCGCACGAGGAGTGGAAGTTTCTTGCAGAGAAGTTCAATATCTATGCCCCTCCCTTCAGCACAGGTGTCGACAAAGACGGCAATATCGTAACCATTAACGAAGTAAACAATTACGCATACGATATGCTGAAATAAGCAGTGATTCGTAGAATAAAAATCCCCCGCTTGCTTTACAGCACGTCGGGGCTTCTCTTTAGTTTCTTCTTGAGTCGTTTAAATCCTTCTACGCCAAGTATCGTCAGTCCGCCATACTGGCAGGCTTTGGCCATACCAAACAGTATTGCCCACAGCACACCTTTGGTCGTGACGCTTATCGGCAGCAGCATCTGGGCAAACGATAGTATATAGAATGGTATACAACAAAGCAGTATTATCACACCTGTGCGGAATCCAAGCGACTGCAGCCAACTCTTGAGCATCATAAAAGTATGGATGAAAGCTGCTTTTGGGGCATAAATCATCATTCGTGGTCCTGTCCATCGCATCACCTTGCGTATCTCTTCACGCTCTTTTGGAGCATAGCAGTGTATGGGGCATGCCTTGCACACGGGTTTGCGCTCGCCAAACCGACAATGGTCCAGTCGCTGCCAGGCATAGTCAGCCAGATGCTGGTAATCCTCACTCAAGTTATCCTGATGCAGATGGTGGCGACTGTACAGCTCGATCATCTTGCGAACAGTCTGTTTCTCTCGTTCAATCTTGTTCATTTTGTAGTTTCCTTTTAAGTCTAATTCATAAATCTTATTAATTCGAGCGGCAAAGGTACTGAAAATTTGAGAAATATAGTTATTTTTGTAACCAAAATTATGTTATTTTATAAACAATATTAGACAATGGACAGAAGAGATTTTATCAAGAAGGCTGCTCTGGCTACTGCAGGTGCAGCGGTGGTGTCGCCTGCATCGGCAATGATAGATAATGTATCAGGTGCGAAAACTCCTAAAGTACTGCTGGTAAACGGCAGTCCTCGCACTGACGGCAATACTTTCATTTGTCTGAAGGAGATTGAGACACAGCTGCAGAAGCACGGTATAGACAGCGAGATAGTACAGATAGGTCGCAAGCCTGTACGCATGTGTATCAACTGCGGCGGATGTCATCAAAATGGCGGAAAAGGTTGCGTGTTTGATGACGATATGTGCGCAGTGATAACAGAGAAGATGGCCACAGCCGATGCGCTGATAGTGGGTACACCAGTATACTACGGACAGCCCAATGGAGGCATACTGTCGCTGATGCAACGACTGTTTTATTCGTCAGGCCGACTGGTTCAGAACAAGCCTGCAGCAGCACTGGCAGTTTGCAGACGTGGTGGCGCTACTGCCACACTGCAGACCATGAACATGATGTTTGAGATGATGAACATGCCTGTTGTGACATCACAGTACTGGAACATAGCTTATGGTGCAGGCAAGGGCGAAGTGAAGCTGGACACAGAGGGTATGCAGACCATGCGTACACTGGCCACGAATATGGCGTTTCTGCTGCACAAGATTCATATCGACGAAAAGACCGCTCCCCAACGTGAAGAGCGGCCTACGTATATGAACTTTATAAGATAATCATCATTTTTGCGCTAACATCAACTGGCTGATGCCTG
>JAGCPC010000098.1 GCA_017642485.1 Prevotella sp. | reverse complement strand
GAAAATTGAAAATTGAAAATTGAATAATATGATAAGAATAAGGATTCTTCCCATCTATAACCTATAATCTTAACCTATAATCTTAATCTCTAATCTATTATCTATAATCTATTATCTATAATCTATTATCTATAATCTATTATCTATAATCTATTATCTCTAATCTTTCAACTAAAATCTTAACGTAAGGTCTTTGCCAGTCGTCAAGGTGGCGACGCTCACCATCGTACTCCATGATGTCGATATCCATCATCACCCGCCCTTGCTGGCGCAGGGTGGGAGAGTCGCCCAGTCGCGTTTCCAATTCCTTGAGTTGTGAAGTAAGGGCTGTCTCATCAGCATCGGTGCTGAATTTTGCGAGCATGTTGGAGTAGGGTGGCGTACAATCAGTTTCGCCGCACGCTGGGGTGGTGACAGACGTAGTGAAGCGTATGCCACAGAACATCTTTCTCAGGCATTTCCTTGCTCGCTGCATCTGGGCGCTCCTGCGCACATTGGCTCCTATGCTTATTATTACTGTTGATAGTTGAGGCACTCTGTATCGTCTTAACTCCTTTAACTCCTTAACTCCTTAACTCCTTAACTCCTTTAACTCCTTAACTCCTTATCTAAAACTCACTGGTGAAGTGGAACTTTATGTGCTCGAAGTCCTGCTGTGCCATTGAGAGGACATAGCCTGAGTCGGCAAGGAACACATCGCGGTCGTCCTTGTCCTTTGCCATGTACTGATACTTGCGTTTCTTGAAGTTGTCAAGTTCTTTCTCGTCATCGCTCTCTATCCAGCAAGCCTTGTGAAGCGCTACTGGCTCCCAACGACATTTGGCATTGT
Source organism: Prevotella sp. (assembly GCA_017642485.1). Taxonomy (GTDB): domain Bacteria; phylum Bacteroidota; class Bacteroidia; order Bacteroidales; family Bacteroidaceae; genus Prevotella. The sequence goes on along the minus strand of JAGCPC010000098.1, from coordinate 10,043 downwards.
ACTCGTTCTCGAGGCGATATTGTATGACTTCAAACTGCAACTGACCAACGGTGCCTACTATTCTGCGACCATTAAACTGATTGACAAAGAGCTGGGCTACACCTTCGTTCATCAGCTGCTCCAGTCCCTTTTGGAACTGCTTTGCCTTCATAGGGTCGTCATTCTCTATGTATTTGAACATCTCAGGCGAGAAGCTTGGCAGTCCGCGGAAGTGGAGCATTTCGCCCTCAGTCAGCGTGTCGCCGATCTTGAATATACCATTGTCAGGCAGACCCACTATGTCACCTGCCCATGCCTCGTCTATGGTGCTCTTGCGCTGTGCCATAAACTGTGTGGGCGATGAGAAGCGCAGAGTCTTGTTCTGACCTACATGCAGATAGGGTTTGCCACGCTCAAACTTGCCTGAGCATACCTTGCAGAAGGCGATACACGAGCGGTGGTTGGGGTCGATGTTGGCGGTAATCTTGAATATGAAGCCTGTAAACTTGTTCTCCTCGGGCGATACCATGCGTTCCTCCGCCTTTGTGGGACGTGGTGATGGGGCTATCTCTACAAAGCAGTCGAGCAGTTCCTGCACGCCAAAGTTGTTGAGTGCCGAACCAAAGAATACTGGTGCCACCTGCGCTGTGCGGTAGGTTTCTACATCAAACTCGGGATATACTCCATCTACCAGTTCGAGGTCGTCACGCAGTTTTGCTGCATCCTCTTCGCCCACCATCTCATCGAGTTGTGATGAGGCTATATCGACAGCCACCTTCTCTGTCACCCTCTGCTTATCGGGAGTAAAGAGGTTGAGCTGGTTCTCGTATATGTTATATACGCCCTTGAAGCGAGCACCCTGGTTGATAGGCCATGAGAGCGGACGCACACCGATCTGCAGCTCCTGCTCCAGTTCGTCGAGGAGGTCGAAGGGGTCACGACCCTCGCGGTCCATCTTATTGATGAATATGATGACGGGGGTATTTCGCATACGGCACACCTCCATCAGTTTACGTGTCTGTGCCTCCACACCCTTTGCTCCATCTACCACTATGATGGCTGAATCGACAGCAGTGAGGGTACGATAAGTGTCCTCGCAGAAGTCCTGGTGACCAGGGGTGTCGAGGATATTCACCTTGTATGGTTGGTTGCCAGCCTGGCTATCAGGCAGGTAGTCAAACTCCATCACTGAGGTAGATACGGAGATACCACGTTGCTTCTCGATGTCCATCCAGTCGGATGTGGCAGTCTTCTTTATCTTGTTTGACTTTACAGCGCCAGCCACCTGTATCTGTCCGCCGAAGAGCAGGAATTTCTCTGTCAGCGTGGTCTTACCAGCATCTGGGTGTGATATTATGGCGAAGGTTCGCCTGCGTTCTATTTCTGGATTCATGCTTATTTTTATTGAAAATTGAGAATTGAAAAATGAAATTTGAAAATTATGATTACCGCGAAGCTAACTGTCAATTGTCAATTATCAATTGTCACTTATTTTTAGTCTTCAAACTTGATTCCCTCCTCCTTGTCCTTCTTGTAGTAGTCGGAGAGCATGCCGAGGAAGGTGGTTATTTCTTTTACTGCGTTTTCGGTAGAGGCGCTGACCTCTTTGTGTTGCAAGCGGAGGAGCATCACTCCGTAGAGGGCATTGAGGCAGGTCTCTATCTCGCTGATGTCCTTGCTGCCCTTGCTGCGTAGCTCCACGATGAATGGGAGCACCTTGTAGTACTCTGCGTTATAGAAAGGAAATTTGGGCGATGCCATGAGTTGCTCATGGAGCTCTGTCATCTGCTGAACTACTATCTTTGTTATCTGTATGTGGCCCTGCTGGGTGACACCCTCTTCACGTATCATGCGTATGAGGTTGCCGTACCAATCGACCATCTCGTCGCGTTGCTCATCATTGAGCTCAAATCGCGATATGTATTCACGGCGTATAGCTGAGAGGTCGCACTGATAGGCGCGGATGATGTCTTCTATTTGCCACATGTAGAGCACATACTCCGCTATGTTGGTCTTTCTGAGTTGTTGGGATATTATCACTTATTTATATGTATAATGTATAATGTATGATGTTGGTAATTGTGCGTAGGGGGGTGCATCAGTATATGCTGAACAGATTAAATACTGTGCCTATAAATATGGCGAATGAGAACACCATGACGATTGTTCCTATGATACGGTTGATGAGGACAATGGAGTTCATGGAGAAGTACATCCTTACCTTGTCGATAAGCCATGTGAGGCCGTACCACCACAGCAGGGCGCCACCTACTATGCTGAGGTAGCCCAGCGACATCTTCCACGGATATTCTGGCACGATGAAGGCAAACTGCGCAAATGTTGCCATGAAGAGGAAGATGATCAGCGGGTTGGAGAATGTCACGATAAATGCGGTGACGAAATTGTGAAGCAATGTGCCCTTCTGCTTCTTCTTGCTGGTATGCACCTTCTTGCGAGGGTCGGACCTGAAACAGTAGTAGCCAAAACAAAAGAGCAGCACCGAACCGAAAATCTGCAGATAGAACTTATACTGAGGATTGTCGATGAAGTCCATCACAAAACTCATGCCGAAACCCGTGATGACGGCATACAGGAAGTCGGATGCCGTAGCTCCTATACCCGTGACAAAACCATACCAGCGACCCTTGTTGAGGGTACGCTGCACACAGAGCACTCCGACAGGTCCCATAGGAGCCGAACAGAGAATACCCACGATAAGTCCCTTGACGATGATGTCAAGGAAATTGAATGGGAGGGGTATGTTGGGAAGTAACATAGTCTTCAGTTCACAGTTCACAGTTTGCAGTGCATAGTGCACAGTTAAGTTTTTGCAAAGTTACGTTTTTTTTGGCATATAGCCAAACATTTTTTATTCTTTCAACGTGACAAAGGAGCATGACATCTCGACGGCCGACTCCTCACGTAGCTGTTGCAAGAGGGCATCGAGCTGGGGGGCGCGTATGTCGAGGGCTTGCGCTATCTCTGCTATGCTGTGAGGCTTATGGTCAGCAAGTATGGCTCTTAGTGCTGCAGCAGTATTGGAGACTTCTGGGGCAGAATAAGTCTTGCCCTCCAGACACACGTCACAATGTTGGCATGGAGCCGAGCCGTACTCGCCGAAATAGTCGAGCAGCAGCGTGGAGCGGCAGGTGTCCTGCATGCTGATATACTCCAGCACCTTGTTTATACGCTCCACCATGCGTTGCTGTAAGTCTTCATATACGGCATGTGTTATGGAGAGCTGACTGGAGGGTACGCGTTGGGTAAGATACGTGATGACTGGCATATCGCGACGAGGCACATAGCGTATGATATGACGCTGTGCCAGACTCTTGAGCACTTGGTGCAATCGTTGTTCGTCTATATTGCATGCCCTCGCCACGAATGATGGCACGATAAATGTAAACTCAGTAAACAGCGACCCGTAATAGCGCAATAGGGCATCGATGACGGCTTCCTCCTTTGGCGACAATCCCGATATCTCGTATAGTCCCTGACGTGTCACCTGAAATATGACGCGAGGGTGCGAGTCAGGACATGGGTCGTAGGCTATGTAACCAGCATTCTGCAGTATCCCGAGGGCAGCCTCCAGGGTAGTGGGGTAGTGGTGAAACTTTACGCAGAAGCGGTCCCTGTCAAACTCAAATTGTTTCCCCTCACCCATATATTCTGGCAACTGAAAGTAGTAGGCGAGGTGGTCATACACCTGGCGTACATACTCCTTCTTGGGAAAGGCATCCACAGCCCGTCGCATGAGCGTCTTGCTGTCGCTGCTGTATGTCAGCAGTATGGCGTATGAGCGTTTGCCGTCCCTGCCTGCACGTCCCGCCTCTTGGAAATATGCCTCGAGTGAGTCAGGACAGTCGGCATGAATGACCAGTCGCACATCAGCCTTGTCTATACCCATACCAAATGCGTTGGTGGCCACCATCACGCGATATTTGCCCTGCTGCCACTCTTGCTGGTGGGTATCCTTGATGGCAGCATCCAGTCCTGCGTGGTAGTAGGTGGCTGAGATGCCACTCTCCTGTAGTTTCTCGGCTATATCCTTGGTGCCCTTGCGATTGCGGGTATATATGATGGCGCTGCCAGCTACCGACTGTAGTATGTGCACCGTCTCGGCAAACTTGTCATCAGTCCTCCTTACTACGTATGACAGGTTGCTGCGCCTGAAACTCATTTTGTAAAATCCCGTCTTGCCGTCAGTATATTTCCCAAAGTCCAGCTTGTCCTGTATGTCAGTAACTACGGCTGGTGTGGCTGTGGCTGTCAGAGCGAGCACGGGTACGTTGGGCAGCCTCTCCCTCACACTGTTGATGTGCAGGTATGAAGGGCGAAAATCGTAGCCCCACTGTGATATACAGTGAGCCTCATCGACAGTTATAAAACAGACGTTGATGTACCTTAGTTTGGCAAGAAAGAGTGGGGAGGATAGCCGCTCTGGCGACACATAGAGAAATTTCACGGCACCATACGAGGCATTGTCAAGTATGCGGAGTATATCATCGTGCGACAGACTGGAGTGTATCGCCTCTGCCTTGATACCTCGTGCCTTGAGGTGCATCACCTGGTCCTTCATCAGCGCTATGAGGGGGGTGATGACCAGACATACGCCATCCATCGTCAGTGCCGGTACCTGAAAGGTGATACTCTTGCCGCCACCAGTGGGCATCAGTCCGAGAGTGTCACAACCAGAGCCTATGCTGCGGATAATGTCTAACTGTATGCTGCGGAAGGAGTCGTAACCAAAGTACTTACGTAGTGTCTCTATGTATATGGTATCGGTATTACTCACTGAAATGGATATCTTCTATCTGCAACTGCACAGTGCCTCGCTTATACACATTCTCCTCTATGGTATAGGCGATATCAAATGAGCGACGTGACTTGATGTAACGCGCCGACTGTGCCTGTCCGAAGGCTATGCCGTTCATCACCGTTGGCGACTTCGAATCGACCAGTTCGAGCTTGATGTGCTCCTGATTGCGTCCCACCACCTTGGAGGTACCAAAATCATATACCCCACGAGTAGCAAAGACGGGCTTCGCATTACCCGGACCGAATGGTGAGAAGCGCTTGAGGTCGTGGTACAGGCGACTGTTGATGGTGCTGAAATCTATCACGGAGTCCACGTGTATGGTAGGTTCCGTATGCTGCTCGCTGATGTGGTCCTTCACATACTGCTGGAAGCGCTCCCTGAACTTGTCCACATCCTCCCAGCGTATGGTCATACCACAGGCATAGGTGTGACCGCCGAAGTTGATGAGTATGTCGCGGCAACTCTTGATAGCGGCATATATGTCAAATCCCGATACGGAGCGTGCTGAGCCACAGGCAAACTGCCCGTCACGCGTGAGCACTATCGTAGGACGGAAGTACATCTCCGTCAGGCGTGCCGCCACGATACCTATGACGCCCTTAGCCCAGTTTTCGTCGCATATCACGATGCACTGTGGGTGCTGCTGCTTCTCTATCTTCTCCACGATATGGTTGGCCTCTACGGTCATCATCTTGTCCACCTCACGGCGCTGATCGTTGTACTCATCGATATGCTTTGCCATAGTGATAGCAGCGGTATAGTCCTTCTGTACGAGCAGATCTACCGACAGGCGTCCGTTCTCCATCCTGCCCGAGGCATTCAGGCGCGGACCTATCTTAAACATGATGTCGCTCATCGTTATCTCCCTGTCACTGAGTCCGCAGATGTCGATGATGGCACGCACACCCAACGATGGCGTCTGGTTGAGCATCTTCAGCCCGTGATAGGCCAGTATGCGGTTTTCGTCTGTCACCTCCACCAGGTCAGCGGCGATGCTGATGGCGCAGAGGTCGAGTAGAGAGATGAGTTTGGAGAATGGTATGCCATTGTTCTTGGCAAAAGCCTGCATAAACTTAAATCCTACGCCACAGCCACACAGGTGCTTGAAGGGGTAGGTGTCGTCCGTGCGCTTAGGATTGAGTATGGCGTAGGCTGGTGGCAGCGTCTCGTCAGGCATGTGGTGGTCACACACTATGAAGTCTATGCCTATGCTCTTGGCATACTCTATCGCCTCGTGAGCCTTTATGCCGCAGTCGAGTATTATGATGAGGCTCACGCCCTGCTGCTTGGCATAGTCTATGCCCTTCTTGCTCACCCCGTAGCCTTCGTCGTAGCGGTCAGGTATGTAGTAGTCTATGTTGCTGTAAAACTGCTGCAGAAACTTATACACCAGTGCCACTGCCGTACATCCGTCCACGTCGTAGTCACCATATACCAGTATGCGCTCCTTATGACCTATGGCATCATTGAGTCTGTCCACAGCCAGGTCCATGTCCTTCATGAGGAAGGGGTTGATGAGGTCTGACAACTGAGGACGAAAGAACCTCTTGGCACCCGACTCCGTCGTGATGCCATGCTTCACAAGCTGCGAGGTGAGTACGGCCGACATGTTGAGCTTCTCGCTCAACTCCGTTGCCTGCTTCTGCTGCAACTCCGACAGTTCGTCTATGTTCCACTTAAAGTTCATTCGGAAACCACCTGCTTCTTCATATTCATTTTGGTGATACGCCAGTCGGGCGTTATCTCAGCCGAGATGATATACCTTGCCAGTTTCTCCTTTGTAGGGTCGGTACGCTCTATGTGCTGTTCGGCACCAAACTGCACCCTGACATTCTTGCCACCCTCACCGTTGTCCACCTTCTCAGCCTTGAAGTTGTCCATCATGTACCAGTTCATGTTGGTGATGTCATCCTTGTACAGTTTGTTCATGAAGCTCACCACATCCTCATTGCTCACCCCCGAACGGTTGAGAAATGAAGCCAGGAAGTCGGTTACCGTGCTGAGGAGTTTCGACTCGTTTCGCGCATTGATGGCCTGGAAGAATTTCCTACACACTCCCTTTGCCATATCGAGTTCCTCTGGGGTCAGCTCTATGCTCTTCAGTTCGCCTATTATCTCCTGTATCGTCTCTACATACCTGCCGTTAGGGTGCTCAGTGATGTACTTCTGCAGTATCTCTATGGCGTGGCTGCTCTTGTACTCGCGCATAGCGTGGTTGTAGTCTATCGAGTCCACCTTGTTTTTCGCCTCAGCGAGGTGTGGCGAGTCAGGATTGTCGGCTATATACTGCATCAGTGCCCCTCGCGAACCGCTGTTTACCGCGTTCTGCCACTCATTATCATCCATCTTTATCTGTGTGAGCAGAGCATTTATCGAGTCGCGGTGCTCACGCGGAGCATCCTGGTATCGGCTCAGGTAGTTTTGCAGCACCATGGGGTCAGTGCTCTGCAGCGCATACTCGTATGCCTCGCGCTCCTTCTCCTTCTCAGCATTGACATTGTAGTAATACACCGCGCCAACCACCGCCAGGGCTATGACGAACGATACCACCCACACCGCCTTTGACTTACCCTTAGGTTGGTTAGGGGTAGGTTGTCCTCCATTAGGAGAATGGTTAGGGGTGAGGGTCGTTCCCGTTCCCGTTATCTCAGGGTTACCTGAGATTTTTATCCCACAGTGAGGACATATCTCAGCCTTGTCGCTCACCTCATTATTACATTCCGGACATCTTATCAGCATATTACTTTTTTTTCAAAGGTTCGTTATCGTAGCGAGCTATGCTCGCGCATCGTTATTCTTCCCCCTTCCTGTGTTTAAACTTCAATTCTCGCAGCGTGTGGTTACCCATGAATCGTGACTTGTCCACATGGCCTCTCACGCCATTCAGGCTACCCTTGCCAGTATATTGCCACATCGTGATATCACGTTCATCCACCAGCTTCGGCTCCTCCTCAGTATATTGCGCTATCATCACCAGGTACCTGTTTACCTTCTCCGCCAAGTGCTTGTTGTAGAAGTTCGTACCCGTGTATAGCAGCGGCCTCTGCCTGTAGGCATGCTCCACCAAGTCCAGAAACTTAAACAGCGAGTCACAAAACTCCTCCGTCTCCAGCCCGCTCGTCGTCTCGATGTCTATCATCGGTATCAGGTCCTGTTCGCTCGGTTTGCACTGCACCATGAAGTTGCTCAGCTGCACCTCCTGCTCCGTCCTCGGGCGGTAGAAGTGGTACGACCCCATCTTTATGCCGTAGCTATGACCCATCTTCAGGTTGTTCTCATACCTCTCGTCTATCCTGTCGCCACCCTCCGTAGCCTTGATGTAGCAGTAAGCCATCTTCGTGTCGCCCACATGATCCCAGAATACCTCACCCTGATAGTGCGATATGTCTATCCCATGTATGTGCGAACAAGTATCCTCACACTCCACCCACGCATCATCCTGCGCATGCGCGTTGAGAGGAAAGGCTACGGTTATCACACTGACTATCAAACAGTTAAGTATATTTCGCATCGTCTTGCTCAAATTCATAACTGCAAAGGTACAAAAAAATCCGCACTTAGCCTAACTTTTACCTTATTAAAAAACTTAACAAACGCTTAATTTATATGAAAGTTCACTTTGTTCACTTTTGTAACTTCTATACAAAAGCGACACCCTGCTTCTTTTAGCAAGATGTCGCTCACTTTTTGAACTCTTGAACTTTTGAACTCTTGAACTTTTGAACTTTACAAGTGCGATACGCAACTTGTGGTTGTCAGTATCGTGCAGATTGCGGTGAGGATAGCGTTGATGATAACGCTCCAGTTCTTTTTAGCTTCTTCCGTCATAAAAATCTCCTTTCTGTTCTTGAGTGCCCTACGGGCAGACTCGAATGTGATGAGCCCAAGCGAATAAATCGTACAAATCTTTTCAAATCTTTCAAATCTTAAAAGTTGTCCAAGTTGTCCAGGTTGTCGTTAAATTATATTTGTTTGATTTGGTTCGATTTGTGAGATTTCTCGCTCTGACAAGAGCGACTCCTAACTGTGAACTGTGACATGAATATGATGAGCTTTGCGAACTAACTGTGCACTGAAAACTACTCTCCTTCGTCCTCGCCAGCGGGCTTGAGGGACGACTTGAGCACGTTGTTGACCATGTACACCTCACCGTGCAGATCCGTCGCACCGAACGACTTGCTGGTCACCTTGCCGGCGGAGTTGCGCTTATTGAAGAGCACGAAGTTGATGTGGAAGCTCTTGAGGTTCTCCGGTACGTTCCACTCCTCGCCGGTGAGCGAGCCGCTTGACTTGATGCCGTACCAGAAGTAGCCGAAGCGGTCGAGCTGTACCTTGTTGCCGTTCTGCAGCTCTATCTGCATCACCTCGGCAAGCTCTATGAGCACTGCCATGACGTCACTCTCCTTCACGGAGACGTTAGCCTGTATGCGCTTCGCCAGCTGCGCGGTGTCAATAGTCTTAGGGGTGATGGCACGACCGTACCACAGTTTGTTTGAGTTTTTGCGTTTGTCCTGAAGGACGTTGATAAGAATTGCCATTGTTTTAATCTCCTTTCTTTAATTTTTTTGTTGACCACGGATTTCTCGGATTAACTCGGATTATTCTCCTTTCGTGTCCATCCCTTATTGCTTTGGATTTACCGGATTATTTTCTGTGCCTATCCGTGCTATCTGTGGTCTTTTTAAATGTTGTTAGTTAATAATGTTGTTTGTTTTGAGCGCTCTGGGACATCCTTTCGTGGCCTTTGAAGTTCCGTCCCCCGTTCCTGTTAAGGTTAACGTTAGGGTTAACGTTGTCCCTTCAGGAAGTTGATGCAAAGTTACTACATTAACTTAATATATGCAAGCAAAACGGGGTATTTAACACTGCGCTGCGCCCACTTTTTTGAGGCTATGCCAGAGGGCACATCTGGCTATGCCGGAATGGGCATCTTGCTATGCCAGAAGCCACATCAAGCAGTGCCGGAATGCACGAAAATACAAGCTACTTTGCTTAAACACACAACCAACTATATTACAACAAGTTATAGGTAAAATGCACAAATATGAAAAAAAACTATCAACTGTCAACTATCAACTGTCAACCACCCAATATCGTGGCGGGGTTTTTAACATTTGGTATATGATAGTCAACTTATTCGGTAAAAACGAGGTGAACTATTCAACTATTCATTATTCAAATAGGACAAGAAGGTTTTAGGACTTGGGATTTACAGGAACTTTATATTATATATATTATATAATAT
>JAGCPC010000097.1 GCA_017642485.1 Prevotella sp. | reverse complement strand
GCTAATTATTTTAAGAAATATACTCATTTATGCAAATATGCAAGAAAAAAGCAACAAAAGCGAAAATAATTCATAATTCATAGTGCATAATTCATAATTATTTTATAATTTTGCAAGTCGATACGCATAAATATGCAACTTAGAGCTCTGCGAGCTGGTTCAAAAAGTTCAAACGCTTCGCTGGTTCAAGAGGGTTCAAAGGTTTGAAAACGAAACGCTGCGCTACGAAAACGAAGACAAAAACGATAGATGCTGAAGGTAAGTAAGAAAGATAGGTTGGCGGCACTGAGGCTGGTGATACTGACTAATGAGTTGGGATCGCAGGAGGAGGTGATACAGGCTATGGCTCGACAGGGCATAGCGGTGACGCAGACTACGCTTTCGAGAGACATGAAGCAGCTGAAGGTGGCGAAGGCGGCGAATGGTGAAGGCAGATATGTGTATGCCCTACCTGAGGAGGGTGCCTACCGTAGGGTGCATCGTCCGCAGACTCCAGCACAAAACATCCTTCCATCGCCTGGATACAAGTCGATACAGTTTTCAGGCAACATGGGGGTGATAAGGACGCAGCCAGGATTTGCCAGCAGCATAGCATCGAACATCGACCAGGTGGCACCTCGTGACGTGATAGGCACAATAGCGGGTGACGACACCATATTTATAGTATTGCGCGAGGGGGCGAAACACCTGGATGTGGTGGACCAGCTGAGTGCGATAATACCGGAAATGGGGATATGACGAGCGGAGCTCGTGCGAAACGCGCCTGATGGCGCTACGAAAACGAAAACGAAAAATAATATATATAAAGTTGACTAAAGACGTAAGAATATTGGTAGCAGACGAATCGCACGAGAAATACGTGGATTTGATTCTGGATACTATCCGCATCGCAGCGAAGAAGCGCGGTACGGGCATAGCAGAGCGTACGCATGAGTACGTAGCAACGAAGATGAAGGAGGGCAAGGCGGTGATAGCACTTGACTCTGAGGATAACTTCGCTGGGTTCAGCTACATCGAGACATGGGGCAACAAGCACTATGTGACGACATCGGGCCTGATAGTGCATCCTGACTATCAGGGACTGGGCATAGCGAAGAGGATAAAGGACTACACTTTTACGCTGGCGCGCATCAGATGGCCGAAGGCGAAGATTTTCTCGCTGACATCGGGTGACGCGGTGATGAAGATGAACACTGCACTGGGTTATGTGCCTGTGAGCTTCAACCAACTGACGGACGACGATGCCTTCTGGCGTGGCTGCGAGGGATGTACTAACCACGATATCCTGGTGGCGAAGAACCGCAAGTTCTGCATCTGCACGGGTATGCTCTATGACCCCGAGAAGCATAAGGGCGAACCGACGCCAGCCAGTGTATTCCAGGATGTGATGAAGACGTTGGCGAAGAGAGGGCTGATTTAGTTCACAGTTCACAGTTCATAGTTCACAGTTTCAATTATGAATATTCAATCTTAAAAGATATGGCTAAGAAAAAAGTTGTTGTAGCATTTAGTGGAGGTCTGGATACCTCTTACACAGTGATGAAGTTGGCACAGGACGGATACGAGGTGTATGCCGCTTGTGCTAATACGGGTGGTTTCTCTGCTGAGCAGTTGAAGACCAACGAGGAGAACGCCTATAAGTTGGGCGCAGTGAAGTATGTCACTCTCGACGTGACACAGGAGTATTACGAGAAGTCGTTGAAGTACATGGTGTATGGCAACGTACTGCGTAACAACTGCTACCCTATCTCTGTGTCTTCGGAGCGTATATTCCAGGCTATCGCCATAGCACGCTATGCCAACGAGATAGGTGCCGATGCCATAGCTCATGGCTCTACTGGTGCAGGCAATGACCAGATAAGGTTTGACATGACATTCCTGGTGATGGCTCCTGGTGTGGAGATTATCACCCTGACACGTGACGGTAACCTGAGCCGTCAGGAGGAGATAGACTACCTGAACGAGCATGGGTTCTATGCTGACTTCACCAAACTGAAATACTCATACAACGTGGGAATATGGGGCACCAGCATCTGTGGTGGCGAGATACTCGACTCCAAGCAGGGATTGCCTGAGAGCGCTTACCTAAAGCACCCAACAAAGGAGGGTCCTGAGACCCTAAAACTGGGATTTGAGAAGGGTGAGCTGTGCTCAGTGAACGGCAAGAAGTATGACGACAAAATCAAGGCTATACAGGCTGTAGAGGAGATAGGTGCTGCTTACGGCATAGGCAGAGACTGTCACGTGGGCGATACTATAATAGGTATCAAGGGACGTGTAGGTTTCGAGGCTGCTGCTCCTATGCTCATCATAGGTGCTCACCGCTTCCTGGAGAAATACACCCTGTCGAAGTGGCAGCAGTACTGGAAGGACCAAGTAGCAAACTGGTATGGTATGTTCCTGCACGAGTCACAGTATCTGGAGCCAGTGATGGCCGACATCGAGGCTATGCTGACGAGTTCACAACGTAACGTGACTGGTGAGGTGGAGTTGGAACTCCGTCCGCTGACCTTCAGCACCGTAGGTGTTGACTCTCCTAACGACCTGGTAAAGAACAAACTCGGTGAATATGGTGAGACAGCGAAGGCATGGACATCTGAGGATGCCAAGGGCTTCATCAAGGTTTCTTCTACCGCACTCCGTGCGTATTATCTGGCACATCCAGGGGAGAGAAAGTAAGGCGCCACGACCCCCTCTCATAATACAAACAATGGAAAAGAAGTTTTATCTCTCTCAAACAGACAAGAAAATAGCAGGCGTATGCGGCGGACTCGCTGAGTACTTCAACCTCGACCCACTCGTGGTACGTATTTTCGTATTCTGTGCTGTTTTCTTTTGGGGGCTGAGCATCTGGTTCTACATACTGTTGTGGATATTTGCTCCTAAAGGTCCCGATTTTGACGGTATTACAAGATAATTATGATTAAAGTAGGAATATTAGGTGCTGCTGGATATACTGGTGGTGAACTGATAAGACTGTTGGTAAATCACCCTGAGGTGGAGATAGTCTTCGCCAACTCTGAGTCGAATGCGGGCAATAAGGTGTACGATGTGCACGAGGGCTTGATAGGCGAGACGGAACTGGAGTTTACCAGCGAGATGCCTTTCGACAAGGTGGATGTGGTGTTCTTCTGTTTCGGACACGGCAAGAGCGAGGCATTCCTCAAGGAACACACCATTCCAGAGGGAGTGAAGATAATAGACTTGGCGCAGGACTTTAGGATAAAGGGAACGGGAAACCTCAAATCTCAAATCTCAAACCTCAAACCTCACGATTTCGTGTATGGCTTGCCTGAGACTCACCGTGAAGAGATAGTGAAGTGTCAGCACCTTGCCAACCCTGGCTGTTTCGCTACTTGCATACAGTTGGGACTGTTGCCATTGGCGAAGGCTGGTCTGCTGACTCACGACATCAGTGTGAATGCCATAACAGGCAGTACGGGAGCTGGACAGAAGCCTGGCGCTACCACCCACTTCTCATGGCGCAACAACAATTTCTCTGTGTATAAGTTGTTCATACACCAGCACCTGCATGAGATAACACAGACACTCAACGAACTGCGCCCAAGCAATGCGCCACGTGTGATAGATACTCTGAACGAGGGCTATGATGCAGAGGGTATAACGGTAGATTTCATCCCCTACCGAGGAGACTTCGCACGAGGCATCTTCGCCACTGAGGTGGTGACACTCGACAAGGCGATGACTGAGGAAAAAGTCGTGGCTCTGTATAAGGAATACTACAAGGACGCTGCCTTCACCCACTACAGCGACAAAGCACTGGACATGAAGCAGGTGGTAAACACCAACAAGGCTCTGGTGCATGTGGATGTGTTTGGCAAGAAGGTGGTCATAACATCAATGATAGATAATCTGCTGAAGGGTGCCGTAGGTCAGGCAGTACAGAACATGAACATCATGTTTGGCATTGACGAAAAGGCAGGACTGAACCTGAAGGCGAGTGCCTTTTAAGACCCTTCAACTTTCAACATTCAACTTTCAACAATGAAACTTTTTGACGTATATCCCCTATTTGACGTAAACATCGTCAAGGGACAAGGCTGTAAGGTATGGGACGAGAAGGGACAGGAGTTTCTGGACCTCTATGGCGGACATGCCGTAATCAGCATAGGACACTGTCATCCTCACTATGTGGAGATGATGACCGCACAATTGAACAAGTTGGGATTCTACTCCAACTCAGTACAGAACAAACTGCAAGTGGAACTTGCCGAGCGTTTAGGCAAGGCATGTGGCTATGAGGACTGGCAGTTCTTCCTCATCAACTCAGGTGCGGAGGCAAACGAGAACGCCCTGAAGCTGGCTTCATTCCATAACGGCAGAAAGCGTGTGCTCGCTGTTAGCAAGGCGTTTCACGGAAGGACATCACTGGCTGTGGAGGTGACCAACAACCCAAAGATTGTGGCTCCTATCAATGACAACGGACACGTAACATTCCTGCCAATGAACGACCTCGCAGCATGGGAGGCTGAATTGGCAAAGGGCGATGTGTGTGCCGTAATACTGGAGTGCATACAGGGCGTGGGTGGCATACAGATGGCTACCAAGGAGTTCTACCAGGGACTGCGTAAGGCTACCAAGAAATATGGCACGGTGCTCATCTGTGATGAGATACAGTGTGGCTACGGTCGTTCTGGCAAGTTCTTCGCTCACCAATGGCTTATGGACGGGAACGATAACTGTGAACTGAGAACTGAGAACTGTGAACTGTCTCTTGCCCCCGACCTTATCAGTGTGGCAAAGGGCATAGGCAATGGCTTCCCAATGTCGGGATTGCTGATATCACCTGATTTCACTCCCGTCTATGGACAGTTGGGTACTACATTCGGTGGCAACCACCTGGCATGTACTGCAGCACTCGCAGTACTCGATGTGATGGAGCAGGAGAATCTGGTAGAGAATGCCCGCGAGGTGGGCGACTACCTTATGAAGAAGCTCAAGGAACTGCAGGCATCACCAGAGGGTAAGCATATCACAGATGTGAGGGGCAGAGGCCTGATGATAGGTGTGGAGTTTGACATTCCACATGCTGAGGTGCGTAAGCCGCTGGTTTATGACCAGCACTGCTTCACTGGTTGTGCAGGCACCAACCTACTGCGTCTGCTTCCACCTCTCTGCATGACTAAGGAGAATGCGGATGACTTCATCAACCGTCTTTCATCTATAATCTCTCATCTATAATCTCTCATCTATATGAAAGTTACAGTCATTGGCGCCGGCAACATGGGAGGCGCACTAATACATGGGTGGGCGAAGAACTCGCTTCGCTCGTACGAAAACGAAACGCTTCGCTACGAAAACGAAAACGGGGTCTCTCTTTGCATCGCCGATAAGAACGAGGCACTGCTGGCTCAGTTTAAGGAGACATACCCCGCCATCGAGACTACTACGGACAATGTAGCAGCTGTAAAAGGTGCCGACATCGTGGTGGTGGTAGTAAAGCCTTGGCTTATGCCACTGGTGCTCGACGAGATAAAGGGGGCTCTCGACTTGGAGAAGCAGATCATCGTTTCAGATGCTGCCAACTTCACCACTGAGAAACTGGCGGAGCAGTTGGGCGAGGCTGGACAGTACTGCTACGTCATCCCTAACATAGCCGCTGAGTATGGTGCTTCTATGAGTTTCATAGCCAAGGGCAAGAACACCAGTGATGAGAGTCTTGCTAAGGTGAAGGCACTCTACGACCTGTGTGGCGACACCATCGTGGTGACAGAAAACCTCGTGGGTCCTGGTATGATGATGGCATCATGCGGCATAGCATACGTGATGCGCTATATACGTGCCCAGATGGAGGGAGGTTGCGAGATGGGCTTCTATCCTGACCAGGCTAAGCAGATAGCACTGCAGACCATGCAGGGAGCAGTGTCACTGCTCAAAGAGACGGGTTGGCACCCTGAGGCAGCCATCGACAAGGTCACCACCCCTGGCGGCGTGACCATCAAGGGACTCAACGAACTCGACCATGCAGGCTTCAACTCTGCGGTGATACGCAGTTTGAAAGCAGGACTGAAGTAATTCACAGTTCACAATTCACAGTGCACAATTCACAGTTGTGATGAGTCGAATCATTATTGCTGCGGCAAT
>JAGCPC010000096.1 GCA_017642485.1 Prevotella sp. | reverse complement strand
TGTTCCAAGCAGGCTGTACCACTATGGCAGCTTGGGCCAATGCAGCCAACTGCGCCATCATGGCCGAAGCATTCCGATTGAGCAAGAATGACTCTCTGCGCCAGTACTATACCGACGAGGCTATCAAGGCATTCCGCTTTGCTTCGCGTCAGGACAATCAGCATCTCGACGATCTGCAGGATGTAGGATCGATGCAGATGCGTGGCCGCGACTTCCGTCAGATGGCGGCCGCATTCCTCTACAACCTCACAGGCGACGAGCAGTGGGAGCGCCTGATGGTCGACGAGAGTATGATTAAGGACAACAAGTCGTTGCTGTTCAGCAAGGGCCGTCATGGATTCTTCGGTGTAGGCGTTATGCACGAGCAGGATAAGAACCTCGTACCATTCTGCCAGTACTGGGCTGCTGCAGCCTATCTCACCTGTCCACAGCCACGCCACTACGGCGAATTCTACCAGAACCTCAAGGCATGCGTAAATGCTCAAGCCAAGGATTACAACTATGGTCATGTAGCCAATCGTCCCAGCCGTCGCGCTGCTAACGACAGCCGTTGGCAGACTTCACAGAATGTACAGCTAGTTATGCTAGCCCACTATATCGCCGACAAGGCCACACGCAAACAGCTTGAGAACATTCTGTTTACCGAGGCTGGTTGGGCACTGGGCCGCAACCCAGGCAACATCGTAGAGATGACAGGACTGGGCGAGCGCCATATCACCGACGTGTACTCTACCGGCCGCAACGATGGCGATCCAGGCACACATCCTGGTCAGACACCATTCAATGGCACCGAGACATGGTCGCCCGGCCACAATGGTGGCGATGCCCGCGAGATACTAAAGTACTGCTATCCAGACTGGAACAACGGTGGTTGGCCCCGTCAGGAGTCGTACTTCAACCAGCGCTACTTCTGGGTAAACGGCGAGTTCACTCCCCGCGAAACCATGCGTGGCAAGATGGCTCTTCTGGCCTATCTCTATACCCTAAAATAACAGCTTACAAGTACTTGCTATCGTGCTTGTTATGGCAGGCATGTCGTGTTCAAAGACTGATGATAAGGTGGAAAAAGAACCTGAAAATCCAGTAGTTCCAGTAACTGAATAGAGATTATTGTTGGTGATTCTAAAAGAATATAACATCCAATAGTATCTAGAATGTTAAAAATGTGCTATTTTTAGCGGAAATATAAAGAAATACATATATTTCCGCTGGTTATACGATATTTTTTACTATATTTGCAGCGGAAAGTGTGTTATTATTATAAACAAACGGTTTTATGATTATAGGACGTGAAAAGGAACAACAGGAATTACTTTGGCTTCTTGAAAAAGAGGAGTCGCAGTTTTGTGCCGTCTATGGCAGACGTCGTGTTGGTAAAACATACTTGGTTCGTGAAACTTTCAACTATCAGTTCTGCTTTCAGCACACCGGAGTTGCTAAAGGAACGCTTCGCCAACAGTTGACGGCATTCCGTAACTCTTTGGTGGCAGCTGGACTAAAATGTGCTGTCCCAAAGACATGGATTGACGCTTTTGAGTTGCTAAAGATGCTCATCAACCAAGCTCCGGAAGGAAAAAAAGTTCTGTTTATAGATGAACTTCCATGGATGGACACACCCAAAAGCAATCTGATAGGTGCGCTAGAAAACTTCTGGAACGGTTGGGCTACAGCACGCAAAGAGAAGGATATAGTTCTAATCGTATGTGGTAGCGCTACATCGTGGATTAGTAAAAAACTGCTAAAGGATAAGGGTGGGTTACGAGGAAGGCTTACTAATCGTATAAAACTATTGCCATTCACACTTCGTGAGTGCGAACTTTTTGCTAAAAGCGCCAATCTTGCACTTGGTAGGAAAGATATACTGGAACTCTACATGATTCTTGGTGGTATACCTTATTATTGGAGCTTCCTTAAAAAGGGACTTAGTGTAGCGCAGAATGTTGATCAATTGTTTTTTGCAGAGAATGCACAGTTACATGATGAATTTGAAGCACTTTATACAATTCTGTTTAAACGACCAGAGAATTATCTCAAGGTGATATGGAGCTTGAGTAATGGCAGAAAGTCGGGAATGTCGAGAGACGAAATACTGAAAGAGTGCAAGATTTCTGACGGAGGAACATTCTCCATGATATTAGAGGAGCTGGAGGAATGCGGTTTTATCCGTCGCTTTGCTTCGGCTGATACCGCTGATAATAATGCAATGTATCAACTGATAGACAATTATACCTTGTTCTATTATCATTGCATTAAGAAAAACTCCTTCAGCGATGAGCACTATTGGTCGAATACGTTCACTTCGACATCACATAACGTGTGGAAAGGACATGCCTTTGAACGCATTTGTCTGCAGCATGTTCCGCAGATAAAGGCTGCCCTTGGCATCTCAGGAGTGCAAACCAATGTATGCTCATGGTATGCCCGGGGTGCTACCGAGAGACGAGGGGCGCAGATAGACTTGGTGATTCAAAGGGCTGACGGTTTTACTGATCTATGCGAGATGAAGCACTCTGATAGTATGTTCACAATTGATAATGACTATGCAAAAGATCTACAAAACAAACTCAGTTCGTACCAAGAACTTTCGCGCGACAAACGTACTCCTCATCTTGTTATGGTTACAACAAATGGTGTTGTTCATAACAGTTATTTCAACATCATTCAAAACGAGATAACAATGGATGATCTGTTTGGAATGTAGAAATAAGTTTTAGAATATATCCGTTTGATAGCGTCAAATATTCTTAATCACTGCCAAAGAACGGAGGGACAATGAACGATTGATTTAATTTGCAAAGTACCTAGAAAACAATTGCACGCTAGGTACTTTGCAATTGAAAAGTAGTTAGAGAAAAATGACAGTTGAGCGAATACAAAAACTTTTTCAGAATTATCTTCCACTTCCACTTAACAGTGTTGAAACCCGTATAAACACAGGGGATATAGCGAGTGGAAGTGGAATAGATATTTATAAAAAAGATTGGTGATGTAAAAATCTATGTGTATCATCTCACCAAGAGCATCAACATAGAAGTAGGCCGCGCCCTGAGTCAACTAGGCTACAAGCCCCATAAGACGAATACTTATGTGTGTTTTATTTACATTTATTAGCAAAAATAGCAAGTTTTCAAGGTGTTTTTGATACACTTTTGCTCTATTTTTGGCATTTTTTACGTATTTTAAATGTTAAAAATGAGGTTTGAGCAAAAAAGTATCAGTATTTATCAAACAAAAGTATTATATTTAATTAATAAATGATTACCTTTGCAGCGGATTCAGCTAGTCTGGATTCGCTGTTAGCTTTTCGCGCGTACCTTATATAATAGGGAGCGAGGCTCGGGAGTGATACTCTCATAACCAAACCAATGGATTTATAAACCAATTAACAATATTAACACTAAGTATGAATCGAAATTTTAGAAAGACAGCGCTTCTGGTGAGTGCCATGGCCTTGATAGGACTTGGATACTCAACGAACGCCTATGCCGCCGAAGCTCCGCAGGAGGTTCAGCAGGCTGCGAAGAAGATTACAGGTACTGTAGTCGACGCTTCAGGCCCCGTCATCGGAGCCAGTGTAGTGGTGAAGGGCACGTCAAACGGTGTGGCTACCGATTTCGACGGAAACTTTACTCTGAACGCTAACCCAGGTCAGACCCTGGTGATTTCTTACATCGGTTACCTTAACAAGGAGGTAAAGATTACTGCTAACCAGTCTAATTACAAGATTACTCTCGAAGAAGACAAACAGCTGCTCGACGAAGTGGTTGTAGTAGGTTATGGTACGATGAAGAAGAGCGACCTCTCTGGTTCGTCATCATCTATCGGTGAGCAGGCTCTGAAGGGATCGGTTATCACTTCGCTCGACCAGAGCTTGCAGGGACACGCTACCGGTGTTACAGCTGTAACAACTTCAGGTGCTCCTGGATCATCTTCGGCTATCCGCGTACGTGGTATTGGTTCAATCAACGCCAATCAGGAGCCTCTCTATGTAATCGATGGTGTGATTGTGCAGACTGGAGGTCAGTCGGGTGCCGACTTCGGTTTGGCCGACCGTCTGGGTAATGGTAAGGTTTCTACCATCTCTCCACTGTCAACACTTAACCCATCGGATATCGTATCAATGGAAATCTTGAAGGACGCATCTGCTACCGCTATCTATGGTGCCCAGGGTGCCAACGGTGTTGTGCTTATCACCACCAAGCGCGGTAAGAGCGGCGAGGCTAAGTTTAACTACGACGGTATGTTTGCTGTTAACCGTCAGATGAAGCGCCTCGACATGATGAACCTTCGCGAATATGCTGAATATTATCAGGACTTTGTAAACGATGGTTGGATTGTAAAGAGCCAGGCTAACCAGACTTACTCTGACCCAACTATTCTGGGTAAGGGTACCAACTGGCAGGATGCAATCTTCCAGACTGCTCTGCAGCACCAGCACCAGCTGTCGGCTCAGGGTGGTACCGATAAGATTCAGTACTATGTATCAGGTAACTTCATGAATCAGGAGGGTACCATCATCGGTTCTAACTTCAAGCGTTACTCTGTTCGCGCCAACCTCGACGCACAGCTGAAGCCCTGGTTGAAGTTGGGTATGTCTACCACATTCTCAACCACCAACGATGACCTGAAGAAGGCTGACGGTACTGAGGGTATCATCACTTACTCTCTGACCACACTGCCTGATATCCCCATCTACGACGTATTTGGCAACTACTATGCTGAGGTACGTGAGGGATATACCAACCCTAACCCTGTGGCTCTAGCCAACATGAACCAGTACACACTGGAGCGCCGCAAGCTTACAGGTAACATCTTTGCCGAGATTAACTTCCTGAAGAATCTGGTATGGCACGCTGAACTGGGTTACGACATCTCTGGTTCGAACGCTGAGACATGGGAGCCTTCAGTTGACCTGGGTGGATGGCAGAAGCCTGCTAACCAGGACCACTGGCAGAGCAACACCAACAAGTTCTGGCAGCTTAAGAACTATCTGACATACACAGGTAACATCAACAAGCACCACTTCACCGCTATGCTCGGTCAGGAGTGCTGGGAGTCTACATGGAAGTATCAGGGTATCACTGGTCAGAACCTGCCTCGTAACGACGTGCGCAACCCATCGCTGGCTGAGAAAACTGACCGCGACTTCAGTTCAGGTTTCGGTAGTGCATCTATGGCATCGTTCTTCACTCGTGAGACATATAACTACGATGATCGCTACTACGCAACATACACATTCCGTTACGACGGATCATCAAACTTCGGTCCTAACAACCGTTGGGCTGGATTCCACTCATTCGCTGCCAGCTGGCGTTTTACCAACGAGCAGTTTATGAAGAACATCAAGTGGCTGAGCAACGGTAAGATCCGTGCTGGTTGGGGACAGACTGGTAACGCCAATATAGGTGGCTACAAGTGGGGTGTTGCCCTAGGCGTTATGCCATCAGCACTCGGACAGTCATATCGTCCTACAGGTCTGCCTAACGAGTCAATCCAGTGGGAGACACAGGAGCAGATCGACTTGGGTCTCGACCTCGGTTTCTTCAACAACCGCTTGAACCTGACCATCGACTGGTATAAGAAGGAGTCGAAGGACATGCTGATGAAGATGCAGTTGCCTTCATACCTGGGTACACAGGGTAACGGTTCGTCTGCACTCTCTGCACCTTACGGAAACTATGGTACAATGCGCAACACCGGTCTTGAGATCGAGTTAAAGGCTACTCCAGTTGTTACAAAGGACTTCAGTTGGGACACAAACCTGCAGTTCTCGTTCAACAAGAACAAGCTGGTTGCCCTGCAGGGTACTACTTCTGCCGCAATCATCGGTTACGGTCAGTGGAGCGACGTTGTAGCAGTATCTTCAGTAGGTCGTCCTATGTACGATTTCTACGGATACGAGGTTGAGGGTGTATATAAAGACTTCGACGATATCCTAAACTCACCTGTTAATACTCTGTATTCTCAGTCATGCATCGACAACGGCGATGGCACATTCAGCCACGTTACCGATCCTACTAAGTATAGCAAGAGCAATACAGTTTGGCCTGGTGACCTGAAGTTCAAGGACGTGAACAACGATGGCAAAATCGACGAGAACGATAAGACCAACATCGGTTCGCCACTGCCTAAGTTCACCTTTGGTTTCACTAATACATTCAACTTCATGAACTTCGACCTGAGTATCTTCATCAACGGTTCTGTAGGCAATAAGGTAATGAACTACACCTCAATCAACCTTACCTCGATGACAAGTACCTGGAACAACCAGATTCAGGAGAAGATTGCCGACCGCGCACAGCTGGCTGCCATCGACGCAAACAAGGTATATGAGGACGGCAGTGCATGGTATAATGACATCACAAATGTATATGTTACCAATCCTAACACCAGCACTCCACGTGTGGCTATCGGTAACACCTACAACCAGAACATCTCAAGCCGCTATATCGAAGACGGTAGCTATGTTCGTCTGAAGAATATCTCGCTGGGATACACATTCCCAAAGAACATCGTGAAGAAGCTCTATCTTGAGAATCTGCGCTTGTACTGCAACCTGCAGAACGTGCTGACCATCACTGGTTATGACGGCTACGATCCTGAAATCGGTGCCTCTACCACAGATGCTAACGGTTATGTATTTGGTCTTGATAACGGACGTTATCCTTCACCATTCACATGTACATTCGGTGTAAACTTATCATTCTAACTATAGGAGGACAATCATTATGAAAATAAATAAGATCAAAATATTTCTGGCTGCCTCTGTGATGGGACTGGGACTGACTTCGTGTGAGGACTTCCTGGATCGTCCTACAGAAGACAGTTATGTAGCTGGCGGTTACTACAAGACAGATGCTGAGTGCATCGCTGCCGTTGACTATCTTTACAACTCGCCTTGGTATGATTTCCAGCGTGGATTCTTCAAGGTTGGTGAGGTTCTTTCGGGTAACTACTACTGGGGATCAAGCCCATACCTGAACTTCTCGCTCAACTCTAACGATGAGGACCTGCGCAACATGTCGTACTCACTCTGGGCTGTAAACGGTCACTCAAACGTTGTACGCAAGTATATCGAGGGCGGTGGCGCCTCTCAGGCTGTTAAGAACCAGACCATGGGTGAGTGTCTGCTCTGGAAGGCTATGGCCTACTTCTATCTGGTACGTACATTCGGCGATGTGCCCATCGTACATGATAATGTATCAATGATCGAGGCTGGTACATACAATGAGCAGCCAAAGGTTCAGAAGGCCGACGTTTACGAGTATATCGTGATGACTCTTGAGAAGGCTATCGAACTGTTGCCTGAGCAGTGCACCGAGGGTCGCCTGGATAAGTATTGCGCTAAGGGCCTGCTGGCTAAGGTTTACCTGACAAAGGCTGGTGTAAGCGGACAGCTGAACAGCAGCGATCTGCAGATGGCAGCTACATTGGCTAAGGACGTTATCGACAACTCTGGTCGTTCACTCGAGAAAAACTATGCCGATATCTTCAAACTCGAGGGTAACAAGTCGCCCGAGAACATGATCGCTTGGCGCTGGGTGGTTAGCAGCCAGTGGACATCGCAGAACACATTCCAGTCTGACCTTGGCATGACCGGTATCGATGAGTACGGTGATGTATGGGGTGAATGGGGTGGCCCATCAGTTGACCTGCAGGATGCATTCGGTTTCAATGTGCTCGATGATCCCGCTACACGTCCTGATGTAGACACACGCCGTAAGGCTACCATGATGACTGTAGGTGATGTTATTCCTTACCTCTGGCGTGATAAGGGTGGTTTCGACTACATGCGCTTTGAGTATGACAAGGACTACAATTCTGCAGCATGGGGTGAGCACCGTTCACCAACCGGTTGCAACGTTGTTAAGCACCTGTATGGTAACAATGCCGACCACGTAACAGCACTTGGAACTTCAGCTGCCCGTATGGCTAGCTCGCTCTGCACACCAATCCTGCGTCTTGCCGACATATATCTGGTATTTGCCGAGGCTAAAGTTCTGCAGGGCCAGAATACCGATGCTGATGCTCTGAAGGCTTTCAATGCTGTTCACCAGCGCGCTATTCCTAACGCTCTTGCTGCAACATCGCTCACATTCGACGACATCTGGAAGGAG
>JAGCPC010000095.1 GCA_017642485.1 Prevotella sp. | reverse complement strand
CTTCCTGCTGCTTGGGCGAGAGCAGAATTTCGCCGTGGTGGGCTCGATAGTACTGGCCATTGCCACGGCCGAAGTATGAACTTACACTCTGATGGGCCGCAGTCTTATCGCGATGATCTACATTCTTGTAGAGCCCACTAAATCCCCAAGCCTTCCTTACTAGCTTCTTTTCGCGATAGCATCGGCACTTGCCGTCCTGCCAAGCCGTGGGGAAGACGGCTGAGCCACTATAGCGACCAGCCGATGTAAGCAGCATGGCCTGATAGTGCATGCACTTGTCCTTGTCGGCGCATCCGTTGTTGAAACACAGAGCATATCCCATGGGGATATCATTTGCTTTTAGTACTTTTTCTTCCATATTCATAATTTTTTAGTTGTTATCAATAAAAATCTCTCATCTCTCACTAAATCTCTCAAAACCCGCATAAACACAGGGGATTCGGGCGATGAGAGATTGCTGGAATCTCTCCCTCATCCCTCCCTAATCTCTCCCTGCATCTCTCAAGGTTACGCTACCCTTATGGGCATCACGTCGTAGTAAGAGATATGAGCACGCTCCTTGTGCTTGAATCCCAGTGCCTTGATGGTTTTACCCAGCTTCACCTTGTTGCCGATGGTGTTGCTGAGCGAGGGATAGCTCTTGCGTATCTCCTCTATCATCTGGTCGCAGTTCATCTGCTTGGGCACCTCGCCCTCCTCAGGCTGACGGAAACAGGCCACAAACATCTCACCAAGGTCCTTCTGCTCCATAAACTCCTGATTCAGCTGCTGTATGCGAGCCACCTCATCGTTCGAGAACCAGTAGGGAGCTTTCAGCTCGCGCAGTTCGTGCACCACCTGAGCGTATAGCTGTCCATAGTCTATTTCGCCCTCATTATTAATATTGTGTCCGTCGGGGATACGTATGCAGATGTATCGACGGCTACCCGTAGGGTCGGTCAGAGGGTGAGGATTGTTGGTGGTTGCCACAAACGATGCAAATCGAGGGCGATCCTGCTGAGTGCGGCCGAAGATGGGATTAGCGTAGGCACACACTCGTTGCCATGCAGCATATCCATCTGCAGCCAGTGGGCTACGGCAGAGCGAAGCCAGATGGTGAGATAGTTCAGCTGCTCAGAGCTTATGCCTGGTATTCTACCAAATATCCTGGCGATATGATTCTGTCCGTCCCATTTGGGTAGGTTAGTCAGGAATGCCTGTGCAGGATTGTACTCAGGCACCTCCTCAGATTCCACGTATTCCGTTATCTCCGTCTTAGGACTTCCCTTCTCCAGTATCTGTTCGCGCTTGGCACGAATCACGATACTGTTCAGAGCCTCCTTTGTCAGAGCTCGGAACACATCTGCCTTAGGCAGCGTAGCATATTCCACCTTGCCGTTTAGGGTGTTTCGGCGGAATCGATAATTCTCATTGAGGAACATCTCGACTGCGAGAGTAGCCTCAAGCGAAGCACTGAGTGCTCCACTCATTGTTACATTCTTTTCTTCCATATTTATTTTAATGTCGTTTATAGTCGGCGCGCTTTCCACAGCGTTCGTTTCCGTGGTGCAAGGCTGCGATTAAGCGAGAGCAATGGTGCTTGCACCAATTGCCGAGCGTGAGCAGCTTCGCATTTTCGAATGCAAAGATACAAAATAAAAACGCGTTTTGCAAGTTTTTCGGCATTT